>JAFYPR010000101.1 GCA_017547445.1 Clostridia bacterium
CCACAGACAGTTGATGCAGTAGAGTGTACCGATACACTTACCTGTGTGGTTGAAGATGGCATTGTGTGGTACGAAATCGGAAGCGCGGAAGATTTTGCCGCATTTGGTAAACTTTGCCGTTCTTATATTGAAACTACTGCAACAACAAGTGCTTTGGCAGTAGGTCTTAATGCACGCTTCACATCGGACATAGACCTTGGATCAAAGCATTTTGGAAGCTACAGACTGGCTGTAAACTCATCTGTGAACGGTGAAACATCTAAAACACTTTTGCTTTATACCGGTACTATTGATGCAATGGGGCACACCATATATAACTATACTTATAAAGCAGGTTCGGAACATTATAATCCCGGATATATAGGAAGCCTTAACGGAGGCTGTGTCAAAAACCTTAATATGGTTAATGTGGATTGCTATTTCGCATCTCCGGGCACAAGTGCAACGACACTTGGTGCGGTTCTTGTGTCGAACGGAAGCTCGGGAACTATAAAAAATTGCTACATACAGGGAAAGGCACAGATTGATACCAGGGCGCAAACTTCAAAGCGTTGGTTTGCGGTTTACGGAACATTTGTGGCACGTTCATACAATGTGAATATTATAAACTGTCATTCGGCTGTGGACATGGATAATTTTACAGGATATCCTTCGGGAGGAAATACAACCAAGTATAAGAGCGCGCACGTCACTACTTCTGCCTCGGCGGGAGGCACAACGAATAATCATGGCATCGGGGGCATTGTGGGTACCGCTTATCACGTCAATATTACTGACGGAACAGTCCTTACAAACTGCACAAACAGCGGAAAAATTTTTGCGCCCAACTACCGCCGCGTAGGTGGAATATTCGGCTCAATGAACAGCAAGAAACATTTGTACAAGAACTGCTCAAACAGTGGCGATATAGTGGCATATGGCGATGTAGGTGGTATTGTAGGTTTTGCAGGTTCGGAAGTTTATGTTACAAATTCGGCGTATAATACAGGTGATATTACTGCGGTGGCAGTTCAAAATACTTACGATGAAGAGGTATCACGAACAACTGATAACGCTTTTGCGGCAGGTATCGCAATCGGAGGTAGGGCAAGGAGTGATGCCTCATTACCGGTTTACAACACCGGAGATATCCGTGTCATGAATGATGGCGTCGGAGAATACAAGGAAACAGTTACAATCACCGATGTGGGGCCTGACGGGATAGAAGGCACAGAAGATGATGTGACAAAAACGGAAGTTACTTATTCCGGAAAAGACATTTACAGCGCAGAAGCGCTTCCCATTTATAATAACTACACTGCACAGCTTTTTGTAACTGACGTCGAATCAAAAGCTCACAGCAGCAAAAGTCCGGGATTTTACAGTACAGACAAAAGCGCAATTGCATACAGTAAACCGATTACAACAACGGATAACAACCAGACTCCCGATGACACTTCTGATGATACATCAATTGTGGTGCAAACGGAAACTGCACTTGGCACGGGAGTTTCACCCGATGCTCTTACAGCAGAGCTTTTAGGCGGAAATTTTGCAGAGGACTTCGGTATTAACGGCGGACTTCCGATTCTCGCATCTGAGAAGGATTCAATACATACCGATGAGGAAACAATTGAGATTGGTTCCTATGTGAATGCCTCAGGTGCCAATGTTGTGAAAACGGCACAGGTTAAGCTTACCGAGGCAAGTTTTGTTGCTCTTGATGTAATTCCTGTTACAGACAGCGTAACTATTGCAGTGTTTGACGGAGAAACAAAGGTTTCGGAAACTACAGTTGTGAAGGCGCAAAAAGTTTCTCTTCCGGCTCCTGAAAATGCCGTGATTGTAGCAACACAGGGGCGTGCTCTTATAAAAGTTGTGGAAGAAACTTCTGCTCAGAAACTGTATGCAACTGCTATTAAGGCAGGTTTCCCCAATGATGTAAGTGCAACGGTAGCAGTGGCTCTTTACGGGGCAGACGGAAGCCTTAAGAAAGTTTCATATAATGCAAATTCCCCTGTAATAAATATCGGAACAAAGGATATTCCATCAAATCAGGTGTATGCATTTATAGATCTTAACGGTGTCGATGTAAAAGGGTGCACTCTTAAAGCCTTCGTGTGGGATAACATGTCATCAACCCCTTTGCAGGAAACAGCAACACTTGAATAAAACAATTTAGAAAGTGTTATTGCACAAAACAAAATTATTTTAATTTTTCTAAAAACAACATTATTTTGCACCTTTTTAAGACAAATGTCGGTTGACATACATTTTTTAATGGGGTACAATTAAGATAATATTTTCTGAAAGAAAGGGTTTTTGATTATGAAAAAGTACTTAACAGAGGAACAAATTAATTGGATTGACAAAATGTGGGAAAACCTTGATAAAAAGCTTTCAAAGGTTACCCTTCGTTCAAATGATAAATTTCCCATGTGGACAAAGAACCATATGCATGATGACACCAAAAAAGATGGCGGAATAAATGCATGGACAAACGGCTTCTGGCCCGGTCTTAACTGGCTTATGTATGTGGGTACCAAGAATGAGGATTACCGCAAAACTGCAGAAACTTGTGAAAAGCTTCTTGATGACGCTTTCAAGAATTTTGACCGTGTAAGCCATGACACCGGCTTTATTTGGCGTTTGGCATCGGGTCCCAACTATGCTCTTACGGGAAATGATGAATCCCGTGTTCGTCAGAGCTTGGCGGCAAGCTATCTTATGAGCAGACTCAATCCCGTAGGCGGATTTATCCGTGCGTGGAACAAGCATAGCTTCCATCCCGATTGTAGTGGTGTTACAATTATTGATACAATGCTTAATCTTCCCATACTTTACTGGGCATCACGTGAATATGAAGACCCCAGATTCAAGCAGGCTGCAATAATGCACGCTGACAACACCCTGAAAAATCATCTGCGTCCTGACGGAAGTATCCGTCACCTTGTAGTTCGTGACAGTGAAACAGGTGAAGTAACAGGTGAACTTGGAGGTCAGGGCTACGGTATCGGCTCTTGTTGGTCACGCGGTCAGGCGTGGGCTGTTTACGGTTTTGTTCTCAGCTATATACATACAGGCAAGGAAGAATACCTCGATGCGGCAAAGCGTGCGGCACACTACTTTATCAGCGCTGTGTGTGATACCTGGATTCCCATGCTGGACTTCCGTTGCCCCGAGGAACCCGTTATTTACGATACAAGTGCCGGTTGTGCAACTGCCTGCGGTCTTATCGAAATAGCAAAGGTTGTTCCCGAATACGAAAAGAAGCTTTATATTAAAGCAGCAATGAATATGCTTATGGCTATTGAAAAGGAACACGCCGACTGGTCAGAAGACACCGACTTCATAGTTGACAAGGCAAGCGGTTCCTACTATGGCGTAGAACATCAGAATGAAAATATCATCTACGCAGATTATTATTTTGCGGAGGCAATATATAAGCTTAAAGGATTTGAACCTTTGTTCTGGTAATAAAAGGAGCGATTGTTGTGGAAAACAAACTTCATTTGTATTCTATCGTTTCATATAATCAACCCGAGCATATTGATGAGATTTGCGAGGATATTAGAAAACAATATGAAAATGGTGTTATGACGTGTGCACTTTTTTCAATGACGCTTGTTCCTGTAGGTGCCCCCGTAACC
>JAFYPR010000102.1 GCA_017547445.1 Clostridia bacterium
AACATCATCAAGAGAGATTCTGCCTTCAATTCTGCATCCTTCCACTAAATCATTCATACGGTTAAGACTTTTCAAAAATGTAGATTTACCACATCCTGTAGGACCGATTAAAGCAGTAATCTGTCTTTCGGGAAGCTCTAAGTTAATATCTTTTAAGGCGTGGTTTGTAGTGTACCACAAGTTGAGATTTTTTGTTGTAATAATTCCCATCATTTTGCTCCTTTCTTCTTTAGCATTTTAGCAGTAAACTTTGCACTTAGATTGATTACAAAGGTAAGCACCAAAAGTATTGCCGCTATTGCAAAGGCAATTTCAAATTCGCCTCGCTCTTTTGCATACATATAAAGTGCAACCGTAAGTGATGAACCTGCGTTACCCGGCTTTACTGCATCTAAAATACCTAAAACTTCATTTGCCATACCTGCGGTAAAGAGAAGTGCCGCACTTTCACCAACTATTCTTCCGATTGACAATATACAACCCGTAACAATCCCATCAACTGCAGATGGCAGTACGACAGTTCTTATCATATACCACTTTCCTGCACCTAACGAAAGAGAACCTTCTCTGTATCCGTTCGGAACTGTTTTAAGACTTTCCTGTGTTGTTCTGATAACGGTGGGAAGAGTCATAATAACGAGAGTGAGTGAACCGGCTAACAGACTCGTTCCAAGCGAGAAGAATTGAACAAATATCAGCATACCCACCAAGCCATATATGATTGAGGGTATTCCTGAAAGCGTTTCTGTTGCAAGCTCGATAATGCGAACAACTTTTTTGTTCTTTGCATATTCGTTCAAATAAATAGCGGCTCCTACACCGATAGGAAGCACAATCAAAAGGGTTATAAGAATAATATAAAGAGTGTTTAATATATTGGGAAGTATGCCTGTTGTTCCTCTGATAAGGCTTGGCTTAGTTGAGAGTAATTCCCAAGAAATATTTCCGAGACCTCTGTATAATATATATCCGATTAAGCCGAGAAGTATAAGGCAGATAAGTCCGGCAGATACGTACATCAGTCCATTCAAAATTCCGCATTTGATTTTTCTTTTTACAGATATTTTTTCATGCATTACCTTTTTACCTCTCTTTCTTCTTAGCAAATAAATTTAGTCCGATATTAATAAGCATTATGAATATAAAGATTACCAATGCGATAGAGAAAAGTGCTTCACGCTGAAGTCCTGATGAATATGACATTTCACTTGCAACTGCGGTTGTTAAAAAACGAACACTCTTGAACATTCCCGGCATATTTGCAACATTGCCCGATACCATCATAACTGCCATGGCTTCGCCGATACTTCTGCCGATACCAAGTACAACCGATGTAAGTATTCCGCTTTTCGCAGCAGGAGCTACTACATTAAATACTGTTTCTGTTTTAGTTGCTCCAAGTGCCAACGATGCTTCTTCGTATTCTTTCGGTACGCTTCTGATTGCTGTTTCTGATACTGATATTACAGATGGTAAAATCATAACCGTAAGTACGATGATCGCAGAGAAAAGGTTTGCACCATCAGGGAGATTAAATGTTTCCCGTACAAGAGGTACAATGATTATCATACCTACAAGACCGTACACAACTGAAGGAATACCCGAAAGCAAATCTACTGCACCGCTTACAATTCCTGAAAGTTTAGGGTTAGACATTTTCGCAAGGAATATGGCACACAAGATTCCGATTGGTACACCTATGATAATCGCTCCGCAAGTTCCGTATATGGAGGTTAATATGAAAGGTAAAATTCCGTATGAAGGAGTTTGTGCCGTTGATGCCCATGTAGTACCAAACAGAAAATCAATAAGTCCAATTTCTTTTATTGCAGGAAGTCCGCTTACAACAAGAAATCCCGTAATTAAAAGTACGAATGCGATTGTCAGAAATCCGCAAACTGTGAAAATACAATTCATTGCATTTTCAAGCATTACGGATGATTTTTTTATTTTGCTCATTTACACCATCCTTTCTGATAAATAAATTTTAACAGATAGCCTTAAAGGGAACGCCGTATTATTGACATTCCCTGAAAAGACTCTCTTATTATCTTTTAACAGGAACTGCTCCTGCTGCAATAATCCATTCATCAGCCGCACTTGATGTTGCGAAGTCAAAGAAGCTCTGTGCTGCAGGTGAAAGTTTAGCATTTTTCTTTGTTACCATTACAAAGTTTCTCTGAATCTTATATTCGCCGTTTTGAATTGTTTCAGTAGAAGGAGTTACACCTTCAACCGAGATAAGCTTTACAGTATCTTTTACAGATGCAAGTGATGCATAACCGATTGTGTTCGGGTTAGACGATACAGTCTGAACAACATCGCCTGTTGACGTAAGCTCCTGATTGTATTTACATACATCTTCAGTATCGGTTATAGATTCAAAACCATCTCTTGTGCCAGATGCGGCTTCTCTGCCGATAAGTACAACAGGTGCATCTGCTCCGCCAACTTCACTCCAATTTGTAACCTCACCTTTGTAAAGTGCTGCAATCTGCTCGATTGAAAGGTCTTTAACAGGATTTTCTTTGTTTACAATCATTGCAATACCATCGATAGCAACTACTGTGCCGTTAAGGTCTGTTGCTTCTTCAGGCTTTAAATCACGGCTTGCAAGACCGATATCGCAGCTTCCTGACTGAACTGCTTTGATACCTGAGCCTGAGCCTGTAGGATTGTATGTTACTTTTACTGCGTTATTTTCTTCCATGTAAGCTTCTGAAAGATAGCCAATTACTTTTTCCATCGAGGTTGAACCGTCTGTTGCAACCGTTCCGCCGTTACTTGTGCTTTTGCTTGCACCGCAACCCATAAAAAAACAAGCCACCAAACTTACTGCTGTCAAAATGCTTATGATTTTCTTCATCAAAATCACTCTCCTTAAAATTTTTGTTTTTGACTACAGTAATAATTTACTATACTCAATGTTAATTGTGAAAGCAGGGGTATGTTAATGGTAAGTTAATAAAATTGCCCCGTCAATTTGACGGGGCAATTTTGTTAACCTATCGTATTATTATGTTATCTGGAAGAAATTAAATCGTTCATATCATACATGCCATTCTTTTTGCCTGCCATGAATTTTGCTGCGGCAATCGCGCCTTCGGCAAAAACATCACGGGAGAGGGCAGTATGCTTTAATTCGATAATTTCGTCATTTCCTGCGAAAATAACTGTATGCTCGCCTACAATGGTGCCGCCACGGATAGCATGGATGCCTATCTCATTTTTGTCACGCTTTTTGCGTACACTGTGGCGGTCATAGATATATTCCTTCTTTTCTTTAGCCGCTTCGTTGATGGCGTCGGCAATGTAAAGGGCTGTGCCTGAGGGAGCATCCAGCTTTCTGTTATGGTGTGCTTCTAAGATTTCGATGTCGAAGTTATCCTCCAAAACATTTGTGGCTCTTTTTGCAAGGTCGATAATAACATTGACACCCAAGCTCATGTTGGCAGAAAAGAAAACGGCTGTCTCGGTTGCCTTTGATGCCATATATGCCTTTTGCTCCGGAGTGAGACCTGTTGTACAGATAACTGCGGGAATATGGTTTTTTGCGGCATAATCCATTATACCTTCAAGACAGGAGGGGTGAGAAAAGTCAATTATAACATCTGCCTCTACATCCACCTTATCTGGAGAAGAAAACACGGGAAAGGGAAGAGACGAGTCATCAATAAGGTCGATGCCGCCTACGATTTGGGCGTTTTCATCTTCATTTACCAGTGATGCGATAACTCTGCCCATTTTGCCTGAGCAGCCTGATAATAATATGTTTGTCATTTGTATCACCTTTCAAATTAATGAAATAACCAATGGGGACAGTCCCCATTGGTTTATGTTTTAACTTATAAAATACCGTAATTCGTCATAGCCTTTTTAAGAATTTCCAGATTCTTATCGGAAATTTCGTAAAGAGGCATACGGAGTGTGCCGGGGCAAAGACCCATAAGCTCTACAGCCTTCTTAACGGGGATGGGGTTTGTTTCAACAAAGAGTGCATCTATAAGCTCGATTGCTTCAAGCTGAAGAGCGCGTGCTGTGTTAACATCGCCATTGAGATAGGACACAATCATATCGTGAGTTTTGCGGGGAGCTACGTTTGCAAGAACGCTGATTGTACCTACGCCGCCAAGTGAGAGAATGGGAACATTCTGGTCATCATTACCTGAGTAGATATCAATCTTATCGCCAACGAGGCTGGCAAGCTTTGCAACCTGTGAAAGGTTCCCGCTGGCTTCCTTGATGCCTACGATGTTTTCGTGCTTGCTAAGCTCAGCCATAGTTTCGGGGAGAACATTCAAGCCTGTTCTTCCGGGAACATTATATACAATCATGGGACAGTCAGAGGCAGATGCCATCAAATCAAAATGCTTGATAAGACCTGTCTGAGAAGTCTTATTGTAGTAGGGAGTAACGGTTAAAAGACCGTCTGCGCCCAAGGCGGCAGCTTCTCTGCAAAGAGCTACGCCGTGGCGTGTATCGTTACTGCCTGTTCCCGCAACAACGGGAATTCTGCCGTCAACCTTCTTGACAACATATTCAATAACGCTTAAATGCTCTTTATCGTCAAGTGTTGCGGATTCACCTGTAGTACCGCAGGCGATGATACAGTCAGTACCGTTTTCAATCTGATATTCAACAAGCTTACCCAAAGTGTCAAAGTCAATTGAAAAATCGGGATTGAAGGGGGTAACAAGAGCTACACCCGAACCTGTGAAAATAGGCTTATTTGTCATAGCAATAATCCTTTCCGGTTAAATTAGTTCATATATTCGATAAGCTTTTCAGCAATCTGTACTGCGTTTGCAGCAGCGCCCTTCCTGATGTTGTCTGCAACAACCCAGAGGTTAACGCCGTTTTCAACACTTTCGTCACGACGGATTCTGCCTACATATGTTTCGTCTGTGCCTGTTGCTGTAACAGCCATGGGGTATACGTTATTTGCAGGGTCGTCATGGATAACAACACCGGGAGCAGACGCGAGAGTAGCCTTTAATTCGTCAAGGTCGAATGCATTTTCAAATTCAACGTTGATAGATTCGCTGTGTCCGTTAAATACGGGAACACGAACTGTTGTAGCGGTAATTCTCATATCGGGATTGCCTAAAATCTTTCTTGTTTCCTTAATCATCTTTTCTTCTTCCTTTGTATAACCGTTAGGAAGGAAAACATCAATGTGGGGGATACAGTTACCTGCGATGGGGTGGGGGAACTTTGTGGGTGCTTCACCCTGTAAGCCCTTTTCAAGGTCATTCCAGCCGCCTACACCTGCACCGGAAACTGCCTGATATGTGGAATATACAACTCTCTTGATTTTGTACTTGTCATCAAGAGGCTTTAAAGCAACCATTGCCTGGATTGTGGAGCAGTTGGGGTTTGCAATGATACCCTTGTTCCACTTGATATCTTCGGGGTTAACCTCGGGAACAACGAGGGGAACTTCGTCATTCATTCTCCATGCGGAGGAGTTATCTATAACTACACAGCCCTTGCTTGCAGCGATAGGAGCAAACTTTTCAGAAATGGAACCGCCTGCGGAGAAGAGGGCAATGTCAATCCCACGGTCAAAGGAAGTTTCTGTGAGCTCTTCAATAACATATTCCTTGCCCATAAACTCAACCTTACTGCCCGCACTCTTCTTGGATGCGAAGAGATAATATGTATCAACGGGGAGCTTCTTTTCTTCGAGAACCTTAAGGAAAGTTCTGCCTACCATACCTGTTGCGCCTACAACGGCTACTGTTAATTTCTTGTTCATGTCTAACACTACCTTACCTAAAAATAGATTTGCACAGAAATTTCGGCAACTGCCAAAAATTCTTTAATATATAATACCATTCCAAATAATTATTGTCAAATAAATTTTAAAAAATAGGGGTGGATATTTTCCTTAAGATATGGTATAGTATATAAGGGTTTTTGTTGTTTTATGATAAAAATCCCTATATTGAGACAAGCAAGGACGGTAAAAATGAAGAAACTGACTGTTTTAATTTTAGTTTTCATAATGCTTTTTACCTGTACAGATGGATTGTTTGCAGAGGAAGGTGCATATAAGGATACCCTGCGTGTGGGTATCAGCTACGGCTCCAAAAGTGAGGTATGGTTTTCTTCTGACAGCGAAATTTATCTGACGGATACTCTCTATAATTTATACATAGGCACGGTGCCTGCGGGAGTTAAGTTTAAAATATCGGTAGAGAACGGCTTGATTTCAAGCGATTATTTCTATCCTACGGCATCGCCTGTGCTTCTTGCAAGCGGGGGCATTATTTCCTGCAATGATAATGCATACAGGGGTATGTTTGAGGTTGCAAATAAAAACAACACATTGACTATTGTAAATGTTGTAAATACGGAAGACTATCTCATGGGTGTGCTCGGGAAGGAAATGAGCCCCTCCTGGCCTATAGAAGCCTTGAAGGCACAGGCTGTATGCGCACGTAACTTTGCAATAAAGCATATAGGCAAGCATTCTTCCTACAATTTTGACATTTGTGCAACACAGGATTGTCAGGTGTATACAGGCATAAACGGCGAGGGCGAAAGAACAAGGCAGGCTGTTAATGAGACGGCAGGTGTGCTGGTGGAATATAATGGCAAGGTTGTGCCTCTTTACTATTTTTCCTGTGACGGAGGCTACACCGAGGACAGCGAAAATGTATGGGTAACTGCAGAAGGGTACTTAAGAGGCAAAAAGGATATTTACGAAAAGGAAGAATATGCAACACGCTACAACTGGGAAAAGACCTATAAAAAAGAGGAAATTGAGAAAATATTAACCGAAAGAGGCGTTGATATCGGAAACCTTAAGGATATAAGGATTGACGAAATCAGCAGAAATAACGGTGTTATAAGGCTTACCTTTGTAGGCGACAGAGGTGAAAAGATTGTTACGAAATCAAGTGTAAGAAGCTATCTTTCCTTAAACAGTAACGCTTTTGAAATCCGGAAGCATACGGATGAGCCTGTGTATAAGGAAGAAACGGAAGAAAAAACCGTATACGTTCTTACCTCAGAAGGGACAGTGTCGGTTACAAACCCCCGATATGCACTTAGTGCGCAGGGGCTTTATGAAATAGAATACGGAACAAGAACTGTAGAAGAGCTTGCAGACGAATATGCTTACTACACCTTTAACGGTCACGGCTGGGGACATCTGGTGGGTATGAGCCAGTGGGGTGCATATTCCATGGCAGTTGAGGGCTACACCTATAAGGACATTCTCAATTTCTACTTTACGGATATTACCATTAAGGAGACAGGCTTCGGTTGGTATGAAGAAGCAGATGAAGCCGCTTCTTCGGATGAAATGCCCGAATGGTTAATGCCCAAGGAGTCTTGGGAAGATGAAGAAGAAAATGATGAAGCATATGATGATACACAGTGGAGTGATACAGGACTATGAACACAGAAGAATTTGACTACTATCTGCCCGAGGAGCTGATTGCGCAGCACCCGCTTTCTGACCGTGCGGCGGCAAGGTTTATGACGATTAATAAGGAAACAGGCGAGGTTGGACATGATTATTTTTATAATGTAAAGAACTACCTTAAGCCGGGCGACTGCCTTGTTTTAAATGACACAAGGGTTATCCCTGCACGCCTTTACGGTGTTAAGGAAGGCACAGGCGCAGCGATGGAGTTTTTGCTCCTTACAAGACGAAGCACCAACGAATGGGAGGTTATTTTAAAGCCGGGAAGAAGAGCCAAAGAGGGCGTGAGGGTTATCTTTGGTGAAGGCAAATTAGTTGCCGAGATTAAAGAGGTTTTGGATAACGGAAACAGGGTTGTTGAGTTTTTCTACGAAGGACTTTTTGAAAATGTACTTGACGAATTGGGCGAAATGCCTCTTCCGCCGTATATTACCGCAAAATTAGAGGACAAGGAAATGTACCAGACGGTGTACTCTAAAAATGAGGGCAGTGCGGCAGCGCCTACTGCGGGGCTTCATTTTACACCTGAGCTCTTAAAGGAAGTTGAAGAAATGGGCGTAAAGCTTGCATTTTTGACATTACATGTAGGGTTGGGTACATTCCGCCCCGTTAAGGTGGACGATGTTCGTGACCACAAGATGCATTCTGAATATTATGTTGTAACGGAAGAATGTGCAAAGCTTGTAAATGATACAATAGATAATGGCGGCAGAATAATATGCATAGGTACAACAAGCTGCAGAACAGTTGAAAGTGCCGCAGAGAATGGCAGACTGGTTGCAAAATCAGGCTGGACTGATATTTTTATATATCCCGGCTATAGGTTTAAAATTACAAATGCCTTGATTACAAACTTCCATTTGCCTAAATCCACCCTTATTATGCTTGTAAGCGCACTTAGTGATAAGGAAAAGATACTTAATGCATACAAGATTGCCGTGGAGGAAAAGTACAGATTTTTCTCGTTTGGCGATTGTATGATTATCAGTTAGGAGAATTTTATGTATACATTATTGAAACAAGAAGGAAAAGCAAGAAGAGGGCAGTTTGAAACAGTTCACGGAACTGTACAGACCCCTGTATTTATGAATGTTGGTACAAGCGCGGCTATTAAGGGTGCTGTATCTTCTCTGGACTTAAAAGAGGTTGGTTGTCAGGTTGAATTATCTAACACTTATCACTTACACATCCGCCCCGGTGACGACCTTATCAAGGACATGGGCGGACTTCATAGGTTTATGAACTGGGACAGACCCATTTTAACTGACAGTGGCGGCTTTCAGGTGTTTTCTCTCTCCAAGCTTCGTAAGATTACGGAGGAGGGCGTGCATTTCCAGTCCCATGTGGACGGCAAGAGGATTTTTATGGGTCCTGAGGAAAGCATGCAGATTCAGTCAAACTTAGGCTCCACCATTGCCATGGCGTTTGACGAATGTATCGAAAACCCCGCACCCTATAAATACGTTAAGGATTCCTGCGAGAGAACATACCGCTGGTTAGAGCGATGCAAAAAGGAAATGGACAGGCTTAATTCTCTTCCCGATACGGTTAACCCTCATCAGATGCTTTGGGGTATCAATCAGGGCGGTACTTATGAGGATTTGAGAATATGGCATATGAACGAAATTAAGAAGCTTGATTTGCCCGGCTATGCAATAGGCGGTCTTGCAGTAGGTGAGAGTGCAGAGGAAATGTACAGGATTATTGATGCGGTTGAGCCTCATATGCCAAAAGACAAGCCAAGATATCTGATGGGCGTTGGTACACCGATTAATATCTTGGAAGCGGTTGACCGTGGCATTGACTTTTTTGACTGTGTAATAACAAGTCGTAATGCCCGCCATGCTAATTTGTTTACGGACAAGGGTGTTTTAAACCTTAATAACAACAAGTTTGCCCGTGACGATAAGCCGCTCATGGAAGGCTGTACATGCCCTGCATGTAAGAATTATTCCCGTAGCTATATAAGGCATCTTTTCAAGGCGAAGGAAATGCTCGGCATGAGACTTTGCGTTTTGCATAATCTTCATTTTTATAATGATCTGATGCAGCAGATAAGGGATAATTTGGATAACGGCACCTTTAAGGAATTCAAGGAAGAAAAGGTTAAGGCTTTTTCGGGAAGAGTGTAATTTGATAATTAGCAATTAGTAATTAGCAATTAAGGAAAGGATTTTGGCACGAATAGCCAAGGTCCTTTTTGTGTAAAATATTGACATAAAGGCATAAATAATGTAAAATTAAGGTATAAAAAATAAAGGAGGATATTTTTATGAACAGATTTGAATTAAAACAGGCGGCAAAAGCGCAGATATCCGGCAGAATAGGTAAGTTCTTCCTGATGTATCTTGCCTATTTCGGTGTAGCATTGTTGTTTAGTATGGTGGGAGCACTTATTCCTGCTGTAGGCACAATTGTTGCAACTATGGCTACATATCCGATGTATTTTGGTATTATCGCAGTTTGTATTGCACTTGCAGATGGCAATGACTTCAAGGTTTCCGATATGTTTAACGGCTTCCATGATTGGTGGGGTGCTATAAAGACTTATTTCTTTGTTGGTCTTTTTACATCGCTCTGGAGCTTGCTTCTTATCGTGCCCGGTATCGTAAAGTCATATTCTTACCGCCTTGCAATCTACATAAAGGCTGAAAATAAAGATATGCCCGCGCTTGAAGCTATCAGAAGATCTAAGGAAATTATGGAAGGCCACAAGCTTGAATGGTTCGTGCTTGACCTTTCCTTCATCGGATGGGGACTTCTGGTTGGCATTACATTCGGTATTGCCGCTATCTGGGTAACACCTTATATGGACATGACATATGTAAATGCATACCGTAAGATGTGCCCCAAGGTAGTTGAAGCTGAGGTTGTTGAAGAAACAACAGAAGAATAAGTTTTAAAAATTGCGATGAATTTTCATCGCAATTTTTTTTGAATTTCCTATTGACAAGATAGGAAATTATGGTATAATAAAAATGAAAATGATAATCAGTATCATATTTTGATTTATATAAAAGAAAGGGAGATGAACATGAAAAAGAAATTATCATTAGTATTGGCGGGGGTAATAGCGATATCGAGCTTCGCTGTTGGAGCTATGAGCAAAAGCCTTGTAGAGAAGATTGATGCCGAATTAAGAGGCGACTTTACGGTTGTGATAGACGGCAAAAAGCAGACCTTCCGTGATGTTGAGGGCAAAATAGTTGACCCCATTTTATACGAAGGAACAACATATCTGCCCATAAGAGCAATCGGCGAGATTATGGGGAAGACTGTATACTGGTATCAGGACGAAAAGAGAATTGAGCTTGTTGAACCTGCAGACAAGGAGTCCTTGGTAAAGGATGCAGACGTTATCGTTGAATCTGACAACAAGAAGGATAAGGTGAAGGAAGAAAAACCCGTTAAGAACGAAAAGGTTAAGGCTGAAGCAGAGGTTTCTTTAGAAGAGGCAAAGAAAATAGCTCTTGATAAGGCAGGTTTAAAGGAAGCCGATGTTGTTTTCACAAAGGCAAAGCTTGACTATGACGATGGCAGAGCTTATTACGAAATAGATTTCAAGACAGATGAAGCAAGATACGATACTGAGGTTGATGCTGTTACAGGCAAGATTTCCGAATGGGAGATTGAGGCTGAGAAGCTTGTTGAAAAGAAGGAAGAAAAGACAGAGGGTGTAATCACTCTTGAAAAGGCAAAGAAAATAGCTCTTGATAAGGTAGGTTTAAAGGAAGCCGATGTTGTTTTTGAAGAAGCAAGGCTTGGCTATGACGATGGCAGACAGGTTTATGATATTGAATTCAGACATGAGAGAGTAGAATACAGCTTTGAGATTAATGCAACAGACGGCAAGATTATCGAATGGGAAAAGGATAACGATTAAAACAAGGCTTAAAGGATGAGTTTCATTATAAAATTTACCTCCGAAGGAAGACGGCGAAAGCCGTCTTTTTCTTTGACTATGTTAATTGTTGACATATCAACAAAAAAGTGGTATATATGCCTCTCTTACACAAGCCTCGTGCAATATTGTGTGGGAGGAATTTCGCCGGAGCCAGCTTATAATGTTACTTTCCTCACGGGAGATTCTTTAAGTTGGGTTTACATAATCGTGTGCATAGTTGTAGTATTTGGTGCCAATCTGCTTCTGACTGTTTGGCGGCTCCT
>JAFYPR010000103.1 GCA_017547445.1 Clostridia bacterium
CTTATCTTATTAATGTGCTCAGTAAAATGGGTATTGAGGCAAGCTTGGATGTTAAGGAAACAGAAGGTAACCTTGATATTGAAATTTCAGGCGATATGATGGGTGTCGTTATAGGCAGACGCGGTGACACACTTGATGCTCTTCAGTATCTTACAAGCCTTGTATACAACAAGGACAGAGACGATTATGTAAGAGTAAATCTTGATACAGAAAACTACCGTGCAAAGAGAGAAGAAACACTTGTTAACCTGGCTAAAAAGATTGCAGGTACAGTTTCAAGAACAGGCAGAAGCATCACTTTAGAGCCTATGAATCCTAATGAAAGAAGAATTATTCATTCTACTCTTCAGTCCTATGATTATATCAATACATATTCTATAGGCGAAGACCCAAACAGAAAGATTGTAGTATCTTCCAAGAACTCCTCAAAAGCTCAGAGAGGCGGTTACAGAAGAAATTACTCTTCCTATAAGAGAGAAGAAACGACAGTCACAACAGAAGAATAATAATAAAAAGGCTGTTGTAAAAAACAGCCTTTTATTGTTTTTATGAGGTTAATTATGGATACAATCTGTGCAATAGCTACACCCCGCGGAAAAGGCGGTATAAGTGTTATAAGAATATCCGGTCCCGAGGCATTTACCATAACAAAGAAGATTTTTTCGTCAAAGAAGGATATTGAAAAGGCAGAAGGCTACACTATCCTTCACGGCAGTATAAAGGACGGAGATGAAAAGGTTGATGAAGTATTGGTAAGTGTTTTTCGTGCGCCCAAATCCTTTACGGGTGAAAATGTTTGTGAAATTTCATGCCATGGCGGTGTTATTGTAACAGAAAGAATACTTGATTTGCTTTTGAATGCAGGCTGCTCCCTTGCAGATAAGGGTGAATTTACAAAAAGAGCTTTTATGAACGGTAAGATGAGCCTTACACAGGCAGAAGCCGTTCATGATATTATTGAAGCAAAGACGAAAAAAGGCGCATTTATGGCTATTAATCGTCTTGATGGTGCTTTAACCGATAAAATCATTGCTTTAAGGGACGAAATTATAAAAAGCCTTGCAATGATACAGGTTTCAACAGATTTTCCTGATGAGGATATTGACTCTTTTCAGGACGGAAGCTTAGTTAATATACTTTCTGATTTTGAAAAAAGGCTTGAAGCTTTATTAAAAAGCGCTCAGAGAGGTATTTATCTTTCAAACGGTGCAAGATGCGCTATTGTAGGTATGCCGAATGCAGGTAAAAGCTCCCTTTTAAACTGTCTTTTAGAGGAAGAAAAGGCAATTGTTACACATATTCCCGGTACAACGAGAGACGTTATTGAAGGAAGATGTGAAATTGACGGTGTGCTTATAAACTTCCTTGATACTGCAGGTATACGTGAAACTGATGATGTTATTGAAAAAATTGGCGTAGATAAGGCAAAAAAGCTTATAGCTGAATGTGATTTTGTTATTTTTGTAACTGAATGCGGCAGAGAAATGAAAGATGAGGAAAAGGAAATATATGAGCTTATTAAAGATAAGAATAATATATGTGTCCTTAATAAAAGCGATGAATTTGATGAAATAAGGGAAGGTTTTATAACTATAAGTGCAAAATACGGAGAAGGTATAGATGTGCTTAAAAATAAAATTTCGTCTCTTCTTGATATGGGCGTTGAAAGTAATGCAATGATTGCAAATGAAAGACAGCGTCAGGCTGTTAAAAATGCTCTTGAGTATATAAGAAATGCTAAAAAAACCCTTGAAGAAGGATTTTTCTCGGACCTTACAGTTATTGATATACATGATGCGGCAAACGAATTGGGCGAAGCTGAGGGTATGAGCGTTAATGATGAAGTGGTAGACAGAATATTCAAGGATTTCTGCTTAGGTAAGTAGGTGAAATTATGGACAACAGATTTGATGTAGCCGTAATAGGCGGCGGACATGCAGGCTGTGAGGCGGCTTTGGCGGCTGCAAGGCTTGGAATGAAGACAGTTATGTTTACAATTAATCTTGATGCGGTTGGTAATATGCCCTGTAATCCCTCTATCGGAGGTACTGCAAAGGGTCATCTTGTGCGTGAAATTGACGCACTGGGCGGAAGTATGGGTACATTGGCGGATAAAACGCTTATACAGTCGAGGATGTTAAATACGGGTAAAGGTCCTGCTGTTCATTCTCTCCGTGCACAGATTGACAGAAGCATGTACCGAATTGAGATGAAAGCTTTACTGGAGGATACACCAAACCTTTCCGTCCGCCAGGCAGAGGTTAAAGAATTGGTAAAAACAGAGGATGGGTATGAAATGACTATCCATACTCTTATAAAATATTATGCAAAGGCTGTAATTATAGCAACCGGCACATATCTTGAGGGTAAAATTATTGTTGGTGAAACAAGCTATAAGGGCGGTCCTGACGGAATGTTCCCTTCGGAGGGTCTTTCCGCATCACTTGAGCAGATGGGTATATCTCTTATGCGCTTTAAAACAGGCACACCTGCCCGTATACACGAAAAAAGCATTGATTTTTCTGTTATGGAGGTTCAGTACGGCGACGAAGAGATTACGCCCTTCAGCTTTGAAACATGTGAAAAATTAGAAAATAAGGTATGCTGTTATCTTACATATACAAATGAAGATACACACGACATACTTCGTACAAATATTGATAAAAGTCCCTTATATTCGGGAATGATTGAAGGTGTAGGACCCAGATACTGCCCTTCTATTGAGGATAAGGTAATGCGATTTGCGGATAAAGAGCGTCATCAGCTTTTTATGGAGCCTATGGGTTTAAATACCCGTGAATATTATGTTCAGGGTCTCTCCTCCTCCATGCCTGAGTATATTCAGGATGATGTTCTTCATTCCATAAAGGGATTGGAAAATGCTCAGGTAATGAGATGTGCTTATGCCATTGAATACGACTGTATTGACCCTACACAGCTTTCTGCAACATTGGAATTCAAGGAAATTGAAAATCTCTACGGTGCAGGTCAGTTTAACGGTACCTCAGGCTATGAAGAAGCAGCGGCACAGGGTCTTATGGCAGGTATAAATGCTTCCATGAAGCTTTTAGGCAGAGAGCAGATTGTTCTTGACAGAAGCGAGGCTTATATTGGAGTTCTGATAGACGACCTTGTAACGAAGGGCACAAATGAGCCTTACAGAATGCTTACATCACGCGCAGAATACCGTCTTTTGCTCCGTCAGGATAATGCGGATTACCGCTTGACTCCCATCGGATATAAGGTTGGTCTTATAAGCGAAGACCGCTACAGACGCTTTTTGGAAAAGTGGCAGAAAATTGACGAGGAAATTGAAAGATTAAAGGGTGTTGCACTTGGTCCTACTCCCGAAATTAAGGCATTTTTGGAAGAAAGAAGCTCACCTGACATTGAAAACGGGGCAAAGATATGCGATCTTATAAAGCGCGCCGAGCTTGATTATAAATCCCTTGAACCCTTTGATAAAACACGTCCCTCTCTTCCCCGTGATATTGAAGAAGAGGTTGGTATTATAATAAAATACGAGGGTTATATAAAGCGCCAGGAGGACCAGGTTGCAAAGTTCAGGAAAAATGAGGAAAGAAAAATTCCCTCCGATATAAACTACGATGAGGTTTACGGCTTAAGATTGGAAGCAAGACAGAAATTAAGCAAAATGAGGCCTGAAAACGTAGGTATGGCATCGAGAATATCCGGGGTATCCCCTGCGGATATCGGCGTACTTCTTATTTACTTGTCGTCAAAGAGGTGGTAAAATTTGGAAATACTTAAAGAAGAAGCAGAGAAATTCAATATAGAAATTACAAAAAGCATGATGGAGAAGTTTCAGATTTATCAGGATATGCTTTTGGAATACAATTCTTTTATGAATTTAACAGCCATAACAGACCCTTATGAGGTTAAAATCAAGCATTTTCTTGATTCCATTACTCTTTTGGGCGAAAGAAAGCTTAAACAGGGTGCAAATGTGATTGATATCGGTGCAGGTGCAGGCTTTCCATCACTTCCCAATGCAATTGTAAGAGATGATGTAAATTTCACGATGCTTGATTCATTGGGCAAAAGAGTCAACTTTTTGAATGCTGTTGTTGAAAAATTAGAACTTAAAAATGCCAAAGCAGTTCATATGAGAGCAGAAGATGGCGGAAGAGATAAATCCATGCGCGAAAAGTACGATGTTGCGGTTGCCCGTGCAGTTGCAGATTTATCTGTACTCAGTGAATATGCCCTTCCTTTTGTTAAAGAGGGCGGTTATTTTCTGGCAATGAAGGGAACGGCGCCACAGGAAGAGATTGAAAGAGCTAAAAAGGCTATTAAAACTCTTGGAGGACAAATTGAGAGAGTAAATGAGATTAAAATAGAGCCTTTGGAACTAAATCATACAATCGTTGTTATAAAAAAAATCGGAAAAACGCCGTCTTTATATCCGAGAAAAGCGGGTACACCGTCGAAAAATCCCTTATAATAGGCGAAAAATGCGAAAATATTTTATTTAAAATTGAACCCTTCTGTGATATAATTGGTAAAAAAAGGAAATCACAGGAGGGTTTTTCTATGCAGGAGGAACAAAAGACGGGCAAGTTTAAGGAAAGGTTCAGGATGGTTATGGGAAAGGTTGAGGATGGAAAAAGGTGTGTACAGATACCTATAAAGGATATAATGCCTAATCCCTTTCAGCCGAGGCGGAGATTTGACCTTACTGCACTTAATGAATTAGCTGAATCCATAAAAGAGGTTGGAGTTATTACACCCGTAACCGTGAGGATGGCACCGGGAGGATATGAGTTGATTTGCGGTGAAAGAAGGATGAGAGCAGCGGTGATAGCAGGATTGGAAAAAATACCTGCATTAATTGTAGATATATCGGATAAGGAGTCGGCAATTATCGCAATAACTGAAAATCTGCAACGAAAAGAGCTTACTGTTTTTGAAGAGGCGGAAAGTATGCAGAGTCTTATTGAATTCCACTCCCTGACACAGGAAGCAGTAGCAAAGCAGCTCGGTAAAAGTCAGGCGGCAGTTGCCAATAAAATACGCCTTCTGAAGCTTCCCGAAAGTGTAAGACGGATTATAACAGACGCCAATCTTTGTGAAAGACATGCAAGAGCGTTTTTGAGATTGCCTACGGAGGAATTACAGCTCGCGGCGGCATCAAGAGTTGCCCAGCTGCAGATGAATGTGGCATCAACTGAAAAAATGGTACAAAAAATGCTCGAAAACGAGCCGAAGAAGAAATTTATAAAGAAAGAATGTAAATCCTTTGAAAAAACAGGCAGACTTTTTAAGAATACCCTTAATAAGACAATAGAGATGCTGAAAAAGAGCGGAATGTCACCTGTTATATGCGAAAAAGAGGGTGACGATTACATAGAATATGTTATAAAGCTTGAAAAATAAGCTTTCCGTACATAAAAAGGGAATGTTTCACGTGAAACATTCCCTTTTTTGTTAAATCTTCTTGAAAAATTCTTTAAATGTGATATAATAAGTTTATGATATTATCGAATATTGTACACATATATGTTCGGAGGTTAGGAAAACTATGAAAATTATTGCAATTGCTAACCAGAAAGGCGGAGTTGGTAAAACAACTACTGCGGTTAACCTTTCTGCATGTCTTGCAAAGAAAGGGCAAAGAGTTCTTCTTGTGGACTGTGACCCTCAGGGCAACTCTACCTCGGGTGTGGGCGTTGACAAAAGAAGATGCGACAAGACTGTCTACGATGTTCTTATAGGAAGCGCAAACATGGGCGAAGCTATCGTGGAAACACCTTTTGAAAACCTCAGTGTCTGTCCGTCCAATATTTCGCTTTCAGGTGCGGAAATTGAGCTTGTAAGCGAAATGGGACGCGAAACAAAGCTAAAGAATGCACTTTTATCCGTAAAGGACAGCTTTGATACTGTTCTTATAGATGCACCGCCTTCTCTTGGTCTTATTACCATAAATGTTCTTACGGCGGCAGACAGTGTTATTGTTCCTATCCAGTGTGAATACTACGCATTGGAGGGCGTTGCGCAGCTGATGAATACAATCAGGAAGGTCAAACAGGTTATGAACCCAAGCCTTGAAATTGAAGGTATTCTTATGACTATGTTTGATTCCAGAACAAATTTGTCGGCACAGGTTATAGAAGAGGTTAAAAAATTTTTCCCCAACAAGGTTTATAAGACCTTGATTCCCAGAAATGTTCGTCTTTCTGAGGCTCCCAGCTTCGGAAAACCCATTATATACTATGATGTAGCGTCCAAAGGCTCGGAAAGCTATCTTGATTTAGCCGATGAGATTTTTGGTGCGGAATGAAAGGCGGTGCGTTAAATGGCTATGGGAAAAGGTGTTGATGCATTGTTTGACATGGGAGATGTTTCTTCTTTGAAAAACAATACTGACAGTGTGCTGGAATTGAAAATTTCAGAGGTTGAGCCCAGACGCGACCAGCCGAGAAAGCATTTTGACCCTGAACAGCTTCAGCTTCTGGCAAATTCTATTGCTCAGCATGGTGTAATTCAGCCGATTATCGTAACAAAGGGTGATGATGGTATATATCGCATTATCGCCGGAGAAAGACGATGGCGTGCATCGAGAATTGCAGGCAAAACTACAATTCCTGCGGTTATCCGCTCTTATGATGCTCTTGCTCAGGCGGAGGTTGCATTGGTTGAAAATCTTCAGCGAGAGGATCTTAATCCCATTGAAGAGGCTATGGGTTATCAGTCTCTTGTGGAGCAGTTTGGCCTGACTCAGGAAAAGGTCAGCGAAAAGGTTGGTAAAAGCAGACCTGCAATTGCCAATACTCTCAGGCTTCTTTCTCTGGAGAAGGAAATTCAGATGATGCTTGTGGAGGGTGAGCTTACGTCCGGTCACGGCAGAGCTCTTCTTGCAGTGGAGGACGGCGAAAAACGTCTTGAAATGGCGAAAAAAGCCGCAAAGGATAATCTGACGGTGCGTGAAATGGAAAATCTTGCCCGGCAAACAAAGAAAAAACCTGAAAAGAAGGTAAATAGGCGTCCTTATCCTGACGTGGAAAAAGAGCTTAAAGAAAAATTCGGCACAAGGGTTAAAATAACAGGCGAAACCAAGGGTAAAATCGAGCTTTATTATTACACCGAGGATGACCTGATAAGACTTATAGATATTATGGATAAATTATGATTGTTTCACGTGAAACATTTTAATTGACAATCGAAAGGAAGTATAAAAATGTTAGACATCAGATTACTCAGAGCAGAAACAGAAAAGGTTAAGGCAGCTTTGGCAAGAAGAAAAGAAAACGTTGATATTGACGCAGTTCTTGAGCTTGATAACAAGAGAAGAGAGCTTGTATTTGAAGCTGAACAGCTTAAGAAGAAGCAGAATGAGGTTTCCAAGATGATTCCCCAGCTTAAAAAGGCAGGCGAAGATACAACAGCTATTTTTGCTGAAATGAAGGAATTGTCCGATAAGGTTAAGGAATTGGATGCTCAGACAAAGGAGGTTGAAGAAAAGCTTTCCGATATGATGTACACAATACCCAATATTCCCAATGACAATGTTCCCGATGGCGACACTGATGAAGATAATGTTGAAATCAGAAAGTTTGCCGAGCCTACAAGGTTTGATTTTGAGCCTAAGGCACATTGGGACCTTGGTAAGGACCTGAATATTCTTGATCCCGAAACAGCTGCAAAGATTACAGGTACAAGATTTACTCTTTACCGTGGCCTGGGTGCAAGACTTGAAAGAGCTATTGTCAACTACTTCCTTGATATGCATACTGAAAAGCACGGATATACAGAAATTTTCCCTCCCTTCATGGTTCACCGCAGCTCCATGGTAGGTACAGGTCAGCTTCCCAAGTTTGAAGAGGATGCATTTAAGGTTGGTAATACTGACTATTTCCTCGTTCCTACTGCTGAAGTTCCTGTTACAAATATGTACCGTGACGAAATTCTGGACGGCAGTCAGCTTCCCATAAAGCACGTTGCATATACGGCTTGTTTCCGTGCAGAAGCCGGCAGTGCAGGCAGAGATACCCGCGGTCTTATCCGTCAGCACCAGTTCAACAAGGTAGAGCTGGTTAAGTTTGCAAAGCCTGAGCAGAGCTATGAAGAGCTTGAAAAGCTTACAAATGACGCTGAGGACGTATTGAAGGGGCTTGGTCTTCCTTACAGAGTTGTAAGAATCTGTGTTGGCGACCTTGGCTTTACTGCGGCACTTAAGTATGATATTGAAGTGTGGATGCCTTCCTACGGCAGATATGTTGAAATTTCTTCCTGCAGTAATTTTGAGGATTTCCAGGCAAGAAGAGCAAACATCAAATACAGAGAAGCTGCGGGCGACAAGGCTCAGCTTGTTCACACACTTAACGGCTCCGGTGTGGCTGTAGGCAGAACAGTTGCGGCAATACTTGAAAACTATCAGAATGCAGACGGCTCTGTTACAATTCCCGAAGCTCTTGTTCCTTACATGGGCGGAATGACGGAAATTCGTTAAAAAAATCCAAAATAATGGGGTTTTAACAAAACTTTAACAAATCCCCGTTTGTTTTGTGATATTATTATCAATATACTGAACTTCAGGAGGGGTAAAATGAAAAGAGGATTAAGAACAGGTTTATGCTTTATTCTTTGTGCTGTGCTTATATTGTCTTTGGTACCTGTTATTAATGCATCAGATGATTTTAAGGTGTCTGTGTCTGCAGATGCGCTTACAGACGGCTTCAAGCTTTACTGTGTGGCTGATTTTACAAACGAATCATCCGCAGAAGGGTTTGTAACCGTTATTTCTGCTGTCTATAACAGTGACGGTATTGAAAAGAGTGCAAAAAAAGAGAAGGTAGACCTTGATGCAGATGAAAACTCTTTTGTTACAAAGGAGTTTGAGGTTGTATATGATTCATCACAGGGGGAATATGCAAGGATATATTTCTGGAAGGGTAATACCTTACAGCCCGTTGCTGATTCCGTGAAATCAGATGAAGTGCCTGTAGGCACACTGGAGGAGGGTCAGATTACAATAACCTCCGACATGGTATTTGCGTCCTGCGAGCCTGAAGGTGACCACAGAGTTACCTCTGCGGCTGACGGTGACACAGATACATACTGGACTGCACGTGATGTTAAAAGAGGAAGCGAGGCTTCTGTTACTGCATACCTTAAGTACGACCATACTATTACAAAGGTTGGCGTTCTCTTTGGTATGGGACTTGAAAGACAGTATGTATTCAAGATTTCCACGTCCCGTGACGGCAATAATTATAAGGATGTTACAGGCGAAATTACAAGTGAGCTTTCGGATGAAATGCAGTATTTTGACGTAGAGCACACTATAGGTAAGTTTGTAAGAATAACAATGATTGAAAGAGTTGAGCCTGACGGTGATAACTGGGTTCAGATTTCAGAAATTGAAGCATACGGCGTAACCTTGCCTGTTGATATGGGCGAAGAGGTTCAGCTTTTCAGCTTCAGCGATGATGAGGGAACACTTATTCCCACAGAAAGCGACTCTTCTGTTGCTGACGGATGGCATGCCCGCCGCATGACAGAGGAAAACAATACAAGCTACGAGCCTACCCTTGGTGAAAAGCTTTATGCAGAGATTGCGCCTCTTCCCCAGGAAGCGGCTATGGGCGTGGGTGAAAACGCCCTTCACATGGTTGACTATGTAAGAAGAGATACAGACGAGGTTAATGGTGCCGGCGGTATGCTGGTTGCCAAGCAGTATGAAACTGTTCCCGATAAGGGCAGATATTCTCTTAACTTCAATATGTTTATCCCCTCCGTTATGGAAAACGGCGAAAATTCTGACAGCTACTGGTCAGGCTTCTCCCTTACAGACGGCATGGTATCAGGCGGCGCCGACTTTAGCCATTATGCGGCATTGCAGATAAGATTTGAAGATGTTAATGACGGCAAAAAGGTTAAGCTTCGTCAGCTTGTAAGCAACTACTTCAACGAAGGCTCTATTATCGGATTTATGGACACAGCCTTTGAAAAGGACAGACTCTGGAACATTACACTTGATGTTGACGCTACTGCAAGAAGAGCTGATATAACAGTTACAGACGGAATTAACACAGAAACAAAGCCTATGTACTTCTCTTATAACTCCGCAGAGCAGACCCGTCCTTCCCAGTGGTCCGGATTAGAGGCGAAGTGGCTTGTTTTCAACACAGGTGCAGGTGCAAAGAGTGAAATTTATGTTGACGAAGTGAGCGTTACTCACTTTGAAAAGGAACAGGCTGAATATAAGGAAACCACTCTTGCACATATTGATATGAGCGAAGAAAACAACGGTAATATGACCTTCAAGAATATTGCCGACGATAAGGGCGAAGAGGAATATGCAGGCTCTTTGGGCGAAAAGCTTTATGCAGAGCTTACAGGTGCACCCATAGAGAGCGGTATCGAAGGAGATGCACTTCACCTTTATGATGAAGTGGGAAGAGTTACAGATGAAATTAATGGCGCCGGCGGTGTTATGGCTTATACCTCATTCCCCACTCCCGGTAACGGAAATGCATATAAAATTGATTTCACACTTTATGCTCCCGTTGCAGACGAATACGGCGGATTCAGCCTTAGTAACGGCGTTGACGGAAGCTATGGTATGCAGTTAAGATTTGCACCTTCAAAGGCAGATGAAAATAATCTTCAGCTTAACAAATACTCGGGTAATACCTTTAACGGCGGTGATTACGGCGCATTGGTGGGCAGCTATACTGCTATCACAAAGGGTGTTCCGTGGAAGGTTTCCATTAAGGTTGTACCTACAAAATATCAGAGTGAAATTACAATTGACGATGGTGTAAACGTACAGACACGTACTGTTGATATGTCAACAAACTACGAAAACTGGGTTGGCAAGGAGCTTAACTGTCTTTCCTTCAACACAGGTATCGGCGGCTTCGGCGATATTTATGTCGGTGATATTACTGTAACTGATATTGGTCTTACACAGAATGTAAAGGGTGCATTGAACGGTATGTTCCGTCTCGTTGCGACGCATGGTACAGGTAATATGCTTCACCATCAGGGCAACGAAGTAAGCGACTTTGCCGAAAAGCAGGACCCTGCATACACAAGATTTGTTGAAAGAAGCGGTCTTATGGACCCTGACGGTGTATCCTTTGAGGTTGCAAACCGTCCCGGTTACTTCTTGACTATCGTGCCCGGAACTGATAATCAGATTCAGGTACAGCCCTTCAGCAATACTGTGCGCTTCAAGGCAAATGCCACATTCATTAAGCGTGACGGTATGATTGATACAAAGGGTTACGGTAAATCGACAGTTTCCTATGCTTCCTACCGCGACAGAGACAGATATCTTTATAATGACAGCGGCAGAACTGTTGTTTGGAAGCGTCATTCACGTGAAAGAACTATTTTCTATCAGCGTAATGAAGCAACAGCATCGAGAGTAAGTGACTCCTTCAAGGGCACAAGCCTTGATAAGAGCAAGTGGCTTGCTCAGTATCCTTGGGGCGACAGTCACAATCATTATGGATTGTGTCGTGAAAGTGCGATTACTGTCAAGAACGGTAACATCACACTTAAGGCTAACAAGATAGGCTCCGATGACTGGCCCAAGAGTAACTCCGGTAAAAATAAGGGTCAGACAGGTATTGACCTTTCAAGCTATGGCTTCGGTGGCTGGAAAAAGTGGCAGGGTTATGTAGGCGTAATCAGCCCTCATAAGAACTATAACGGCTATGATAACAGCGTAAAATTCTGGAGACAGAGCTATATGGAAGGTACCTTTAAGCAGCCTAACTGCGGTTACGGCTATTGGACAGCCTTCTGGCTCTCGGGCGCAGATTCCTGGCCTCCCGAAACAGATATTTTTGAATATCTGTCCTCCTCCGGTAGCGCAGGTGCACACGGTTGGTATACAAATATGCATAAGTCATCCTCCTCTTCTCAGGGTAGCTGGTACTGGGGAAGCAACCTTCGTACTCAGTTCCACCGTTATGCACTTGACTGGGGCTACGACTATATGGATATGTACTATGATGGCCAGCTTTATGCCCGCTACACAGGCGATATCGTAAATGTTCAGAACTCTTCGGGCGGTTGCGTACTTGTTATCAACACAGGTATCGGCGGTTGGGAGTCCTCCCTTCCCTCGGAATACGGTATTGGTATGAGTATGGAATGGTTCAAGTCCTGGCAATATTAAAAAAAGACGGGCGGTGGGCAATGCCCACCGCCTTATATAGTTAAAAGGATGATGAAAATGAAAAAATTCCCGTTATTTATTTTGTGCTTAGCCTTAATAACAGGGACTATGGTTGTGCCTGCAGCTGCAAATGCTGTGGATGTTTCCCTTTCGGGTATAAAGGCAGAGGAAGAGATTATATACACAGTAAAAACCCTTAATAATGAGGAAAATGACATAGATTTAAAGGTTTGCGTGGCATCCTATAATCCGGATAAAACCTTAAAAAGTGCGGTTTCTTATAAGGAAACTGTGAAAAAGGGTGAAAAGGCGGCGTTTTCTTACAAGGGAAGCTTAAATTCCGAAATTTATGTCTGGGACGGATATCTTCGTCCCTTTTCGCCATCGTATAAAAGTGAACAATGTGAAAGTGTAAAATTGGGCGAAGAGCTTAAAATACCCTATTCGTCATCTGACGCCTTTGCATCCTTCGTTCCCGAAGAAAATAACGGTGCGGGAAATGTTTCCGATGGCAATATTGCCACCGTATGGACCGTTTCAGGTGCAAGTGAAGAAAACTGCGAAAATGTTACAATTTATTTAGGTGATGATTATATTCTTTCCCGAATGGGTATTGTATTTGATTTGGGAATTGAGAGAGAATATATATATTCTGTCTCGGCAAGCGAGGACGGAGAAGCTTTTACAACTGTTGCGCAAAAGGCTGTGAGCAAAAAGACAAATAATATACAGTATATTGACCTGCCTTATATAAGAGCAAGATATATACGTCTTAATCTTTTTGGAAGGGTGGACGGCGGAGCATGGTGCCGCATTGGTGAGATTGAAACCTACGGATATAAGGATAATACAGGCACTGTGCTGATGGAGAATGCGGACAATTGGCAAATATTACCAATGGATGAAATGACCTTTACAGATTATGCCCCCACATTGGGTGAGGGACTCTACGGCGAAGAGGAAAATGGCAAAATTTACCTTCATGATGCTGTGGACAGAGCGGTAATTGAGGAAGTAAAGATTACAACGGTCAGTGCAAGTCAGACTCCTGAGGAAAACAACCATCATACAAATGTTCTGGATGGCGATATGTCCACAATATGGACGGCAAAGGACGTTTCTGACCAAAATAATGCCTATCTTACGGCAGATTTAGGTAATGAATATTATATTTCAAAGATTGGTATAGGCTTTGATTTAGGTAATGAGCGAGGCTACACCTTCGGGATAGAGGTGTCGGAGGACGGCAAAAATTTTGCCCGGGTTTTGGGAAAAACCAATGCGGTTAAAACAAGTGATATACAGTATGCCGATATACCTGCAACACGTGCACGCTATATAAGATACAAGTTTTACCAGAGGACAGATTCCTCCTCAGGCTGGATAAGGATTTCGGAGATTAAAGCCTTTGGCGGAGTGACACCTTTCATGGGTGCAGGTGCTGTTATGGCTGAAAAAGCTCTCTCTTTGCCGCCTGAAAGAGGCGATTATGCGCTTTCCTTCAGTCTTAACATGACAGGTAACGTATATTACAGCGGTGTATCGGTTACGGACGGAATTATCACAGGCGGTGCGGATACGGATAATTATGCTGCGCTTCAGTTAAGATTTGACAACGATGGCGACAAATTTAAGATTAACTATATAAAGAGCAATTATTTTAATGAGGGAAATCCCCTTTCGCTTTTTGAAAACTCCTTTAATAAGCGAGAAAATGTAAGGTTTGAAATTAAGGCTTCGCCTGTTGACCGCTCTTTTTACATAACTGCGGAGCAGGGTGAAACACGTGAAACACAGAAGCTTTATTTTTCAAATTCCGATGATGAAATGACACGTAACACCAC
The DNA here is from genome assembly GCA_017547445.1 of Clostridia bacterium. Lineage (GTDB taxonomy): Bacteria > Bacillota > Clostridia > UMGS1883 > UMGS1883 > RGIG1927. Next base: position 13,999 of record JAFYPR010000103.1, read on the forward strand.
ATGGACCTATCTTGAGGCAAATACCTTAGTTATAAACACCGGCGCAGGCGCTCAGTGCGAAATGGAATTGAGTGATTTTTCTCTTCGTGCTATTGACAGAGACGAAAACGTCACAGGCAATGCCGCAAACGGTATTGTGCGACTTGAGGCGGTGAGGCTTTCCGATTATCCTACTAATTCGGGGGATTATTACGGCAGATATATTTATCATAACGGAAAGGACGGCATTTTATCGGTTGCGGCAGATAAGGACCCGAAAATTACGAGATTTATTGAAAGAAAGGGACTTATTGGCACAGGTGTGAGCTTAGAGGCGCAGACTCTGCCCGGCTATTATATTGTTGCCGAGAGTGATGCATTTTACCTTAAAAAGATAGAAAATACAGGTGATTTCTATTCCCGTGCAACCTTTATAAAGGAAGAGGTTGAAAATATAGGCTACTATTCGGGAAAAACCTATTCCTACAGGACATATCTTCAGAGGGATAACGAGGATAAATTCCTTTATGATACAACAAGTGATAAGAAAAAAGGTGATTTGAAGCCCTGGAAGAAGTGGAACGAGGCACAGGGTATGTTCTACTTAAAGAGTGAGGCAAGTGAATATGTGGCGGATAACTTCTACGGGGATAAGATTTCCTCACAGTGGTGGACAAATTATCCGTGGAAGGGAAATAACCCCACTAATGACTCTTATAATCACTCGGGTCTCATAACAAAGAATAACGTAATTGTTGAAAACGGCGAGCTTTTCTTAAAGGCTACAAAGGCTTCGGGCTGGCCTAAGGACAAGAGCGGTGAAACAGGTATAAACTACAATAAGTGGGGAAAAACATGGGAGAAATGGAAGGGCTATGTTGGCGTTGTAAGTATAGAAAACAAACTTTACAACAAAAACTGCTTTATCGAAGGTAGCTTTAAGCAGCCTGAAAGTCCCATCGGCTACTGGAATGCCTTCTGGCTGACGGGCAGGGATTCATGGCCTCCCGAAATTGACATTTTTGAAACCTTGTCATCCTCCTACGGACCGAAGGCATGGCATACGGCTATCCACGGGCAGAATGACCAGAATAACCTGTTTGGCAAGAGCAGTAAGGACAATATCAATATAACTACGGGTTATCATACCTTCAGCATGGATTGGGGATATGATTACATTAAATTCTATGTGGACGGCAAGCTTTACCAGAGGACTCACAACAATGCTACCTTGAATTTCCAGAAAAACTTAAGACTTATTTTGAATACAGGTCTTGGCGGCTGGGAGGCAGAGCCTGACGATACCATGGTATGGAATGACGGGTTAAGGTGCAGATTTATAAGAAGCTTTAAGTATTAACCACTAAATTTACTAAAACCCACAACGGGGGACATGCCTGACCCACATTTAGACCATAATGCTTGCATAAATTAATTTTAGCGAAGCAGGCGTGTCCCCGTACCTTATAAAGATGTTGCAATTACCTAATCAAACAAAACTGTAGGAGTGATTTTCATGGGATTTAAGAAGGATTTTGTATGGGGCAGTGCCACAGCCTCCTATCAGGTGGAGGGCGGTGCCTTTGAAGACGGTAAGGGTCTTAATATATGGGACACGACTACCCGTAAGCCGCATTACACGTTTGAATACAATAACGGCGATACTGCCTGTGACAGCTATCACAGATACAAAGAGGACGTTCAGCTTATGAAGGAAATCGGGCTTAAGGCGTATCGCTACAGTGTTTCCTGGGCGAGAGTTTTACCTGAGGGCATCGGACAAATCAACGAAAAGGGTCTTGACTACTACGACCGCTTGACAGATGAGCTGCTGGAGGCAGGCATTGAGCCTTATGTAACCTTATTCCATTGGGATTTGCCTTATGAAATATATAAAAAGGGCGGATGGCTCAATTCAGATATCGGAAAGTGGTTTGGTGAATACGCTGATATTTTTACAAGAAAAATGGGTGACAGGGTTAAAAATTACTTTACCATAAACGAGCCTCAATGCATAATCGGTGCAGGTTACATGAACGGTGACCATGCACCTGCAATAAAGGTTTGTCCCCGTGACGGACTTTTAGGCATACACAATACCCTTCTTGCCCACGGCAACGGATTTAGTGCAATCAAGGCAAATAACCCCGATGCAAGGGTTGGCTATGCGCCTGCTACGGCAATAAGGATACCCGCACGAAATACCCCTGAGGCAATCGAGGCGGCAAGAAGAGAGACAATGCGTGTTTATGACGAACCCTGGTGGAGCAATACTGCCTGGTCAGATACCATTATGTATGGCGAGTACCCTGAGGAAATGATTGAAAAATTCGGCGATATTATGCCCTTTGTAAACGAAAGGGACATGAAAACTATCCACACGGGGCTTGACTTTTTCGCCTTTAACACATACCACGGCGAAATTGTGGATATGAACGACAAGGGCGAGGTTTACTATGTGAAGCGTCCTGACGGCTATGCAAGGACTACTATGGGTTGGCCTGTGGATGAAAGCTGTCTTTACTGGGGCGCAAGGTTCTTTTACGAAAGATACAAAAAGCCTATTATTATATCCGAAAACGGTATGGCAACAACGGACTGGGTATGCCGTGACGGAAGGGTGCATGACTCTATGCGCACGGATTATATTGAACGCCATCTTGCATACCTTAAAAAGGCGGCGGATGAGGGTGTTGACGTGGAGGGATATTTCCTTTGGTCGCTTCTTGACAATTTTGAATGGAAATGCGGTTACAGCCAGAGATTCGGTATTGTGCATGTGGATTTTGAAACAAAGGAAAGAACATTAAAGGACAGCGCATATGCTTATAAAAGCATTATCCTCACAAATGGCGAAAATCTTTGATGTATGCCGTTGACAAGGCTTTTTAAAAGTGGTACGATAATATGCGAAAGGAATGATTTTTATGAAAAAGGAAGCATTTTTGTTTGTGCATTTTACAGATACACACCCCAACACTCCCATGAGTGAGCAGATTTACTTTTCCGTGAGTCTTGACGGTTTAAACTGGAAGACACTTAACGGAAAGAAGCCTGTTATAATTTCTGAAATCGGTGAAAAGGGTATCCGTGACCCCTTCATCATCCGTGCTCATGATAATTCCAAATTCTATATGATAGGCACGGATTTGAACGTATTTCTCCGTCCCGACCACTGGGGCAGTGCCACATTGAACGGCAGTCACGATATTCTGGTCTGGGAATCTGAAGACCTTGTAAACTGGAGCGAAACAAGAGCCGTGACAGTATCAAGAGAGGATGCAGGCTGTACCTGGGCGCCTGAGGTTATATATGACAAGGAACAGGATAACTACATGGTATTCTGGGCATCGAGAGTTGATTACGGCAAGGGACATCATAAGATTTTCCAGTCAAGAACAAAGGATTTCAAGACCTTTACTCCTGCTGAGGTTTACATAGAACGTGACTGTGACGTTATTGATACTGATATTGTTGAGCATGACGGAGTTTACTACCGCTTTTCCAAGGATGAATCAAGCAAGTGTATTCTGATGGCAAAGAGCACTTCTCTTTCCGGCAAGTTCGAGCTTGTTGACTCAAATCTTATGCAGGTGCACGGTGTGGAAGGACCTCAGTGCTGTCAGCTGCCTGACGGAAGATGGTGTCTTTTCCTTGACCAGTATGGTGCAAATGCGGGCTATGCGCCCTTTGTGACAGATGATCTTGATAAGGGGCAGTTTACAAAGATTGAATCTGAATTCCATACGGAAATTCAGTTCCGTCACGGCGGCGTGCTTACAATTACAATGGAAGAATACGACAGATTACTTAATGCTTTTGGTGAATAAAAAATTTACAGGCGGTGCACTTTGGGCATCGCCTGTTGTTTTTCTACTTGAAAAAATTACCGTGCGCAATTATAATATAGGATAGGTATAAATTCTTTTAAATGTAAAAGGAGGATTTTGTTATGAAAAGGATATTGAGCTTAATCATAGCCTTTTGTATGGTGATAAGCTGTATGGGTGCATTGTCCGTTACGGCTCTTGCCGAAAGCGGTACGTGCGGAGCGGGCTTGACATGGACCCTTGATGATGAGGGCACTCTTACCATATCCGGTACCGGCGAGATGGATAACTGGAGTTTGGCGAAAAATGCGCCCTGGTATGGCCATAAAACCTCAATTAATAAGGTTGTTATAGGCGAGGGCGTTACAACGATTGGCGAAGAAGCCTTTGATAATTATGACTATATTACCGAGGTGTCCTTCCCTTCAACATTGGCAAAAATCTGCGAATGGGCATTTTTCGGCTGTGACGGCTTAAAAAAGGTTACAATTCCTCCTTCGGTTAATATTATTGAGTGGTTTGCATTTTCCTCTTCTTGTCTTGAATCCATTGAGGGATATACGTATTCTGCGGCAGAGGTTTTTGCCAACGAAGAAGATATTGAATTTATAAGCCTTGGTGAATTGCCTGAGGCGGTTATTTCCGAAGGCAGCTGCGGTGAAGGTGCTGTATATTCTCTCACAAACCGCAACGTATTAACTGTTTCGGGCGAAGGTGCGATTTCAGGGTATGACTATGAGGAAGCACCCTGGTCGCCTTATGCGAACAGAGTGTGGAAGGTTGTAATTGAAGATGGTATAACTGCCATAGGTGACGGCTCCTTCAACGGATGCATATATATCAACGACCTTACAATCGCCGATGGCGTTGAAAGTATCGGAAGCATGGCTTTTTACGGCTGCTGGAAGATAGAAGAGCTTGAATTGCCTTCCGCATTAAAGTATGTTGGCGAAAACGCATTTGACTCCACCGGCATGACAGAGCTTGTAATTCCCAAGGGCACTGTAACAATTGAAGCATACGCTTTTGCATATGCTCCCCTTGAAACTATTACAATCCCCGAAAGCGTTATATTTATCGGCGAAGAGGCTTTCGGAGGCGGTGGAACCTATCCTGTAATAAAGGGTGCTAAGGGCTCTTATGCAGAGGAATGGGCAAACAGCAACGGCTTTGAGTTCAAAACTGATTTTTCCGGACCTGTAGAGGGCACATGGGGAAATCTTACATGGGTATTTGATACAGACGGCACCTTTACAATCTTGGGTGAAGGCGCAATGGATGCCGGCTCGGAGCATTTTTCCTATCCCTGGTACGATTATGAGGGTGATATGAAAAATATTATCATAGGCTCGGGTATTACAAGCATTCCGCGCCGTGCTTTTTACGGCTGTTCCGCGGTTGAACGAGTTGAAATCCCGTACACAGTTGCATCTGTCGGCAGCTATGCCTTTTATTCGGCACCTTACAACATGGTTGTGGCAGGCTATGATGATACAACGGCAGAAGAATTTGCACAGAGTTACGGCTTTACCTTTGAATCTCTGGGCGAGGCGCCCTGCTATGATGTGGCTTCGGGCACCTGCGGAGAAGGGGTTACATGGGTTTTGAATTCCAAAGGATTATTGCAGATTTCAGGTAACGGTAAGATGAGCGATTACTCGGGCTGGAGTAATTATAAGGGTACTGTAGAAGAGGTTGTTATTTCCGAGGGTGTAACGGAAATTTGCAGCTATGCCTTTGAGTCCTCCAATGTTAAAAAGGTGACAATTCCCGCTACAGTTACAAATATAGGCTACAGAGCATTTGCATACTGCAGCTATCTGCCTGAGGTTACAATCCCCGTGACTGTTACAAAAATCGACAGTGATGCATTTTACAGATGCGGAAATTACCTTGATACAACCTTTGTTATAAAGGGGTATACTCCTTCTTATGCAAAGGACTATGCAGAGGAAAATTATATTGAATTTGAATCCTCAGGCGATGCACCGGTTGCAATTATCGCTTCGGGTGAATGCGGAGATAACCTTACATGGACTCTTGATAACTACGGTCTTTTGACTGTTTCCGGCACAGGTAAAATGAGCTATAACAGCACTTCAGGCGGCGGCTTTGATGCAGGGGCAGAGCTTATGGCATCCTACTATGAGGTGCCCTGGTACAGCGTGAAGGATAAGATTGTTAAGGTTGTGGTTGAAGAGGGCGTAGAAAGCATTGAGGATTATGCATTTTACAACTGTCACCATCTGGAGGAAATTATTCTTTCCTCAACTGTGGTTTCTGTGGGAAAAGAGGCTTTTTCAAATAACACACTTCTTAAGAAGCTTACTATTCATTACAATACGACAGATATTCCTACGGATGTTCTTTACTATACTGATGATGTTGTGATTTACGGATATACATATTCCCGTGCGGAAGAAATTGCAGCATATTATGACAAGGAATTTGTAGCCTTAGGCGATGCTCCCGTTGTGGATATTGCTTTTGGAGATTTGACAGATACAATCAAGTGGGGGCTTAACAGCCGTGGCGTGCTCTCCATTTACGGCACAGGTGACATGCCCGTGTATGACAATGCAGAAAAATGGCCCTGGAGCACATATTCTGCATCAATAAGAACGGTTGAAATAAGAGATGTTAACCTTGTGGTGACAAACACTCTTACAGACTGTCGGAGCGTAAAGGAAATTGTCCTTGACGGAGTCAGTACTGTTGAGGCTTATGCCTTTAACAGCTGCAACAATATAGAGAAGGTTACAATGTCTCCTTCTGTCAGGAGCGTATACAGAACCTCCTTCGGCTATTCTCAGTCAGCCATTGAATATGTGGGATACCGCGGTACATATGCCGAGAACTATGCCGAATACTTTGGCGCGGTCTTTACCCCCATTGAGGAGGCTTTGGACAGAAAGACTGTTTATGTTTCAACAGTTGACGAGCTTGTGAATGCAATAGCTTCCGATACTGTAATTATCATAGAGGACGGTATATATCTTCTTGACCGCTCTTCTTATCTCGGAGACAAGGAATACACCTGGGAATATGCAGATACAATCCGCATAAGGGATGTGTCAAACCTTACAATCAAGGCGAGAAATCCCGGTAAGGTTGAAATTCTTGCCGCACAGCTTGAACAGAAGAGTAATTTCAGCTATGAAAACTCCATCTTCTGTATTGAAGGCGGCTACAATATTTTAGTTGACGGCATAAGATTCGGTAACATTAACATGACAACAAGTGATTACAGCTCTCCCGAAAAGGATGACGTTGAGCTTATGGGCGGCGGAGACGGATACGGCTTAAGCAGTAATTACAGCGGCTCTTATATAACAAGCCTGGATAAGGGAAATTACGACGAGATTGTGCTTGCAAATAAGGTTGAGTTCAGAAACTGTGATATTTTTAACCTTGGAAACGGCATTTTGTTCTATGGCAGAGAATTGAAGGTTATAAATTGTACAATCCGTGACACGCTTTGCGGTGCAATGAGTGTAACTGCAGGAGATGTGCTGGTTGAAAATACTGTTTTCAGCCATAACGGCTGCAGTACAAGCTTTAAGAATACATACTGCGTGGATGTTTCCCCCGAGTCTTACAAGGCTGAAATATCCGGTTGTACGTTTATCAACAACCAGAACCCGAGCTATACAGACCGCCAGGTGTCAGGGGACGGAAATGTATTCTCGGACAATGTGTGGGATGGTCAGAGCGCAAAGTCTTACGGCGTGACGCATAACGGTATTACATGGCTTGTTGAAAGCAGTACTCTTAAGCTTGGCGGTGCAATAAACCGAGGAGACGTGACAATTGAAAGCAAGACGGGAGAGGTTTACCCCTATACTGTAACAAGTCTTCCGTGGAAGGATTATGATATTGATAAGGTTGACTTAGCTGAGGGTGTTACATATAGCTTTGTGCCCAACGGTGCCTGCGGTGCGAATGTTGTATGGACATATGATGAAAATGCTAAGACAATCACCATCACGGGCACGGGCAAGATGTCCGATATGGGATATATTGACGAGTGGTATGATTACGACATTGAAAATATAGTGATAGAGGACACGATCACAGGCGTTTATGACATATTCACCGAGACAGAATATGCACAGAGCCGGGATAACTGGGAAAACGGCTTGCTCTATGCGGGAGATGTGCTTCTTGCAACACATAATGACCTGACAGGTGAAATTAAGGTTAAGGAAGGCACAAGAATCATTGCAGACGAAGCATTTTACTACTGCACTCTTGTTACAAGCATTGTATTGCCCGAGAGCGTAGAATATATAGGCGTTACAGAAAAGCTCACTGTGGGCGAAATGGGCTATAACGGGGTGTTCGAAAACTGCAATAAGCTTGAAAAGCTCACGATACCTGCTTCTGTTACAGAGTTTGACCATGCAATGGTTTATAACTGCAGAAGCCTTAGTGATATTTACTATTCCGGTACAACGGCACAGTGGGAAAAGATAGCTGTGGGCAAGCGCAACGACCAGCTTGATTATTGCATAATCCATACCTCGGACGGCACGGTTATGCCTGACCCCTATTACTACACCGTTGATGAAAACGGCGTAACGATTACGGGCGTTTACCCCTTTGCAACAGAGATTACAATCCCCGAAGAGGTTGAGGGAATGCCTGTAGTAGAGCTTGCGGCAGATTTGTTCACCAATCACGAGACATTAAAGCGTGTTACAATTGAGGCAAAGGTTGAGGATGCACCTTATTTCACAAATGCAAAAGAGCTTGAAGCTGTTACACTCGGTGACGGAATTGTATACATCTTCAGCAAGGCGTTTGAAGGCTGCAGTAAGCTTAATAGCATTACAATCAAGGGCGATTTAAAGGAATTGCCGCATGATGCATTCACCGATACTGCATACTACAGGAATGCTGATAATTGGGAAGGCGGTGTTTTATATGTTGACGGCTATGCATCTGCGCTCAGCCCGGATGCAACAGGCATTGTCACAATAAGAAGCGGCGCAAGAAGCATAAGCTACAATATGTTCAATAACAATGACGCAGTTACTGAAATTATTATCCCCGACGGTGTTAAAAATCAGCCTATGGGCGAGAATTTCTACAACATGGGTGCACTTTCTCATATAAGACTTTCCGACTTGTTTGAAAAGAGTAAGTACAGCTTTGGCGTTTTCGATTGTGAAAAGCTTGAAAGAATTACAATTTCCGATAACCACCCGACTCTTTGCGATGTGGACGGTGTTGTGTTTACAAAGGATATGACTACTCTTGTTTACATGCCTATGGGCAAAACGGGAAGCTATGAAATCCCCGAGGGTGTTACAACGATTGGTGAGAGAGCATTTGATGATACTCATCTGTCCGCAGTTACAATCCCCGAAAGTGTGAAGACAATTTCTGACGGAGCATTCCCCGTAAGCTATTACCTGAAGGATGTTTACTATAACATTACTTCTTCTCAGTGGGAGGATACAGAAAGCTTTTATATAGGCGGCGGAAACAACGCCTTTAACAATGCAAATCTGCACCTTAGGGATTGTGAATTCATTGAGGATGTATTGGAATTTTTCCTGAACGGAGATGCCTATACGGTGGTAGGTTGTAAGGATTATGCGACAGAAGCACTGATCCCTGCAACATATAAGGGTAAGCCCGTAACAGAGGTTGACCCATATGCATTTGCCTTCAAGGAGAGGCTTGAAAAGATCATGGTTGAAGAGGGCAGTGAGTACTTCACAAGTGCAGAGGGTGTTGTGTTTACAAAGGATATGAAGACCCTTCTGGTATATCCTGCAGGTAAAGCAGACGAAAGCTATGCAATACCCGATGGGGTTGAAGCAATCGCTTCTCAGGCCTTTGCAGGAAGCGGTAACCTTAAGAATGTTGATTTGGGAAGCTCTCTTGCGGCTATCGGCACATGGGCATTTGAAGGAAGCGGCATTGTTGAGGTGACAATCCCCGAAACTGTAAGCGTGATTACCACAGGTGCTTTTGCAACAATGAGCCTTGAAAAGGTATACTTCGGTACACATATTACGTCAATTGAGCGTAATGCATTCTATGACGGACTTAAGTATATTTACTTTAACGGAACGCTGAATGAATGGAGAAATGTGGACGGAAGGTATTATCTTCCCTCTGCAACAGAGGTTGTTACCAAGGTTGAAATTCAATTTGCAGCTGCATACAAGAGTGAACAGCAAATTCAGGTTGAATTGGCTGTTGAGGGCTTGGAAAGCTCGCAGTCGTTTATCATGATCGGTATTGACGGTGACGGCGGTCATGTAACATATGACGAATACTACGGCGAAGAGCTTTATGCAGGCCCCTTGACAATCGAAGGTGACGAGATTGAAAAGGTGGAGAAGGTTAAGATTTTCGTATGGGAAAGCCTTCAGAGCATGAAACCTTTAGGTGCCCCTGTAGAGATTGAAGTAAGAAGATAAGAAGACAAATTGAGCAGTCATTTCTGACTGCTCAATTTTTGTGTAAACGAATACCACGCCATAGTGGCGTGGTTCAAAAAAGGCTATTGCCGATGAGTATAGACGTAAAAACTCCGATTGTATATAATTTTAATGTGACCTGCCAGTTACAAGAAAATTTATACAATCGGAGGACA
>JAFYPR010000104.1 GCA_017547445.1 Clostridia bacterium
AGGAGCCGCCAAACAGTCAGAAGCAGATTGGCACCAAATACTACAACTATGCACACGATTATGTAAACCCAACTTAAAGAATCTCCCGTGAGGAAAGTAACATTATAAGCTGGCTCCGGCGAAATTCCTCCCACACAATATCGCACGAGGCTTGTGTAAGAGAGGCATATAATAAATATTCGGCAAACTGACATCAATTCCCAATGGGGAATTTAAAAGAATGTCGGGAAGAAGCATTTATACCCTGTGGTTACTCCAAGGTGTAAATGCCACCCCCGACAATTGAGTGTTAATTAAGATCTTGGAATATTACAACGTCTGCAATATGGGTGGGTATGTCCGCCTTGACTCTTATAAGCACGTACTCACCCTTCATTTCCATGTGCTTACCCAAGCCGTAATTTACAATATTACCCGCATACTTCATAAGATTATAATTTGTATCCTCACCTACGGTATATTCTACACCGTTTATGATTGCACCCTCTTGGGTATATTCAGCTAAGCCGAAAATCAAGCTTTCAAGGGTGTCGGTTGAGATAAGGCTTTCTGCAGCCTCAACTTCAAATTTATCCTTGGTGGAACCAAATACCACCTCGATATCCTTTATGGTATCTCCATCGGTTACATATGCTATCACGTTACACGGAACAAGGCTTGTAACTATAGGCTCGTCCGCCTCGTTAACTGTTGCAATAAGTCTGCCCGAGTCACCGTAGCCTATGATATCATAGCCGGCAGCCCGCTCTGTGACACTCTGTAAAACCGCTATCTTCTTTTCGCTTACATAGGGCTTGGCTATAATATAGAGCATACCAAGCTTTCCCCCAGAGGAATACGCGATAACCTCACTCTCACCCGGTATTATATCTGTCAGGTCAGATGAAGCGCTAACGCCCTCGGGGGTGTATTCAAATATTTTAACACTTCTTTCAATTTCCCATTCTACAGTGCCGTCAGTACCCGCTTCAGCAATGCTGTCCTTTTTTATTACAGGTGTAACGGTGATGCTGTTGCCATCATTTGTTAAAGCAATATCGCTTACGGTGCCGTACTGAAGGCGGAAGGATGCATTGGGGTAATTTTGTACAGGGTCAATGCTTGTTGCATTAATTTCAAGAATTCTGTTTTCAATCGCCTCAGCCATGCTTGCACAGCCCGTTTGCTGAACGGAATTATCAGCATCAAACCATACCTTATAATCAACCATCTCATTGGAGGAATTCGTTATATATCTTATAATATCGCCCTTGCCTATTCCGCTTAAGTGTTCAACCTCAGCTGTATCAACCTTCACCCTCTTAAGGCTGTAGCTTGTAAGAGTATATCCCGTAATGTAAGCCTCATCACCCGATTTAATTTTGTTGTTTACAATCATCGCAGGTGAATTGTAGGTATACACATTTTTGCCGTTATCCTTATACATTACAACAACGGATGCCACCTTATCCTCCGATAAGCCGTAGGCTTCCACATGATAGATCTTTGTTCCGCGGAGTGCTTTATAGCCTTTATATACAAGGTATTCATCCTTGTCGCTTCTGTCATCGGGCGCAAAGAAAATCAAGGTATCGTCACTTACACTAAAATCGCCGAAGCTCTTGTCCTTGTATTCAAACTGCTTATAGCCGTAGGGTGAATAATATGCCCCCTCGTCCATAACCTTTGAAATTTTCTTGTTTACAACACTTCCCACGGTATCAATACGGGCAACCTCGCCCATTTCGTTCAATGCATACATAACTATCTGGCTATATGTGGCATTCTCCTCATCCTCATATGCAGCATTCGCCCCTTTTGCAGAGGATTTAAGAAGGGTTGTGATATTGCTTAAGGGTTCAATTTCGTCATCAATGGCTATTTTTTCTGCACAGTCAAAGCTTACAATTTCGCCCTCGTCGGTGAGCATTTCAAATTCATACCCCCCGTCTGCTTCATTGACGGAAATAAGATATCCGTACTCTGCGGGTATATAGTCAGCTACCGCTTCATAAACAGGCACTAAGCCTGCCTTATTCTCCCAGAAGAAGATTTTCACCTTATATCCGCCATTTGCTTCCATATCAAGCTCATAGCAGGAATCCGTATATGAAATATCAAAGCTCTTTACAGAGCAGAGCATATCGCCACTATATGCCGCCATTATCAGCTTGAATTCACCAACAATGCCCACAAATTCAACAGTTACATATATTTTATCATTTTCTCTGTGGCAATATTTTACCGCAACGCTTTCAAAAAGCCCGTCAGGCATTGTGGGGTTTATGTATTTAACATTTCCGCTTCTTAACACATAGGTTATCTCGCCAAAATCCATATCGGCGACCTCTTCTGCCTTATAAAGCGAATTTCCCACATACACCCGTCCTGCAAGGGCATATGTATATTCCGCTCCGTTCACACCAAGTATTTTTACATAATATGTGTCAGTATCAAAATCGCCCTCTTCAAAGTCAAAGGCAATTATTGTACCCTTTTGTATCTCGTCTACGGTCACAGGTCTGTTTGTCCCACCGCCTGCAACCTCTGCAAAAGCAATTACCGAACAGGACAAAAGCATTGCAAAGACCAGTATAATACTTAAAGTTCTTTTCATAATAAAACCTCTCTTCTTAAATATGAAATAAATGCATGCTTCTTTCTTTTATGATTTTACATTATCATTTAATTTAAATCATTTCAACCTTTTTGGCACGAACAACACCTTAAACGTCACGAACGACACTTCGGCACAAAAAAGTGCGCAACCAAGGTGATGGCTACGCACGAAAAATGCACGCCTCATCTTGCTGCGACACAAATCTGAAATTCCCACAAAAGTATGTGAAAAAGAGCATGCATTTTTACCATAGTAAAAAACACATACTTATTGTGGGCAAAAATATTCAGATTTATGTCGCAACCTCATTCTATCATTTAATTATTTTAATGTCAACCTTTTGTCACGAACAACCATTTAAGTGTCACGAATTGCATCCTTTCCCAATGGGGACGTACACTTTTGAAAGGCAAACCTTTTAATAAGCCGGCAGGAAGAAAACTATACAAACATACAGATAACGAAATGGGGACGGGTACACTTTTGTTGATTTCAACGTTTTTGCACCCGTCCCCATTTCGTTGAAAAAAGAAGGAGTAAAAATGGATAAAACACCTATTATCAAGGAGCCGCCAAACAGTCAGAAGCAGATTGGCACCAAATACTACAACTATGCACACGATTATGTAAACCCAACTTAAAGAATCTCCCGTGAGGAAAGTAACATTATAAGCTGGCTCCGGCGAAATTCCTCCCACACAATAT
>JAFYPR010000105.1 GCA_017547445.1 Clostridia bacterium
ACGAGGAAGAAAACGTAAAGCCTATGGCTCAGACGGTGTCGGCACTGTTTGATGTTCAGCTTGAGGGCTATGATTACGAAATTATTTTTATAGACAACTGCTCAAAGGACAAAACAAGAGAGCTTCTGGGTGAAATCTGCAAAGAAAACAAGAAGATAAAGGCTATTTTCAATGCCAAGAATTTCGGACAGTTCAACTCGCCCTATTACGGACTTCTGCAGGCAACAGGCGACTGTGCGGTGCTCCTTGCGGCAGATTTTCAGGACCCTGTGGAAATGATACCTGCTTTCGTGTCAGAATGGGAAAAGGGCGAATATAACATTGTTTGCGGTATAAAGACTGCAAGCCGGGAAAACAAGACAGTTTACGCCTTGAGAACTCTTTACTACAAAATGATAAAGAAAATGAGCGATGTTGAACAGATTGAGCATTTCACAGGCTTTGCTCTTTACGATAAAAGCTTTATTGAGGTTTTAAGAAGGCTTGATGACCCCAAGCCCTTCCTTCGGGGTATTGTGGCAGAGCTTGGAGGAAGAAGAAAGGATATGGAATACACCCAGCCTAAGAGAAGAGCAGGCAAGACGAAGAATAACTGGTATTCACTCTATGATGCGGCTATGTTAAGCTTTACATCATATACAAAAATCGGATTGAGAATTGCAACCTTTGCAGGCTTCTTTGCAGGCTTTTTAAGCTTTTTGCTGGGGATTGTATACCTTATCTTAAAGCTTATGTACTGGGACCGCTTTGCGGCAGGACAGGCACCTATTCTTTTGGGCATGCTGTTTTTGGGCGCAATCCAGCTTTTGTTTATAGGCTTTCTGGGTGAGTATATTATTTCGATTAACAGCCGTGTCATGAAAAGACCTCTGGTTGTTGAGGAGAGAAGGTTAAACTTTGATGATGAGCAATGAAGAAAAGCTTGAAAGACTTCATGAGGTGTCCCTTCTTCTTTTAAAGAAAGCCGACGGGATATTAAAGGAGCATTCAATAGGCTATATGCTCGATGCGGGCACCCTTTTGGGGGCAATAAGGCACAAAGGCTTTATCCCGTGGGATGATGATGCGGATATCTGTATGCTTCGTGAGGATTATGAAAAATTTTTAAAGCTTGCACCCACTCTTTCGGACGGGGAGTTTGAATTTATAATCCCCGGAGGAAAGGGCGATAATAAGTTTTATGATTTTGTGCCAAAGCTTACATATAAAAAGGTAAGCGTTGCACAACAGGGACTTGATGAAACCTTTTACGAAGGGAAGTATTCACACCCCGCACTTGATATTTTTGTTATAGACAAGGTGCCTGATGGTAAATTGGGACAATGCCTTCACACGAAGCTGCTCATCTTAATTTACGGACTGGCAATGGGGCACAGAAGAGAAATTGACTATTCCAGATACTCAAAGGCTGAAGCATGGGTTATATTCATCCTTTCAAAAATCGGAAGACTTATACCCTTATGGCATATTGCCTCAATGTACGACAATGTGTCAAAGATGTTTTCGAAGAAGGATAAAGGATGGGTTATGAGCACCCATTCTGCTATGGACCATTTCGGAGATTGCTATGAGCATAAGTGGTATGAAGATACTGAGAAGGGCGAATTTGAAGGGGAAGCATTCCCTATTCCGAAGGGGTATGACGGCATCCTTAAAAAGCATTATAAGGATTATATGACACTTCCTCCTGAGGAAAAGCGAGTGCCCAAGCACATTCATTTTGATATATCAGAAACAGGGAATTGATTATGAAAGAGTTTTTTGAGATAATTTTTTCATTTGATTTTAAAAGAATATTCTGTCAGCCCACCAAAAACTCCCTTTTGCAGTTTTTCCGTTATGCTTTTGTAGGTGGATGGGCAACGGTTGCAGACTGGGGGATATTATATATCCTGACAGAATTGGCGAATGTACATTACCTTATAAGCGGCGTAGCATCATTTGTGACAGGACTTGCCGTGAACTTCATTTTGTCGAAAAAATTTGTTTTCTCGGCAGAAGAAAATACACATTCATCCTCGACAGAGTTTATTGTGTATGCTATAATAGGCATAATTGGTCTTATAATGACGGAAGCTATTATGTATATACTGACCGATAAGCTTGGAATTTATTTTATGATACCTAAAATTGTAGCCACGGCTGTGGTTTTTGCCTGGAACTTTTTGGCGAGAAAGATTGTTCTCTACAGATGAGGAGATGATTGAAATGGAGAAAGTTGTTATTGTCGGTGCGGGTCCTGCGGGTCTCACGGCGGCATATGAAATATTGAAAAGCGGAAAAGAATATGAAGTTGTAATTTTAGAAGAAACAAGTGACATCGGCGGTATTTCACGTACCGTAAAGCATAACGGCAACAGAATGGATATCGGCGGTCACCGCTTCTTCTCTAAAGATAAAGTTGTAACCCGTTGGTGGGATAATATTATGCCCATGCAGGGCGCTCCTGCCTTTGATGATGCAACACTTGGCAGGGAAAGAGATATTAATCCCGGTGGCCCCGACCCTGAAAAGGAAGACAGGGTTATGCTCAAAAGGCAGAGGGTTTCCCGCATTTATTATAAAAAGAAGTTTTTTGATTATCCCATAACAATGAAGCCTCAGACCTTTATTAACATGGGGGTAATCGCAACTGCGAGAGCAGGCTGCAGTTATCTTAAATCCACTGCAAAAAAGCTTCCCGAAGAAAACCTTGAAAGCTTCTACATAAACCGTTTCGGTAAGGTTTTGTACGGAATGTTCTTTGAAGGCTACACTGAAAAGCTCTGGGGCAGACATCCCTCCTGCATTTCTGCAGACTGGGGTGCACAGAGAGTAAAGGGACTTTCAATTAAAGCTGTTTTAAAGGATATGATTGCAAAGCTTACGGGTAAAAAAGGTGAAGGCAAGGTTGAGACAAGCCTTATTGAAGAATTCTCCTACCCGAAATTAGGCCCCGGTCAGCTCTGGGAGGCAGTTGCTTCCGATGTTGAAAAAATGGGCGGAAAAATCATGATGGGTTGCATGGTGAAAAAGCTTGTCCGTGAAGGGGGCAGGATTACCGCAATTCAGTATATGGAAAATAACAAGGCAAGGGTTATGGACTGCGACAGGGTTATTTCCACAATGCCCGTCAAGGATTTGATTGCAGGAATTAACGGCGTACCGGAAGATGTAAGCCGTATTGCGGCAGGACTTCCTTACCGCGATTTTGTAACTGTTGGTCTTTTGCTTGACAAGCTGGCGCTTAAGAATAAGACGAAAATCAAAACCCTTAACAACATTGTGCCTGACAACTGGATTTATGTTCAGGATGTGGGGGTAAAGCTGGGCAGAATACAGATTTTCAACAACTGGTCCCCCTACATGGTTGAGGATGCTCAGAACAAGGTATGGATAGGTCTTGAATATTTCTGCTCAGAGGGTGATGAGTTCTGGAATATGGACGAGAAAAAGTGTGTTGACTTCGCCATAGAAGAGCTGAGAAAGATGGGCGTTATTAAAAAAGACACTGTAGTGTTTGACTCTCACCGGGAAAAGGTGAAGAAGGCATACCCGGCATATTTTGATACTTACGATGAAATTGATAGGGTTATTGAATATCTTAACGGTATTGAAAACCTTTACTGTATAGGCAGAAACGGTCAGCACAGATATAATAATATGGACCATTCCATGGTGACTGCCTTTGAAGCAGTTAAGAATATTACAACAGATGTTAAGGATAAGACAAACATCTGGAACGTAAATACCGAGAAGGAATATCACGAGGCGGACACAGAAAATAATTGACTTTGGTAAAAAAAGGTTATATAATAAATCTGTCAGGGGAGTAGTTTGCCGCAATGGCGGTAGCTTATATCGCCATACCCGAGCGACAGCTCCGTATAAGCTTTAAATGACAAGACCTACGCAAAATTGCGTAGGTCTTTAATTTTTTATTAAAAAAGGATGTGCTGAAGATGATTTTTGTATGGTATGTTTTGGCGGCATTGGTATTGGTTGGTTTTTCCATCAAGTGTGCAGACTATGTTGATATGCTTGATAAGAAAACAAATATGTCAGGCGCTTTTATCGGTGGTGTAATCCTGGCGGCAGTTACAAGCCTGCCTGAAATGATTACAAGTATTTCTGCTGTTGCATTGGGAAATCCCGGTCTTATTATAGGCAATGTTCTGGGAAGCGATGTTTTTAACCTTTGCATTTTCGGTTCCCTTACACTTATAGCGGTTTCCGCATTCAGAAAATCCACGGTAGGTACAAGCCACTTCAAGGTGCTTATTTGTACAGTCCTGGCATACCTTACAACAGGCTTCGTGCTTTTCTCCGGTCTTGACACGACCTTCCCCGGTGTAAGCATCAACGTTGCATCTGTTATCATTGTTATTCTGTATGCAATCTCCTGCAAATTTATGGCAACTGATGATTCTGAAAGCGATAATGAAGATGACAATGACCTTACGGTCAAGCAGGTTGTTGTAAGATTTGTGCTTTGTGCATTGGGTCTTGTTGTTGCAAGTATAGTTATAACAAAGATTACAGACATGATTGATTCGCAGTATAACCTTGGTGCATCCCTTGCAGGCGCGCTGTTTTTAGGTGTTGCAACAAGTATTCCCGAGCTTACAAGCAGTATTGCACTTGTGAGAAAGGGTAATTTCAATGCAATGACAGGTAACGTAGTGGGCAGTAACATGTTTAACTATATTATCTTCTCCGTTGCGGATATTCTTGCATTCAAGAGCAATGTTTATGAGGTTTCTGCCGACTCTAAGCTTCTTATTATATTCGGTCTTGTTTCCGCTGTTGCTGCAATGATTTCTCTTGCTGTAAAGAAGAGAACAAGCACTGAGGAAAGCTTAAAGAAAAATTCTGTTGCGGTAAACGGTACACTTATGCTTCTTGGTCTTGTTATCTGTGCAAGCTACGTAGCATTTATCGTTTGCTCAATGGCTAACGGTTAATTATGTATCCGACTGTCAAAGAGGCTCTTAGTGAGCTTGAAAAGGGTTATGAAATAAACCCCACAAGATGGGTTGACCATGCTCGTTACACGGGCGAAGCGGCAAGAAATATTGCCGAGGCGGCAGGGCTTGACGGTGAAAAGGCATATGTATTGGGGCTTTTACATGATATCGGCAGACGATGGGGCTTTTCGGGAATAAGACATATTGTTGACGGATATAATTATGCTATGGAAAAAGGCTGGGACGATGTGGCAAGAATAAGCATGACACATTCCTTTGCGGAAAATATTCCTAACATTAATCCCTCCATGATGGATATGACCAGGGAAGAGCTTGAATTTACAAAAAGCTATCTTGCAAATATTGAATTTGACGATTATGACCGCCTGATGCACATGTGCGATAACATTGCCCTTCATTCGGGCTATGTGCTGATGGAAAAGAGGATGATTGATATTTCCATGAGGCACGGCGTACATGAGGGGACGGTAAAAAGGTGGCAGGAGCTTTTTGAAATAAAAGATTATTTTGAAAAGAAAATGGGCAGAAGCATATATTCTGTTCTGCCCGGAGTAGTTGAAAATACATTTGATTTATGATAAAAGGACGGCTTGCGCCGTCCTGAGCGTGTCGAAAAAGTCGACACGCGACCGCAAAGCTTGCCAAAGCAATCTTCGCGGTCTGTTGTTTTTCTAAAGAACAAAGTGCCGATTTCTCGTGCAAGACTCCCTATGGGAGCCCTAAAATCGGCACTTTCGGCGGGGTGAATGCGATTAACCCCGCCTATTTTATTTGGGAAACCTTCTTTCCCAACCCCTTCGCGATTGTGCGAAAAATAGGTTTATCGACAGTCTGA
>JAFYPR010000106.1 GCA_017547445.1 Clostridia bacterium
CTAAGATTATTATGGGCATTAATCATATAATTATTCCGTTACTTCTTAGGTCTTGCCACGGGCGCAACACTCTTTGCATGAAGCACGGGACCTGATTCTTCATCATATTCAGGCGCATTTTCTGTATGCACTTCAGCACGCACTCTTACATATCCGCCTTCTTCAAGCATATCTGCTTTGTCATACTTGCAGACAAACCCCATAAACTGCATATCATCCTCACAACAGGTCATAACCATATTGCCGGTTAAGAAATATCCCTCTCTGAAATAGTCCGGCTTTGCAGCCTGAGCAACATATTCAACCGTCTTGCCTTCGTAGCGGTCGGGGTTATCTATCATGTCAATATACCATGTAACATAAGCGTCCTTGTCAAGTACGATAACACTGTCATTAAGGCTGTAGGGCAAATCCTCTTCAAGCATAATATCAAGTATACCCTCATCATCAGACACATACATAAGCTCGCACTGAGGTGATATGCGCTTTATTGAATCCTTGTAAAGTTTAAAATTGTCCAGACGTGTACAACGGTTCATGATAACAGAAGTAGACGAGCGGAGTATATCTGCAAAAATACTTTTCATGTTTGCAAAATAATTTCCGAAGGTCCGGGCATCAACAATCGTCATCTGGTCAGCCAAACCCCATGTTTTGGGCATAGGTGTCTGATACAATGTCTGCATGCCCCACACTCCGTTATACTCGATTATAACAAAGGTTGGCTTGTATTTTTCATTGAGCTTTCCAAAGGTGTCGCTTCTTACATCTTCCTTTTCTTCAATCACATGCACCTTCATATTATCGGGAAGATTTTCAAACTCAACCTCCCCTTCTTCGCAAACAATCAGAAGCACCTTTTCCCTCTGCATCTTGGGGTCTTTTACTATTGCATTTTTTATAAAAGTGGTCTTACCCGCCTCTAAAAATCCGTTTATTATGAACACAGGAACTTTTCTTGTACCAAACATTTCTTATCAGCCTTTCTTAAAAAGAGTTTCCAGCTTTTCGGCATCAAGATTTGCGCCTATAACGCAAACCTTGCCTGTATAACAAGCACTACCCTCTCTTATATCGTGCTCCTGAGGAACATAGTCAAAATAAATCCAGGTATTGTCGCCTGCAACCATACCCTTACTGCGCAGTATCATACCGCATTCCCCGTTATCAAGCTCTGTAAGAATTCCTTTTATCTCTTCAGCAGTATACTTTCTCACGGTTTCAAAGCCCCAGGATGTAAACGCCTCATCCGCATGGTGATGGTGATGATGCTCATGGCATCCGCATCCACAGTCTTCATCGTGGTCGTGATGATGGTGGTGATGCTCGTGGTCATGGCATCCGCATTCGCAGTGTTCATCATGGTCATGACGATGGTGATGCTCGTGGTCATGATGGGCGTGCATTGCCTCGTGTAAAAGCTCTTCTTCCATGTTGCCATGTCTAAACGCATCAATTATCTGCTCCTTTGAAAGAGCGTCAAGATGTGTTGTTATAATATTAGCATCCTTATTTATATCACGGATAATTTCAACTGCCTGCTCAATCTTTTCTTCACTTGCCTTATCTGTTCTTGTTAAGAGAATACAATTGGAATAATTAATCTGGTCCTCGTAAAATTCGCCGAAATTCTTTCTGTACATTCTGCACTTTGTACAGTCTGCAACCGTAATACAGCTGTCAACCTTAATATCGTCGTTTTCAGTGTTGTTTACAGCCGCAATAACATCAGAAAGCTTGCCAACGCCACTGGGTTCAATAATAATTCTGTCAGGATTATATGTTTTAACGGTTTCCTCCAACGCCTTTGTAAAGTCACCGACTAAGCTGCAGCAGATACAGCCGGAATTCATTTCCGTAATTTCGATGCCACTGTCCTGTAAAAATCCGCCGTCAACGCCGATTTCGCCAAATTCGTTTTCAATCAATACAAGCTTTTCGCCCTTGAATACTTCGCCGATAAGTCTTTTTATAAAAGTTGTTTTACCTGCTCCCAAAAAGCCCGATATAATATTAACCTTTGTCATTGTATCTTCTTCTTTCTTTTTATATTCTATGGTATTTTACCACTCAATTATGATTTAGTCAAGCAAAAAGGCGCTATTATACAGCGCCTTAAAACTACAATACCTTATTTAAGAAATCAATTGTTCTGGGGTGCTTAGGACTATTAAAAATCTCCTCGGGTGTACCTTCTTCCAGAATAACACCGCCGTCCATAAAGAGCACTCTGTCTGCAACCTCTCTTGCGAAGCCCATTTCGTGGGTTACAACAACCATTGTCATGCCGTTTAAAGCAAGCTCTTTCATAACAGCAAGCACTTCGCCAACCATTTCGGGGTCAAGAGCACTTGTAGGCTCATCAAAAAGCATGATATCGGGGTTCATGGCAAGAGCACGTGCAATGGCAACTCTCTGCTTCTGTCCGCCCGAAAGCTGGCTGGGGTAGCTTTCAGCCTTTTCGCTAAGACCGACAGTCTCCAGAAGCTCCATAGCTCTCTTCTTTGCCTCTTCCTTTGTTGCCTTTTTCAAGTCAACAGGTGCAAGCATAAGATTTTCAATAACATTCATGTTCGCAAACAGATTAAAGTGCTGGAACACCATGCCGATATTTTCGCGGAACTTATTTATATCAAGCTTCTTGTCGTTAACCTTGAATCCGTCAACAACAATATCGCCACCTGTTATAACCTCAAGACGGTTAAGGCATCTTAAAAAAGTAGACTTACCAGAACCTGAGGGGCCAATGATACAAACCACTTCGCCCTCGCAGATATCTGTGGAAACGCCCTTTAACACTTCAAGGTGACCGAAGCTTTTATAGAGCTCATTTACATGAATTTTTATATTGTTCTTATCAGCGGCCACGGTTCAGTCTCCTCTCTAACAGCTTTGCAACCTGCTGCAAAGCAAGGATAATAACAAGATACATCACTGCAACAATTCCCCATGTCTGGAACGAAAGGAATGTACTTGCAACAACGTTCTTTGCCGTATTAACCAATTCAGGAAAACCGATAACCGACAGAATAGAAGTATCCTTCAAGGTTATGATAAACTGGTTTACAATGCTGGGAATCATGTTTCTGATTGCCTGAGGCAATACAACACGGAACATACTTCTCCAGTAAGAGAGACCAAGGCTTCTTGCCGCTTCCATCTGACCGGGGTCAATAGACTGAATACCCGCACGGATAATTTCAGACATATAGGCGCCACAGTTAAGGGCAAGACAGATTGTACCTGCCTGAAGGGGCGAAAGCACAAGCTTTGTGCCAAGCAATTCATCGAAATTCAGGATGCTGTTCCAAAGAAGCGGAATTCCGAAATAAATAAAGTATGCCAGTACAATCATCGGCACGCCTCGTATTAAATTTACATACACTAAAGAGACTGCCTTTGACGCCTTGTTGTCAACAACGCTCATCAGGCCGAAAACTATACCTAAGATACAGCCGAATAAAAGGCCCCATAAGGCGAGCAATAAAGTCTGACCCATGGCAGTAGTAAGCATAGAGCCATAAGTTTCAATTATACGAATCATGGAGCAACGTCCTTCCATAAAGTAGATAAGGGCATCGGAAAATCCAATGCCCTTATAATCAGTTATTAACCAAGATAATCAGCAATGATTTCGTCATACTTGCCGTTTGCACGGATATTTGCAAGACCTGCATTGAAAAGATCTACAAGTTCCTGATTGTCTGCATTGAAAATAGCAAAGCCGTATGCAGCAGGTTCATTTTCTGTACCTTCAACAAACTTCATGTCAAGGCTACCGGACTTGATGGAATACTTAAGGATAGGTGTATCATCCATACAAGCTGCCGCTGTACCTGTCATAACTGCCTGGTAGATATCAGCACTTGTTTCAAGTGTCATAACTTCAAAGCCGTATTCAGCCTTAATGCTGTCAGCATAAGCCTGGCTCATTGTACCAATCTTTACAGCTACAGTCTGACCTGCAAGGTCTGCAAAGCCTTCGATTGTGCTGTCAGCAGCTACAGCCATACCCTGAGTTGCTTCGTAGTAGCCGTCAGAGAAAATCCAGCCGGATTCTTTTCTTGCATCTGTAATAGAAGCACCTGCAATCATACCGTCAGCCTGACCTGCCTGACATGCTGCAATAGCCGCATCCCAGCCGATGTACTGAAGATCATATGTAAAGCCCTGATCTTCTGCAATAGCTGCAAGAAGGTCCATATCGATACCAACGATGTTACCTTCAGCATCCTGGAACTCAAAGGGAGAAAATCCCATATCAGTTGCAACTACAAAATGCTTAGCTTCAACGCCTGTAGCATCTGTAGCATCTTCGATAACTTCATTTGTTCCGCAAGCTGCTAAGCACAAGCACATAACAACAGCAAGCATTAAGCTTAAAATCTTTTTCATAAAAAATACCTCCAAAAAATAGTACTATGCAAATTATTATACCTCAAATTTCGGCTAATGTCAATATTTGTTTTTCATTAGTTACAGTATCCGCTCAAATCGGTTGGTTATACCGTCAGTCTCTATTATAAAATCTGCATTTGCATCCTGTATAAGCTTTTCCTTTTCATCTTTTTTCAGCTTCTTTATTCTGTGCTCCATTTTTGATGCATCGCTCTTACCTTCAGCTTTCCATACCGCTTCTACCCCCAGAGGTTTATGCGCACGTGTATATTTTGCACCTTTGCCCACTCCGTCAGAGTGCTCACGAAACCGTCTTTCAACATCTGTGGTAATCCCTGTATACAGATAATTATTTTCACATCTTAAAATATATACATAATACAAATTTATCCACCACCTGAAATGAGGCTGTTGCAAAAGCAACAGCCTCTCAACATCATTTTAAAATTGAATATCCGTAACCGTTTATAAGAGCATCAATCTTTTTCCCGTCTTTGCACATAGGACATTCATGGGATTTATAACTTCCGAAATCACCTAAAAATCCCGGATCAAAGCAAGAATATACAGGAATGTTATCAACAGTTTTTTCAGCTGTTGCAAAAATCGCACCAACACAGCTTACTCTTCCGCCATAGTAATTAACAGCTTCAATTGCCGCACTGACAGTCTTCCCCGAAGTATAGGAGGCTGCAACAATCAGAACATTCTTCCCTCTTATCATAGGCACCACGTTGTCCCGGAATAAAAGCTGGCTTGAGCTTGTAGGTTCAGGCTCTATAACATATATAGTATTATGAGCATTGATACTTGTAAAACTTGATTTTGTTAATTTATTGGCAATACATGTACCCACTACCTCCATGCCGTCAATACACAAAATGGTATCGACTATGGTGTTGTGATAAAAATAAGATGTTAACTCTTCCGCAACAGCCTCAGCTTCAGACAAACGAGCTTTTTGAGTTGTCACGTCTATGTAGTAATTACAATGGCGCTCACTTGTTGCAAAATGTCCCTTGGCAACGCGTAAGAACAAATTTTCTTTCTTAGCCTTAAGTTTAACAGTGTTCAATGTCAACATAAAATCAACCCTTTTTCTTTTATTTTACCATATCTTTACCGTCTATTCAAGAATTTTATGATTAATATGTAAAAAAAGTGGCGTTTAAAACGCCACTTTTAAAATTATTCAAGTATATCAAACACAAAGGTCTGCACCTTATCGGCACTCTTCTCTTCCT
This sequence comes from Clostridia bacterium, assembly GCA_017547445.1. Taxonomy (GTDB): domain Bacteria; phylum Bacillota; class Clostridia; order UMGS1883; family UMGS1883; genus RGIG1927. The sequence continues at coordinate 5,643 of JAFYPR010000106.1, forward strand.
GTGTAATTGTACCGTCTTCATTTACGGTAAGATAAAGCTCACTGTGCTTCATCTTAAGATTAAAGCCGCCTTCAACCTCTTCCATAAAGAAAAGCTGATTATCATTTTTTGACAAATCATAAGAGATAAGCTTCGCACCGGCAGCTGTGTTGCCTCCGGAAATATCAATAGCCTTACCTGTGCCCATGTTTATGATTGTGAAAGCATCATCCTTGGCAGACATAAGCATCCATGTTGTATTGTCGCCGTCCTCTGCATCAACAAATCCGAAGGGGGTGCCTGTAAGATACTTACCATCTGCTGTAATTGTATATCTTTCCATGCCTTCGCGGTCAGAAACCTCCTCAATAGCCCAGATATCACCTTCTTCATCCTGACCTACATAAGGCACAAAGTTTTCACCGATACCCAC
>JAFYPR010000107.1 GCA_017547445.1 Clostridia bacterium
AACGGAAAGAAAGTGTAACAGTATCACCTGTTGCTTCTTCAATTGCTGCATTAAGAGCTTCTGTAACATCAATTGTCTTCCAGCCAAGGTTGCTCTTTGAAATCTGCTCATTTGTCCAGTATGCCGCATCATAAGAATAATCGCTGTTAACGGCAGTATACTCGGACGCAGCCATACCTCCCACCTTTACAGATGAAGGTGTACCTGTTGTTCTGTAAGCTGCCATTTTCATCCATTCTGATCCAAGGTTTTGGTTAACACCTGTAACATAAAGCTTCATTGTTGCGCTTATAAGTGTCTGTGTGGGCACCGGAACAGTAAAGCTGATGTAACCGATACGGCTGCCGCCCAGACCTGTCTTATTCGAGCCAACTGTTGTGCCCGAAATTCTGGGCGCACCCTGTTCGTTACCGATGTCTGTCAAACTGCCGCCGCCAACGCCGACAAATATGCCGGTGCCGCTTGCATCACCTGAATGACCTACTGCTGTTGCGTAGTAGGTTGCTTCTGCCGCACTTGCCGTCAAGCTAAAGCTTGGCACAACAGAAAGAACCATTGCCAAACTAATGACAATAGCTAAAATTCTTTTTCCTTTCATTATTCAATTTCCTCCAATGAATTTTTTTAAGTGTATCCACACTTTGTGAAATGAGAATTTCATTCTTAACCGATGTCGACCTGAAAGATTTTAGGAAAAATGCATCCGCACTTCTCCGCTCCTCATCAGCTAACCTCACTCTCCCACACCAATTGGGGACGGGTTCATTTTGGCGAGTTTTCACGCCACTCGGGGACAGGTTTACCCATCCCTTCCCGTCAACCACACTTGCTGTGACCGAAAGCCTGGTCCAAAGAACTGCATTCTCTAATTAAATTTATATTAAATTAAATTTAATTCTCAATTATTACCTGCTCTGCAGGGATTTTAAAACAAATCGTTTTAAAAATAAAGCATACGCTTGTAAATCAACTCACTATACTTATGCATCTTTCAGTTCAAAATATACATGAACTTATAAAACACTACGGTATACTCTGTAATATTATAACATTTTAGCATGTCTTTGTCAACCTCACCATAGACAATACTTGTCAGTCCTGTAATTTTCTGCGTAAAAAGGACCGCGCCATGCGCAGTCCTTTTTGTGTGTTGATAACATTTTATCGACACCCGACCTCAAAGGCGGGCAATGCCCTTCGGCACCTTCAGCTCTTGTCACAACATAGACAATTCTTCAAATCAAATACAGGCTTTCCCTTTTCATCATACACTACCTTCAACAAATGTGCATGACGGTTAATATCATCCAAGGGGTTTCCTTCAATCTTTTCAAAGTCTCTTGCGTGAAATACGCAAATGTCGTTACCCTCTTCGTCCTTAACAAAGCTGTTGTGACCGGGACCGTAAACCTCCAAGTCTGCATCTGTCTTTAAAACAGGATAACGCTCTTTATCCCACTTATTGGGGTCTAAAATTTCATCGTTTTCGTCAATTGTAAGCATACCCATACAGTAGCAGGCACCTGTTGCAGATGCTGAATATGTAAGATAAATCTTTCCGTCCTTTTTTAAAACAGCAGGGCCTTCTTCAACCCATTCGTCAACTCTTTCCCAGTCGTATGTAGGCGTGGAAAGGATAACATGCATACTCTTAAGCTTATTGGGTGTTTCCATTTCGGCAATGCAAAGGTTGCTGATACCCTTCCATGCACCAATTTTTTCTGCCCATACAGCATAGTGCTTACCCTTGTTTTCAAAAACTGTCATATCTAAGCTAAAGGACTTAAAGCTGAATCCGTCACCCTCTGCAGGTATCATTTCACCTAATTCTTCCCAATTATCAACCATAGGGTCACCAATGCACTTCAAAACATAGGGGCGTATTCTCCAGATATTATCAGCCCGGCTTGCCGCAACGTAGATATAATATGCCCCGTCAATGCAGTGCAATTCGGGTGCCCAGATATAACCTGACATATCGCCCTCATCGTGCTTCTTCCAGATGATTTTTTCTTCCGCCTCGGCAAGTCCCAACAAAGTGTCACTTTCACGGAGCGCAATATAATCATACTTAGGCGCTGTAGCAATAAAGTAATACTTATCCCCTATTTTTGTTGCAAAAGGGTCTGCGTTGTGTTTAATCCATGCTTTCATATCAATTCTCCTTTAATTCCAATTTCATTGTAAATGTCATACTCTTGTCAAATCGTTCCTGATAAGTTTCTCTTACAACGTCTTCATCATATTTGTATTCAAAGCTCAGCTCTTTCCCATTGTATACCACAATTATAGGCTTACGGACATCTACGAAGGAGCTGTTTACATAAACGGCATCAATATCTCCGTCAACCACAAACCTGTTTCCATCACGTTCTACCCGTGCAGTACCCTCTGTTGCCTTACTCTCAACATAGTAGAACATATCACTCTTCTTCAGGCTCATGTTCCATTCTATCTTTTCGGGATAAGGGTTTCTCGTGTGCTTACTCATAAGACGGATTGCATTTGTATCAGCAAATGTTCCGTCAGTAAGCTTCTGCAGCTCTGTACCGTTATCAATGAAGTTGTGAGGCTTGTTTTTATGGATAAATACCGCTTCCACATTCTCATTTTTACCGTATTCCTCAGTTACCTTATTGCGGTCGTATGCATCATCCAGTTCACCGCACTGAAGGTAAAGGGGCATATTTCTGACGTTTGTAAGGTCAACTCCGTTGGGGTGTCCTGCGCTCATATTGCCTGCCGCAAAACAGTCCGCCATTCTTGCACTAATCTGGTAAACACCGTCACCGCCTGCACTATAGCCCGTAAGATATATTCTGTCAGGGTTGACATTATAGAAAATCGTAAGGTTTTCTATAAGTCTCTTATAGCATTCGTAGCTTTCGGGATTAAAGTGTGTATCCCATGTATCACGAACACCTCTGGGTGCAATATATATACCCTTGTCGACGCTTCCTCTGTAGTAATTCTGCATTGCACTCCACTGTGAATTATTCAAATCAGGTGTGTCGCTTTCTCCGCCGCCGTGAAGAGCAATATATACACTATAACCCTCCAAAGGCTCCTCGCCCATAATGCTCATGGTGTACTTCATTGTAACATCACCGTAAGTGATTGTCTTTTCGTTAATTTCCTTTATTCTGTCGGGGTTTTCTCTTTCCTTATCACGGATTTCTTCGACAATTGTGTTTTTCATCATACCGTCCATATCCGTTGCAAAACAGTTTAAAATCTCCTTGAATTCGTCAAAGGATACCTTGCCGTCCATTTCCATCTGACTTTCTCCGTCAAAATAGAACCAATCCTTTTCATAACCCATGCTTCGTGACATAAAGTGGAAAAGCTCACGTCTTGTAACAGGTCTTTCACCGTCAAAGCTTCCGTCCTTGTCACCCTTTACAATGCCCAGCTCAAATGCCTTATTCACATAAGCATTATCACAATCGGCAAATGCCTTTTTATCACTTTCGCCATAAAGAGCTTTTTTCATTATTCTCTCTACCGCTTCCTCGCGGGAAATATAAAACCACTTATCCATAACACGGTTGTATTCTTCCTCTGTAAGCGGCAAAAATCCGCCGTGCTTACTGCCTGTAGGCATTGTAATTTTATCTGTCGCCTTTGTAAACTGACCTGATGCAATATCATTTGTCAGATACGGAATATATACAGAATAATTGTCAACCATCAGTGCATATGTATCATCTGTTCCCTTAACAAGGAAGCTGCCCGGTCCTTC
>JAFYPR010000108.1 GCA_017547445.1 Clostridia bacterium
ATGTGCAATAGCCGCTCTTACTGTGATATCGCCTGCAGGAACAGAGGCAAACTTAATACCATCAAAGCCTCTTACCGCTTCAAATTCAACCTTTTCAAGGCTCTTGCCGCTAAGGACTTCAGCAACTGTTCTTAATGCTGCTTCCATAACACCGCCTGTTACGCCGAAGATAACAGCTGCGCCTGTAGCCGCATCACCGAAGGGAGAATCGAACACTTCATCGGGAAGCTTATTGTACTGAATACCTGCTTCACGAATCATCTTAGCAAGTTCACGTGTTGTGATAACTGCATCAACATCACTGTAGCCTGTAGCGGCAAGCTCTTCACGGCTTGCTTCAAACTTCTTTGCTGTACAGGGCATTACGGATACAACATAGATATCCTCGGGCTTGATGCCTGCCTTTTCGGCATAGTAGCTCTTGATGATGGCACCAAACATTTCATGAGGTGACTTACAGGAGCTTAAGTTATCCAAAAAGTCAGGATAGTTGTGTTCACAGAACTTAACCCAACCGGGAGAGCAGGAAGTAATCATGGGAAGAGTACCGCCGTTCTTAATGCGGTTAAGTAATTCTGTGCCTTCTTCCATAATTGTAAGGTCAGCACCGTAGTTTGTGTCAAACACCTTATCAAATCCAAGGCGACGGAGAGCCGCAACCATCTTGCCTGTTGTAGCAACGCCTTCGATGCCGAATTCTTCGCCAAGTGCTGCACGAACAGCAGGAGCTGTCTGTACAACAACGTGCTTATCGGATGCAAGAGCATCCCATACAGCCTTTGTGGAATCCTTTTCTGTTAATGCACCAACGGGACAAGCGGCAATACACTGACCGCAGTTTACACAGTCAACTTCACTGATGCTCTTGTCAAATGCACATGCAATCTGTGTTGTAAAGCCTCTGCCTACAGCGCTGATTGCGCCAACTGTCTGCACATCACGGCAAACAGATACACATCTTCTGCAAAGAATACACTTGTTATTATCACGAACGATAGAGGGAGAAAGCTCGTCAAGCTCATACTGACATCTTTCACCTTCATAGGGAATATCTGTTACGCCTAAATCGTCACAAAGAGCCTGAAGCTCACAGTTACGGTTTCTTACGCAAGTTAAGCACTTTCTGTCATGGTTAGAGAGAAGAAGCTCTAATACAGCCTTTCTTGCATCTCTTACCTTGGGAGTATTTGTATAAACCTCAATACCCTCAGCCACGGGGTATACGCAGGCAGCCTGAAGTGCTCTGCCGCCCTTTAATTCAACAAGACACATTCTGCAGGAGCCTGTCTTGCTTAAATCCTTAAGATAGCAAAGTGTGGGGATTTCAATCCCTGCCACTCTTGCAGCTTCAAGGACTGTAGTACCGGCAGGAACAGTTACTTCCTGACCGTTAATTTTCAAATTAATCATATCCATTTATCATGCAGCTCCTTTCCTATTAACCTTTAACGATTGCATCGAACTTACATGTTTCCATGCAGACGCCGCACTTAACGCACTTATTTGTATCGATAACGAAGGGCTTCTTAATTTCGCCACTGATTGCACCAACAGGACACTTACGTGAACATGCGGAACAACCCTTACACTTTTCAGCTACGATAGAGTAGTTTGTAAGCGCCTTACATACACCTGCGGGACACTTCTTGTCAACAACGTGAGCAATATATTCATCACGGAAATACTTAAGTGTGGAAAGCACAGGGTTGGGTGCTGTCTGACCAAGACCGCAGAGAGATGCGCTCTTAATCTGATAGCAAAGTGCTTCGAGCTTATCAATATCTTCCAATGTACCCTGACCCTTTGTAATCTTAGTTAAGATTTCAAGCAATCTCTTTGTACCTACACGGCAGGGTGTACACTTACCGCAGGATTCATCAACTGTGAATTCAAGGAAGAACTTTGCAATATCAACCATACAGTTGTCTTCGTCCATTACGATAAGACCGCCCGAGCCCATCATAGAGCCGATAGCCATGAGCGAGTCGTAATCAATGGGTGTATCAATTAATTCAGCAGGGATACATCCGCCGGAGGGGCCGCCTGTCTGAGCAGCCTTGAATTTCTTGCCATTGGGGATACCGCCGCCGATTTCTTCGATGATTTCGCGTAAAGTTGTACCCATGGGAACTTCAACAAGACCTGTGTTATTTATCTTACCGCCGAGAGCGAACACCTTAGTACCCTTGCTCTTTTCTGTACCCATGCTCTGGAACCATTCGGCACCGTTAAGTATAATCTTGGGAACGTTTGCATATGTTTCAACGTTATTCAATACTGTAGGTCTGCCAAAAAGACCCTTTACTGCAGGGAACGGAGGACGGGGTCTGGGTTCACCACGGTGACCTTCGATAGAAGTCATAAGCGCAGTTTCTTCACCGCACACGAACGCACCTGCACCAAGACGCACTTCAACATTGAAGTTAAAGCCTGTGCCGAAAATGTCCTTACCAAGTAAACCATATTCATTAGCCTGGTCAATAGCAATCTGCAATCTCTTAACTGCGATGGGATATTCAGCACGGATGTAGATATAACCCTGGTCAGCACCAATTGCATAACCTGCAATCGCCATAGCCTCCAATACTGTATGGGGGTCACTTTCAAGAATACTTCTGTCCATGAACGCACCCGGGTCACCTTCGTCAGCGTTACAGCAAACGTACTTCTGACCCTCGATATTTCTGGGAACCAAGCTCCACTTAACACCTGTGGGGAAACCGCCGCCGCCACGGCCACGGAGACCTGACGCCTTAATCTCATTGATAACATCATCAGGTGTCATTTCTGTAAGAGCCTTACCAAGTGCCTGATAAGCATCCATACCGATAGCCTCTTCAATATGCTCGGGGCTGATAACACCGCCGTTATGAAGAGCAATTCTGTGCTGCTTTTTATAGAAGTTTGTTTCATTAAGGCTCTTCAATACATCACCGTCAAGTGTTTCGGGATATACAAGCTCCTTAACAACCTCACCCTTTACAAGGTGAGATGCAACAATCTTTTCAACATCTTCAACCTGAACACGGCTGTAGAATGTGCCCTCGGGGTACACAATAACAATGGGACCGAGTGCACAAAGACCGAAACAGCCTGTCTTAACCATGTTAACGTCATTTTTAACGCCGTACTTTTCAAGCTGAGCGTCAAATTCCTTAAGAAGAGTTTCACTGCCGGAGGAGGTACAACCTGTACCGCCACATACCAAAACATCGTACTTATAACCTGCATTGCCCTCTTCCTTAAGACGCATTGCAAGGGTCGGTCTTATTTTATCACGTAATGCTTTAAGTTCATTTAATGTTTTCATGCCTTACACCTCCATATACTTGTCAAGAATTCCCTGAACATCGTCAACAGTAAGTCTGCCGTAAACATCTTCATTTACTGTTACAACAGGCGCAAGACCGCAGGCACCTACACAACGTGTAGCTGTGAGGGAAAACCTTCCGTCGGGAGTACATTCGCCAACGTCAATACCAAGAATCTGCTTGAATTTGTCTAAGATATCACCGCTGCCCTTTACATAGCATGCAGTACCAAGGCAAACGCCGATTTCATACTTGCCCTTGGGATTAAGGGAGAACTGTGCATAGAAGGTTACTACGCCGTAAACCTCTGCAAGGGAAACGCCCAATCCCTCAGCGATGATAGACTGTACTTCAATAGGCAAATAGCCGTACACTGCCTGAGCTTCGTGCAAAACGGGGATAAGTGCGCCCTGCATATCCTTATGTGCAGCAATTATCTCTCTGAGCTTTGCTTCCTGCTCGGGTGTTCCGTTAAACGGAATTGTTGATTTTTTACTCATCTTCTTACCTCCTGATAGAGTTTCTTTTATCGAGACATACTCATATAGATTAATTATACAAAAAAAATACACAAAAAGCAAGACTTTTTGTGTATTTTGAAAATTTTATTGTGAAATCTGCGCTTTAGTTTATTCTATTACATCGCCCACAGGCTTCATTTTACTCACACTGCTCCATGTGAAAACCTGAATTATAATATCCTCACCATTCTCCGGAAGAGTAATTTCATCTTTGATATTTTCCCCTTTAAAGGGAGCCATTACAACATCCTTTGTTTCGGCACTTATACAATGTCCGTCCTTATGGTAAATCGCATAGATAAGCACTACATCTTCATCGGTATTATTATTCTGAACAGTTACATTCACTTCTACCTTGTCGCCCTTCTTAAGGCTCTTGTAGTCGCCTATTGTGCCTGTGGCATAATGTTCAAAGTAAACCTTTTCAGTTATACCCTCCAAGGTTGCGGTCACAGGTATGATATTGCCGTTTTCGTCAAATTCCATTTTGTCAATTGCAACCTCACGGTGACTTCCTGCATATCTGCCGCTTCCCACCTCTACTGTTGTTGGGATGTTAAATCTGTGATAGCAGATATACCAGTCATCCGTATCGGGAATATTAATTATACTGTGATGGGCAGTACACTGAATACGCTTATCGGTTGTCTTATCCTGTGTAAGAATGATTGTATTACCGGAAGGTCTTTCCATGGGAGAGTCTGCAACACCATAACGCACCTTGTAGTTTGCCTGCTCGGTATTACCTTCGCTCCATGTGTAATAATACTTTCCGTGACGCTTAATTACAAATATACCCTCTGTAAAGTTGGAAGGTGTAATATCCTTTATATCGCTTGCAAATGAAATCATGTCTTCATTAAGCTGTGCCACATAAAGTCTGCCGTTACCCCAGAAAAGGTAAGGTGTACCATCATCATCTATAAACACCTGAGAGTCAATCATCTGTCCCGACATACTTCCGCCCTTGACTAAAGGCTCGCCTATATCAACAAAGGGTCCTGTGGGCGAGTCACTTACCGCAACACCTAAATCCTTGCTTCCTGTCAGGGTACTTCCGCTGCTGTAGTAGAAGTAATACTTGCCGTTTCTCTCTGTCATGGTAGGCGCCCATCCGTGAACACCCGTGCTCCATGCTACGTCCTTTAAATCAAGGATTACACCTTCATCCTTCCAGTGCACCAAATCCTCAGATGAGAAGGTCTTAAAGTATGTACTTCTCCATCCGTCTGTACCATCAGTTGTGGGATAGATATAATACTTACCGTCAACTATTACAATGTTCGGGTCGCCGAAGAGTCCGTACTCACCAAGTACGCTGTTACCCCATTCAACACCTGTAATTGTCCATACCGCTTCGTTGCCGTAAGCATCTGTTACTGTATATTCCACAGCTTCTGTCAAATCAATTGCACCTTCAGGCTCATATACCGTACCCTCGTTTGTAAATTCAAAAACAGGCTCTACGGATGTAATATGACCCGGTGTAACAGGAATCTGAACAGTCTTATTTTCCTTATCAATAATAACATTGAACTTCTTTATGTTTTCGCCATGTACACCTACAATACCTGTACCGTCACACTCTGCAAGATTTCCGATTTCTGCATTCGTCAATGCGCGGTTATAAATGCGCACCTCATCAATAAGACCGCCGAAATACGGGTCTGCGGAGAAGTTTGATTTTCCTATGAAGTTGTTCATGGTCCAGCCAATATCATTGGGGTCAACAATTGCTTCATCGTTATATCCCACAAGCTCACCGTTTATATAAAGCTCTGCGCGGTTATCCTTTAAAACTGCCGCAAAATGGGTCCATTCGTCCATCCTTGCCGCACTGCCCGCCTGAACGGATCTCTGGCTTCCCGTACCGCCTGTAGTGATGGAAAACTTTGCATTACTGCCGAAATATGGCGAAAGGAACATATATTTATTGGTATTAACACCAATATCAATAATTCTCTGGTTTGCATTCCCCTTATTAAGCTTAACCCAGGATGCAATTGTAATATCCTTAATGCCCATATTCAAGCCGTAGGGAAGCTGAACATAATCGTCAACGCCATCAAGGGACAACGCTCTTCCGGTTCTGCCTTCGCCAAATGCAGCGCCGTTTTTCAATATGCCGTGGTTATCATTACCGCTTGTATCCTCTGCAGTATCGTTATCAAAGCTGTAGTATGCCACAGGCTCAATCTGTTCTTCACCGATAACACCTCCGAGTGTATCCTCGATATATTCATACTCATCACGGCTGAGCACGATAACACTGCCGTGTCTGGGTGTCTTGCCGTAATCATAGGTATCAAGATAGTAATCTGCCTCATCCTGATTTCTTGAATACTTCATGATATCGAAGTTTATCATATCAGTACTTTTAAGGCATATGAATTTTCCGTTGTTGTAGCAGTCCACAAGGTTGTGCCAGATGTTTTCACCTATCAGCTTATATGCCGCACTACCTTCAACGCTTACACCGCCGTCGGGTAAGTCTGCATACTTTTCCCCTGTTACAGGGTCGGTATCAGTCCATTCACCGCTTAAGGTTTCAGCAGAAAGCATATGTATTCTTTCACCCTTGTAGTACATGTAGTATCTGCCGTCAACGGGACTTTTTAAAATATCAGCGTCAATAGCATTGGTTGAAGCCTCAAACATTACTTCAGGCGCTGTACATGTTGCAAAATCCTCTGTGTAACAGCGATACATAATATTCTTTCCCCCCGTGTAAAGGGCAAGATAAATCATATAAGCACCCTTCTCGGGACACCATACAGCCTGAGGCGCCCATGCACGTGTGCAGTTTTCAAAGCCTTCAAACTGTCTGAAATCAATTATTCTCTCGTTTGTCCAATGAACAAGGTCTGTAGATTCCCATGTGAAAATCGTCCACTGACTGCTCCAGCCCAGACTGCTCTTCATATCTGTAGCAATACAGTAAAACTTGCCGTCCTCACCCTTGAAAATATAAGGGTCACGCATACAAAGTGTACCGCCCTCAGGCTTGAATACAGGGTCAGAGGAATTAAGCGCATAAAAGTCATAGCCGTTACGGCTTAAAGCATAGCTCATTCTTTCCTGGTCGGGATTGTTACCTGTAAAGTATGCCAGAAGATAACCGTATTCCTCGTCTGTTGTCTCCGGCAAAACAGTAAAGGTATAATCCTTTGTTACATTTCCTATCTTGCCTGTAAGAGTTACATTCTTTCTTCCCTCACCGTAGGCAGGTCTTGTAACAGTACCGTCATTGGCTATAATGCTCTCATCACTGCTTATCCATGTAAATCTTTCACCTGATTCACTTCCCCATAAAGGAAGCTCTATATCCTCTGTAACACGGTTTGTTCTTGTAAAGGAGGGCAAATCCTCAAGATATTTCATGCCTTCAATTTCACTTCTGCATTCATTTCCTATTTCATCTATCATTTCTTTGCCGATTGCATAGTCATATACCCTGAAATCGCTTATATAGCCCTTGAAATAAGGGTCAGAGTACTGGCTCTTACCAAGATAGTTTCTTGTTGTTTTGCCTAAGTCAGAAGGCTTTAAGGTAACATTCCTGCTTTCAAGAACTTCGCCGTTAACATAAATTGTTGCAGTATTGCCCTCAATTGTAAAAACAACATGATGCCATACATCCATAGCTAATTCAGGCGACGAATTCATAGTCTGCGCACCATTCCAGCTTGATGTTGTGATTTCACATTTTATCTTACTGCCGCCATTACAGGTACCCAAAAACATGTACTGAGTACTGTTGTTACCAAATGTCCATGTAAACTGGTTTTTTCCTGAAATCTGAGGCTTTACGTACATACTTACTGTGATGTCGTCACACTCTGATACAACACCCTCGGGCATCTGGACATAATCATCCGTGCCGTCAAAATATACTCTGCCTCCGTTTACCTCACAACCATTTTCAAGGGTGCCGTGCAAGGCATTTTCACTCACATCCTGTGCCCCGTTTTCAAAATCATAATGCAATATCGGTCCGTCTGTTTCAGCAAAGGCTATAACAGACGATATCTGACTGATAAGCATCAGTCCTGTAATAATTAAAGAAACTGTTTTCTTCATATATTTCCTCCCTGTTATTCTGTTGCATTCATTATCTGTTATATTATACCTTTGTATAACTTTGTTTTCAATACGCAAAAGCGACACAATTTTCAGAATGCGTCGCGTTTATATCTTTACTCCGGGTGCAACTGGGGACGTGCCCGTTTTTGCACGTTTTAAAAACCACAGAAAGCAAAAAGTCAACGTGACAATTCTGTTATCTTTCTTCGCATTTTCCTTATCTATATAAAACCATATCACAAATAACCTCAATATGCAAGAACAATTGGCGCCATCAAAAAAGGGATTTCGCCTTTGCAAAATCCCTTCGAGCGTGTCGAAAAAGTCGACACGCGACCGCAAATCTTGCCAAAGCAATCTTCGCGGTCTGTTGTTTTTCTAATGAACAAAGTGCCGATTTCTCGTGCAAGACTCCCTATGGGAGCCCTAAAATCGGCACTTTCGGCGGGG
>JAFYPR010000109.1 GCA_017547445.1 Clostridia bacterium
GTGCCTGAAATAAAGGTTAAAAATCTGGCAGAAATTGTGATTAAAATGGTGGCGTCGCTAAACACCATGAAAAAGAAGCAGGAAAGGCTGATTGAAATAACTGCAGACGGAATAGTTGACAATGAAGAAATGCAGGATTTTATATACATACAAGAGGAATTGGAAAAAATAACCGTAACGGTGGATGCTTTGAAGCTGTGGACGGAAAGTATGATAGTTGACGGGAAAATTGATGTGGAGAAGTATAATGAGTTGAAAAAATAAACCGTGTTTGGTATAATACAGAAAAAGCGTAAGGTTCGACTCCCCGCACCTTAACAAAAGGAGAACAAAATGCCATATTTTGCAGTTATTGATACGGAAACAAACTGGAAAAATGAATTGATGAGCATAGGTACTGTTATTGCTGACTGTGAGACGTTTAAACCGGTTAAGGTAAGATATCATATAATTACCCCCGAATACAAGGTCGGGGGGATGTTTTCTGATGTTCTTTTTGATGAGAGGCTGAAGCATATATTATGCCCGAAGGATGATGCGATAATAGATTTGGTTTATTTGTTGAAGGAATACGAGGTTGGGTCAATTTTTGCATACAATGCGCCCTTTGACAGAACTCTGTTGCCCCAGCTAAGGTGCTTTGACTGGTATGATATAGTAAGGGTTGCAGCGTACAGGCAGTATAACCCTAAGATAACAGAGCTTGATGAATGCTGTAAGACGGGCAGATTAAAGCACGATTACGGCGTTGAGGCGATGCTGCGCAGGATGTCGGGGGATTTTACATACTCGGAAACTCATAATGCACTATATGACGCTTTGGATGAGTTAGAGATTATGAGGCTCCTGGGATATAAGCCTGAGATTTATACAAAGATGAAATAAATTTTTTTGAAGCTGATGCAACCTTTTGGGGTGGTTATCAGTATTATATGTGAAAGGCGGTAAAAAGCCTTGTACATATTAATTAAAACAGGAAAGGTAAGAAAACTATGAAAATGATTACAAGAGGTGCGGCGCTCACACTTGCTGCAGTATTAATGACAGGAACAGCTGCTTTTGCGGCAGAAAATCTCGTGCCTGTAAGAGCAACTTTAGAAGAAAAGGGCTTTGAAATCGGCTGGAATCAGGAAACAATGAGCGTTGTTATCCGTGACGGCGGCTTTGTTGTGGAAGAGAAGGTTGGGGAAAAGATTTCTCTTGACTATGATGTAACTTATGCAGAAGAAAGCTTTTTTGAAGAGGTTGATGCAATGAAGGCGGCTTATGAGGAATATTCCACAAAGGCAACAGTTACAGAGGTTGGCGAAGGATATTTCTTAGCTGATACAGAAAAATTGGGCGAAGTTATATTTATGGCTGACGATAACACATTCTTCCGCCATGAAATGAACAGAAGACTTTACAGATTTGATGATGTTCAGGTGGGAAATGTTTTAAAGGTTTACTTCTCCGAGGCTATGACATTATCACTTCCTCCTCAGACATATGCAAAGGAAGTTGTATTTCTGAATGAAGAGGTTAAGGCAGAAAACGTGACAACAACAGGCAAGGTTTTGTCTGTTAACACAGAAGAGAGCTTTTTCACAGTTGAAAAGGAAGATGGCTCGAGAGTTCGTTTTAATGTAAGCGAGGAAACATTTTTTCATCATGTAATGAACAGAATGCTTTACAGACTTGAAAGTCTGGAAGAAGGCATGGAGGTTGATGTTATCCACTCTGATGCTATGACATTTTCCCTTCCTCCCCAGGCGGGCGCAATTGAAGTTATAATTAAATAAATTTAAAAATCCCGATTGGAAATCAATCCAATCGGGATTTTTTTAGTTATTTATCATATTTACCAATTCGGGTATACATGTTTCAAACTTTACGCCGTACCAGTGGTTTTTGATATCGGGGAGTGTTTTTTCAATGCAGAGGAGAGTGAAATCAGCTGCAAGACGGGCAGAGTCAAATGTGGAAAAGCCACGCATCAATGCGCCTGCAAAAGCGGAGGCATAAACGTCGCCCGTGCCGTGACAGCCGCCGGGAAGCTTTTTATGCTCGTAGTAGGAATACTGACCGTTTTCAAAAACAACCACGCCTGTTGTATCGGGAGTATAGGTTACGCCTGTAAGGATGATTGTCTTTGCACCCATCTTTGTGAGGGCGGAAAGGATTGTATCAATATATTCTCTGTCGTATTCTGTTTTATACTCAACCCCTGTCATAAAGCAGGCTTCAGTGATGTTGGGGAGAATTATATCAGCTTCAGAGCAAAGGTTTGCCATTGCCTTTACAAATTCCATATCAAAGCCGTAATAGAGCTTGCCGTTGTCAGCCATAGCAGGGTCAACAATTGTTTTTGCTCCGTTTTTAAGGCATGTATCCATAATGTGAGAAACCATGTCAATCTGGCGTGTAGAGCCGAGGTAGCCTGTATAAAGTGCATCAAAGGTGATGCCTTCTTTTTGCCAGTGAGCTTCAATATCGGGAATATCGTCTGTTAAATCACGGAAGGTATAGCCGGTAAAGCCACCTGTATGAGTAGACAGGACAGAGGAAGGAAGTACCGCTGTTTCCACTCCGCAGGCGGAAATGATGGGAAGGGCAACTGTTAAGGAGCACTGGCCCACACAGGATACGTCCTGAATAGTTAAAATTCTTTTATAATCCATATTTATCAGACCTTTCGGAAATCTTTTATTAATAATAATACTTTAAAAAACAATTGTCAATAGAAAAACCTCGTATTTAACGAGGTTTTAAAATTTTAATATGAAGTTGTGCCGAGGGAGATAAGCTTACCTTTAGATTCAATCGCCCAGCCTGAGTCGCCGCAAGAGAATACTGCGGGAGAGGAGATTGTTTTAATCTTAACGGAGCCGTGAGTTACCACATTACCTGCTTCGTTAACTGTATCGAACAAATCAGTAACACCACGGAGGGCAACCGTTGAATCGGACAGTACAAGGAAGCGGGGGATTATGTACAGCTTTTTAGCACCCTGAGATGAGGACATAAATGCTACAAAATCGCCGTTTTCCGAGTTGCCGAAGGATTTGGGCCGTCTTTTGTCGGAAAGAATTTCGTCAAAGTTGGTGATGCCGAATCTGAAGCCGCCCAAGGCTGAAATAGAGTCCTCCAGATTATTATGATATAAAAGGTCGATTGCCTTTTCAACTGCAGGGATTGCTCTGTCAAAGGATACCATTGTAGGTTCTTCTATTGCCTCTTCCTCAACAGGTTCGGAAGCAGGCTCAGAGTCTTCTTCCTCTGTTTCTTCGGAAGAAGAGGGTTCAAGAGCTTCTTCGATTTTATTTTCAACACTCTTTTTTGACTTGCCTGAGGATTTTGATGCGATAATACCGCAGGTTATGCTGATGATGAAAATCAGTATAACAAGAAGAAGGACAAGTATAATAAGCTGTTGTGAGGGTGTAAGAGTTGAGAAGGAAACAAGAAGTGCTGTTGATGCGCCGAAATCGGAATTAATAGCCGCTTCGGAGATAGTGTCAACATCGCTCTGAAGATGAGAAACCTCGCTCTTGAGCTTTTCAATTGTGTCAAGATGGGTCTGAATCTTATCGGCAAGGATGATGTTGTTTTCGTCCTTCTGTTCAATTACGCCCTTAAGCTCCTTGATTTGGGCATCCTTTTCATTTATTGTCTGTGTGAGTTCAGCATTTTTTTCGTTGGCTGTCTCTAATCTGGAGTCAAGAAAAGCGAAGGATGAAATTACAAAGCCTAAGATAAAGGTTATAATACATATAACAGATGCTGCCGCAAGTGTTATAGAAACAGGTTTCTTTCTATTAACTGACACGAAAAATCCCCCTAAAAACTATATTTATGCTATAATCTACTATATTATAACATAAATTCTTATATGAGGCAACAAGTATTTAAAATTTACCATGATTTAAAATTTGGTAAATTTTAAATCTTATAATTGAAATGGAATTAAAGATGTTATATACTGTATATTGAGGTGATTTTTGTGCTGAAAAATTTTGAAAAAATTCAGGAGCATATGAGACTTAACAATATAGATTCATGGCTGATAAGCGATTTCAGGGGAAGTAACCCTGCAATGTGCGAGATAATCGGCAAAAAGTTTACAACAAGAAGGGCATATATTTACGTGCCTCAAAGCGGTGTACCTGTTGTAATATATCACATTATTGACCGCAATGCATACGAAAACCTTCCCTGTGAAAGAATAATGTATGTCACATGGCAGTCTCTTTTTGAAAATCTTGAAAAGCTTCTTAAAAATGATAAAAGAGTTGCGATGGAATATTCGCCCTTGTGCGCCATTCCCATTGTATCCTGGGCTGACGGAGGCATAATTGATTATGTGAGAAGCCTTGGCAAGGAAGTAGTATCCAGCATGGATATGTTTACCCTTTTAACTGCGGTATGGAGCGAGGAAAACTATAAAAGCCATATGTATGCGGCGAAAAATGTGCAGGAAACGAAGGATATGGCGTTTGAGTTTATCGGAGCGAAGCTTAAAGCAGGTGAATTTGTAAACGAGTACATGGTGCAGGAATTTATTATGCAGGAATTTGACAGGCGTAATATGTACGCAACTGACCGTGCAATTGTTGGTGTAAATGAAAACAGTTCAAATTCACATTATGAGCCTACCAAAGAGTGCAGCAGTGAAATTAAAAAGGGAGACCTGGTTTTAATTGACCTTTGGGCAAGAGAAAAGTGCGATGAAAGCGTATATGCAGACATTACATGGATGGGCTATTGCGGCAGCGATATCCCCGATGAATATGTTAATGTTTTTAATGTTGCAAAGGGAGGACGGCTTGCTGCCTGCGATTTGCTCTGCAAGGCAGAAAAAGAAAAGCTTGCACTTCCCGGATATGCCGTTGATGACGCCTGCAGAAATTATATCAAGGATAAAGGCTATGGTGATTATTTCCTTCACAGGACAGGCCATTCCATAGGACCCGGCGCGACTGTACACGCCATGGGTGCCAATATTGACAACTTTGAAACACACGATGAAAGAACATTGCTTCCTTCTACGGGATTTTCCATTGAACCCGGTATTTACCTTGGTAAATTCGGCGTTCGAAGTGAAACTGACGTTTATATTCATGCTGACGGACGCGTGGAAGTAACAGGCGGAAGCCAGGAGTGTATTATAAAAATTCTGGAGGATTGACATAATGCGTAAGACTAAGATTATTTGTACTATAGGCCCTGCAAGCGAAAGCCGTGAAGTTATAGGGAAGATGATTGATGCAGGCATGAACGTGGCGAGATTTAATTTTTCCCATTCAACATACGAAGAGCAGAAGGCGAGAATGGATACTGTAAAGTCCGTTGCCGAGGAAAAGGGCAAAAGCGTAGGCTTGCTTCTGGATACAAAGGGTCCTGAGGTAAGAGTGGGCATTTTTGAAAACGGGAAAATGGAAATTGAAAAGGGAGATTTGTTTGCCTTTACAAAACAGGCAGAAACAGATGCTCCCTGCGAAAAAAAGATTAATATATCCTACCCCAGACTTGTGGATGAATGGTACAAAACCCGCATGGAGGTAAAAAAACGTTGGGAGGAGGGCAGACCTCACGTAATTTTAGCCGATGACGGCAATATGGAATTTTCAGTCATGGAAATAGGGTGCGACTATATCCTTTGCCGTGCTGAGCGAACGGGAATGCTCTCCAACAGAAAGAGCCTTAATTTCCCTGATTACCATGTTGAGATGATGTATCTTTCCTTAAAGGATGAAGAGGATATAAAGTTCGGCTTATCACAGGGGATTCAGTATGTGGCGGCATCCTTTGTAAGATGTGCCGAGGACGTCAAGGACATAAGAAAGTTTATTACAAGGTTGGGCTACTCAGGCGTTGAAATTATAGCAAAGATTGAAAACCAGGACGGCGTGGATAACCTTGATGAGATTATCGAGGTAAGTGACGGCATTATGGTTGCACGTGGCGATATGGGTGTTGAGATACCCTATGTAAAGCTTCCTGCTACGCAGAAGAAAATTATAAGACGTTGTGCAGAACAGGGTAAGATTGTTATTACAGCCACACAGATGTTAGAGTCCATGATTAACCATGCGAGACCTACAAGAGCGGAAATAAGTGACGTTGCAAACGCAGTTTATGATAATACAACCTGTGTTATGCTCTCGGGTGAAAGTGCGGCAGGTATGTACCCTGTGGAAAGCGTTCAGGCGCTCTCGGGTATTTGCCGTGAAGCTGAGCAGAATCTTAACCTTAAGGACAAGAGCGAATACAAAAACCGTGATACAAAGTATCCGTATATGTCTGTTATCTGCCATGCGGTACAGTCTATTGTGCCTGAAATTAACGCAAGGGCAATTATTGCCGTTTCTCAGGGAGGCTCAACAATACGGGAGCTTTCCCGCTTCCGTCCCGAAATTCCCATTGTGGCAATCGTTACGAGCGAAGCAGTTTATAAGAGCCTTTCGGCTTACTACGGCGTTGTGCCGCTTATGGGCGAAAGAAAGGACCGACCCAGAGACATTATTAAACAGGCGAGAGAAAAGGCTGTTGATGCAGGACTTGTCAAGAAGGGCGATACTGTTATCGTGCTCTTTGACAACGACATTGAAAGCCGTAACGGTACAAATACAATGAGTATTGAAGTAATATAACGTAAAAGAAGCAGCTGATGAGGTGCCTCACTCATCAGCTGCTTCTTTTTTAGTCTTCAAAAAAGAGGAAATCTTGTCAATAAGAGTATTGAGTTTTCCTTCAAAATCCGTGGAATTATCAATAATAAAATAATTGGGGTGATTTTTCCATGCGTCAATAAGGCGGTCATCCAATGCCCTTGCCTCATCAATTGTTTCGTATCGGGCATTGTTGTTGGAGAAGGTATAAAATTCCTCTGCGCCCTTGGCGGCAGTAGTCAGATGGAAAACTGCATCATAACGTGCTAAAAGCTCTTCTTCGGTTAATTGGGTAAGGGTTAATATGTTTGAAAACTCGTCCCCTGTTGTATATGCCTTGTTATCAAGTGCACCGCGGTCGCATACTATAAGAAGCTTTTCATTTTTCTTTAAAAGCCGTGCACCATGGGTGAAATACTTTTCCTTTTCAAGCTGGAGCATTAAAAGGGTGTGCTGAAAGGTCTGATTTGTGTCGGTTGTCCAGGGTGCGATGCCGCCTAAGATAAGCTCTGTTGCGGTTTCGGGTATGAATACTACAGTATAGCCTTTTTTTGAAAAAAACTCCCGTATACGCTCCGAAGCTGTCGTTTTGCCGCCGCAGGGACCGCCTGTTATAACGATTTTTGTAATTTCCTTTATCATAAAATCACATCCTTACAGGTATATTAGCATTTTAAAAGATTTTTTTCAAGGGGGCTTTGGGTGAAAAATAGGTTGCAATAGAGAGAAATCCGTTATATAATAAATTGAATGGATATGAATTGATAGGAGTTTTATATATGCCAACAGTAATGGAAAGATATGAAAGACTAAAGGCGATTGTCGTTGAGAGAAAAGAGGAGTTTGACCGCCTTATAAATTTTATGGAAAATGAGACCGAATACCTTACGGCACCTGCCTCTACAAGATTTCATTTATCACAGGAGCAGGGACTTCTGGAGCACAGCGTCAATGTGTGCGAAAATATGATTAGAATCAAGCACGCAATAGCGCCCCATATAAGCGATGAAAGCTGTGTTATAGTGGCACTTATCCACGATCTGGGCAAGGTTGGTATGCCGGGAAACCCTCAGTATATAAAAAATGAGCCTACCGCAAGGCAAAAGCAGTACGGCTACGGCGCAAGTGTGCCCTACAGCTTCAACAATAATCTGACATACCTGTCTGTTCCTGTGAGAAGTTTGTATCTTGCGCTTCCTTATATACACCTTTCCGAGGAAGAGGTACAGGCGATAATTTACCACGACGGTCAGTATGTTGACGATAACAAGAGCGTTGCCACAAAGGAATGTCCGCTTCTGCTTTTGCTGCAGTTTGCAGATACATGGAGCGCATTTGTAACAGAAAAATAATTGCTTTATGTTACTTTGATCGGGTAACTGCAACAGTTTTATGAGATATGGGGACACGCCTGTTTTGCTAAAATAAAATTGTTTGAACATTGAAGGCTAAATGTGGGTCAGGCATGTCCCGCATTGTGGGATTTAGTAAACATTATACATACAACTTGAGAGGATGACATAATTATGACAGAACCGAAGAATATAAGAAATATAGCAATTATTGCTCACGTTGACCACGGCAAGACAACTTTAGTTGATGCCATGCTTAAGCAGAGCGGTGTTTTCCGTGAAAATGAGCAGGTTGACGAAAGAGTGATGGACTCAAACGATCTGGAAAAGGAAAGAGGTATTACAATCCTTGCAAAGAATACCTCTCTGGAATATAAGGGTGTTAAGATTAATATTTTGGACACACCCGGTCACGCAGACTTCGGCGGTGAGGTTGAGCGAGGCTTGAAGATGGTTGACGGCGTGCTTTTGCTTGTTGATGCATTTGAAGGCTGTATGCCTCAGACGAGATTTGTGCTTAAGAAGGCATTGGCACTTAATTTGTGCCCTATCATGGTAATCAACAAGGTTGACAGACCCAATGCCCGTCCCTACGAGGTGACAGATGAGCTTTTGGACCTCTTCATTGACCTTGATGCAACAGAGGAACAGCTTGATGCGCCTGTTGTGTATGTATCGGGCAGAGACGGCTGGGCATCATTAGCGCCTGAAAAGCACCCAGACGATTTAAGCGTGCTTTTTGATATTATTGTAGAGCATATTCCCGCACCGAAGGATACACGTGACGGAAGCTTCCAGATGCTTGTAAGCAACATTGACTACGACCCCTTTACAGGCAGAATTGCCGTGGGCAGAATAAACCGTGGTGTGGTTAAGACAAATATGCCCGTAACAGTCTGCAAGGAGGGCGAAGCCTCTTACAATGCCAGAGCAACCAAAATACTTACCTACAAGGATGTAAAGAAGGAAGCGGTTGAAGAAGCAGGTGCAGGCGAAATTGTGGCAATTAGCGGTATTGAAA
>JAFYPR010000110.1 GCA_017547445.1 Clostridia bacterium
ACAGATGCATGCTTTTTAAACTGATTACTGAAATGATATTCATCATAAAAACCTAAGTTGTCGGCTATTTCTGAAATTTTCATATCGGGATAGTTAATAAGGTAATGCTTGGATTGTTCAATTCTGTTTTTGAGTATGTATTGGTGGATTGAGGTTTTGTAGTATGCCTTGAAGGCTTTTTCGGCAGTTCTGACACTGATGTGCAATTTTTCTGCAATTTCACGATTGCTGAAAAAACAGTCAGGATGAAGAATAATAAGGTCGTGTATTTTCTGTGCCAGAGATTTCTGCTTGTCCTGTGACGAAAGCTCTGAAAGCAAGCACACAAGAAGGTCAAAGTAAGAAGAGGCGAGAAGTTCATCGCCGGCGTTTTTTGAATTTGCAATTTTAATAAAAAGCTCCTTTACATCAGGGCTGGCGGAGGCGTTTATAACGCTGTTTACAACAACAGCGTCCGAGGATGGCGCTACGCTTTCTTCCATTGTTGAATAATCGCCCTCCAACGAATGAGCATGTATATAAATTGTGCGACACCTCTGCGAGCATGGAGACACTTTATAATGATGACGGTTTGCTGAAAGAACAAAAACATCATCCTTACCGACAGTGAGCGTTTCACCTTCCTGACCTATCTGCCAGGTTCCGCTAATCATATAAACAAGGTCATGAAGCGGCATGGTTCTGGTAGGATGCATGGCAGGAGTAAGATATATATTTGAATTCGCTTCATCTATTTTTCGCTTTTGTGAAATATTAAACACTGTTTTCATTTGCATCACCCCAATGAAAATTATATGCTATTTTAGTTGGTTTTACAAGAAAAATTTCGCAAATTTACATCATGACTTCGTTTTTCTCAATTCACACGAGCTTAATTTACGGTTAAACTGTAGACGAAAGGGGATGTAATTGTGAAAAAAATCAATGTTGCTTTGATAGGGCTTGGCTTTGGTGCAACCTTTGTAAATATTTATAAGGAGCATCCTGCTGTAGATAAGGTTTATCTTTACGATAAAGATAAAAATGTTCTTGACTATGTAAGTAATAAAAGCGGTATTGAAAACAAGCTTTCAAGCTTTGAAGAAGCGATTGAAAGAAGTGACGTAGATGCGATACATCTTGTAACACCCATACCTCTCCATGAGGAGCAGACAATACAGGTTTTAAAAGCGGGTAAGCATTGTGCATGTACGGTGCCTATGGCGACAAGTCTTGAAGGCATACAACGTATTGTTGATGCTGCAGAAAAAAGCGGAAAAACCTATATGATGATGGAAACAACCCTTTATACTGACAGGTTTCTGCATGTAAAGAATATGTACGACAAGGGAGAGTTGGGTAAAATTCAGTTTTTGCGGGGAAGCCATTATCAGGACATGAGCTATTGGCCTGACTACTGGGAGGGGCTCCCGCCCATGCATTACGGCACACACGCGATAGCACCGCTTGTTGCATTATCCGGGTCAAGAATTAAAAAGGTACACGCCTTTGGAAGCGGAAGTATGGACGAAAAGCTGGTGAAGCAATACTCAAATCCTTTTCCTGTGGAAACGGCAATATTTGCATTTGAGAATGGGCTCAAGGCGGAAGCCACGAGAACTCTTTTTGAAACTGCACGTCAGTATCAGGAGGGCTTGTTTGTTTACGGCAGTAAAAAGAGCTTTGAATGGTCCTTTGATGACGGAGGCAAGCCTTATATAACAACCTTGGGAGAACGGTCAAAATGGGGCAGAGGAAGAGAAAACATTGTTGAAGCTGTCGATCTTCCTGATTACAGCTATGTTCTGCCCGATGAGATACGTCACTTTACAGGCAAGGGAGGATTTGACAATCTTAATCCTCATAGGGCAGCTGACATGGGAGAGGGAGGGCATCACGGCTCTCATCCCTATCTTGTGCATGAATTTGTTATGAGCATTGTTGAATGCCGTAAGCCTTACATTGATATAAGAATGGCGGCGAATATTACTGCGGCAGGGGTATGTGCACATATCTCGGCAATTAATGACGGGTGCTGTGTGGAAATTCCTGATTTTGAGAAAGTGAGAAAATAAGATGAAAAAGATAATATCGGTAATGATAAGTATAATGCTGTGTATCGGTGTAAATAATGGTGTTCCTTCAGTTGTACAGGCTGCAGAAACAGCAATATTTACTGTTGATATGAGTGAAAAAACAGGTGCGGTTTACCACGGAAGCACGGGTGGATTGTACGCTTTGGGAAGCGAAGGCTCTCCTCAGGTAAATCTGATTACGCCCTTGAAGCCGTCAACGGTTGTACAGAAGGCTCCTGACGGAATGCAGCATCCTACGGGTGACGTAATGGATGTAGCAAAGTATTTTGTAGGTGCAGGCGGTAAGCAGGTACAGATTTATATGCAGGACATATTTGCCCTTTGGGGCTATGAATATACGGGTATGGATGACTATCTTGAGCGACTTGAGGGGGTTATACCTAAAGTTGTTCAGCTTAAGAAGGAAAACCCCGAGCTTGAGGGAAAGATGGTTTATATACCCTTTAACGAGCCTGACGGAATATGGTATACGAATATCAACACATCAACGGCTGTGCAGAAAAGTTTCAATAACGACTGGCTCAGAATATATAAGCTGATAAAATCCATTGACCCGACTGCGCTTATAGGCGGTACAAGCTTTGCATTTTACAGAAGCAGTGCAATGGATAGCTGGGTAAAGTTCTGCGTGGAAAATGACTGTGAGCCCGACTATGTTACATGGCACGAATTACAGAATGATAAGCTGAAATCCTTCAAGGAGCATCTTGATGATTTCCGTGCAATTGAAGATAAGTACGGCATGGAGCACAGAGAGATTGTAATAAATGAATATGCCGCAAAGGAGCATTGCTCTCTGCCCGGCAAGCTTGTAAACTGGATTGCACTTTTTGAAGAAAACAAGGTTTCGGGTTGTCTTCCTTATTGGCACAATGCAGGTAACTTTGATGATATTACTGCTGACAGTAACGAGCCTAACGGCGCATGGTGGCTGTATAAATGGTATGGAGATATGTCAGGTGAAACACTCAAGGTTGCAACGTCGACAGACCGTACGGAGTTGTACGGCTTGGCTTCAATTGACGATAATAAAAAGCTTTCCAACGTGCTCTTTGGAGGTGTTGGAGGCAATGTAAGAGTTAAATTGGCAAATATCAGTAAAACAGAGCCGTTTAAAGATTGTGGTAGTGTGAAAATCAAGGCGGAGGCAACCTACTGGACAGCCTTCCATGGTGTTGCAGAGGAGCCGAGGGTTATTATGGAGGGCACATATCCTGTCAGAAACGGTTGTGTGACAATAGATTTTTCTGACCTTGAAGCAACTGCGGCTTACAGGATTACGGTTACACAGTCAACGGAGGAGGATGCTTCCGGCGTTGCATATTACGGTGACGAGCGAGTAAGCTATGAAGCTGAAAATGCAGCATGGGTAGGCGGTGTGTATACAAAGACCTCCGCTCAGTATGCCCAGTCGAACGGAAAAAGACTTGCCGGAATGGACACCTCTGATGACGGCTACGACCTTACGGTAAAGGTGGCATATGACGGATATTATAAGATGGACTATATTTACGGTAACGGCTACGGATTGAATACCTCAAAGCCTGAAGATAACAATCCGATTACGGTCATACAGACCTTTTCCTGGGACGGAGGCGAAAAAAGAGAAATAGTCCTTGAAAACACTCTTCGTTGGGATATGGCAGGTATGTATACCGAATATGTTTTTCTTGAAGAAGGAGAGCATGTATTATCTGTAAGAGGTACGGATTATACCCAATCGGGTGCTTCTGCCGATTGTATAAGCTTTACCTACTGCGGTGCGGAAATTCCCTTTGAGGATAAAATATACGAAGCAGAGCTGGGCGATTTTAATATGCTCAACGATATGCAGGACACAACAGTTACAACAGAAGCTGCACTGTCAGGCTACAGTGCATCAGGCTATGTGACGGGGCTTTCCGAAAGAAGCGTTCCTGACGGAGGCGGAGTAAGATTTGTTGTTTTGGCAGATGACAATGCATTATATAATGTGTCGCTCAGATATGCATGCGAAAACGATACGAAAGCCAATATTTATCTTGATAATACTGCGCTTGTGCTTGACAGAAAGGTGGCAACTATTGAGCTTGAACGTGGTGAAAACTTTAAAAATGCAGGAATTACCATGTTCCTGCAAAAGGGTATTAATATTATTGATATTGATACAGACTCTGGGGTTGCATTGGACTATCTCAGAGTTACAGCTACAAAAAATTACGGAGATAAAACAATTGCCATACAGGCGGAGGACGGAGCTTTATATGGTAATGCACAAATAAAGGATGGCGGATATGCCTCGGGCGGAAAATATGTTTCAAACATTGAAGGTGCAACTGAGGACAGGTTAAAAATCAGTGTTAATGTGACAGAGTCGGGCTTTTATAAAATGGTAATTTATCATTCCAACAAAGAGCTTTTCGGTGCGCATAGCTATAATGCGCAGATTGTGGACAGATATGCATCATATACCGTCAACGGTAAGGATGAAACCCGTGTTCACTTCAAAAACACATATTCCGACGAGAACTGGAGAACTGTTACAAAAGAGATATGGCTCGATGAAGGGGAAAATACAATCGAATTCTTTAATGATAACTATAAAATAAGCACCTGCGGAACGCTGAAGGAGGGTACATCAAGCCATGTTCCCGAAAATATTGAATATCATACCCTGGTTAATTATACGCCTAATTTCGACAGGTTTGAATTTACACCTTCCGTTGTTGCAGATGCCGGAATTTTACCGTCACGGTATAAAGTAAGTGTTATGACAACTAAAGGCGGACGTGCATATTCATCAAAGGGCTATGCTGAAGCAAACGAGACAATCAATCTGACGGTTGAAGCGGATGACGGGTACATTGCTAAAGTGTATGCAAACGGAATTGACAAAACAGATGAGCTGGTTGATAACACTCTTCCCTTTACCATTGAGACAGATGTTGAATTCAAGGTAATGTTCACCTCCTCTGAAAATTCGGAAGATATGGTTTCGGACGCCATGCTGTACTTTGTTGACTGCGGTGACATTGCCCCTGAAACGTTGAGTGACGGTGAAAAATTCGGTAAATATAACTCTGTGACCGAGCAATTCTTCTCTGAGGATATTGTAACGGGAAAAGAGTGGGGAATCGTGGATGAATATACATTGAACCAATCTTACCCAAACCTCCTTACAGGCAAGGATACATGGCCGAGAGAATCAATATCTGCAGATAACAAGGATAAGGTTGAAACCTTCCGTTATGCAAAGGATCAGACAAAGCCTACCGACCCGGGTATCACTTATAAATTTGAGCTCCCCGATGGTGAATATGCTTTTGAGCTGGGCTTCTTTGTGCCGTCGGGATGGATTACAAGCAAATATAACAGAAAAACCACGCTTAGCATTAATTCTGAAATTAAGGCTGAGAGCTTTGTTCCTTCAACAAATTCTGTTAAGCCGGTTGTTGTAAAAACAATCGCAGATATTTCAGGCGGATATGCTACAATACATATCAGAACTGCAGATGACGGTAACGGCGGACCTATGGTGAGCTATATAAAAATTTATAAGGCATTAAGCCTTACGGATGCCTTTACATTGGAGAGCTTTGAATGTAAGGATGGCTCGGCAGAGCTTTGTTATACAAGTGAGGTTGATGCTGTATGTATAAAGGCAAAGTACGAGGGGGATATCTTGATTAATGCCGAAGAAATACCTCTTTTAAAGGGTGAAGAAACAATAAGCTTTTCTTTTGGCAATGATGAAAAGGTTTTCATCTGGGAAAAGGATAAAATCAAGCCCCTTGTGTGGATAGGACAATAGAAAAAAGTGCGAGTCTGTACTGCCCCCTGAGAGTTATAAAGCTAACCCTCAGGGGGCGTTGCAATCATCGCACTTTTATTTTTTAGTTTTATTTATAAATGCAGAAGGGGACATTCCCGTATGGGTCTTGAACACTCTGCTGAAGTAGAACGAGTCTGTATATCCGCATTGAGTTGCCACCTTGTGTACCGATTCTTCTCCCGAGGCAAATTGTATTTTTGCATTGTTTATTCTGATGGAGTTGATATAGTCGGGGATAGAGCAGCCTTCATATTTTTTGAAAAGCTTGCCGCAGTATGACTCGGAAAAACCGATTTGTCTTGAAAGGTCCGTAGCACTTAAAGGCTTTGTATAGTGGTCCAAAATATAGGTTTTCATCTGCTCCACCTGCGGGTTAACCTGTGAAGCATCAAGCCTCATAAGATGTATAACGAGCTGCATGGCGAGAGCGTCGCACATTTTTAAATGGCTGATGCGGGTGCTTATGCGCTCCTTTGTAGCTTCGCCGATGAGATGATTTACATATGAAGTGTCATTGAGGGTGAATACCTTATAACCGGGTGCTTCCTGTCTGGGAGCGTGAAAGTCAAGAACCGATACATTGACCTCGGGAGTGAGGGGGAAAAGCAGCCTGTTCTGAGGAGGCGTGGTCAGAAGAAGCTGACCTTCCTTTAAAATGAATTCGTCATCATTCAGCTTGTATTTGATTTGACCCTTATTAAGCAGTGTTATCGTACAGTGGTTAAGCCAGCCTTCTACTTTCCACTTTAATGTATGTACCTGATTATAATGCGAATAAGTGACACGGGTATAAAAATTCTCATCTATGTTTATATTCATACCTTCATCCTCCTTTATCTAAAAATACTATATCTGACAGAAGGTTGTTTGTCAATGACCTGTTCTAAAAGAGATATGCAGTCTCTAATGATTGCATGGACATAAAAGCCTCGTGATGTTATACTCAAATCAGGAAGTTGAGTTATGGTGCGAAAAAATATATCCCGATCAGGTACAATTGAAAAGGGGCACCGTAACAAAAAATGAAGGAAAATATATAAGGGAAATGAGGGCATGAGGAATGAAAAAGAGAATTTTAAGTATGGTAGCTTCTGTATTGATTGTTGCTTCGTCAATATCTGCGCCGATACAGGCGGCAAGCCCTGAGCAATCGGGCAAGCTGTATGAGGGGACAGCGAATGTGGCGGCGGGCATGCGTAATGCATGTGTATCGCCGAGAGTTGTGCAGTTAAAACATCAGAAGAATCCGGAAGATAACGGAAAATATATCATAACCTTTGAAGTGGGCAGATTTCCTTACGAGCTGGAAGAAATTTTCCGTGAGACAGACCCCAGTTACACGCTTCCTGAGGATATTGACCCCTTGCTGGACGCTTTTCCTGTATATGAAGGTACGGATAATCCTGACGGCACATTTACATGGACAAAGACACCCGTTGGCTATGTACAGGACAGCAAGAACGGTTGGGGATATATGAATTGCCCCCAGATTTTCGAGCTTCCGCAGGATTTTGGCGAATTTGAAGAGGGTACACTGTTATGTGTGGGCAACAGTGTTAATATTCCCAACGACCTGACGCCTCACACAATGGATATGTGCTACAGTACTGACCTTGGACGTACATGGCATTATTACAGCACCATAGCCTTTGGCGGCAAAAACCAGATGAGAAGCACACCCTTATGGGAGCCTCATCTTCTTATGTACAACAACGAGCTTCATTGTTATTTTTCTGATGAAACACATCCTGATTATTCTCAGAAGCTTGCGCATAAATCCACAAAGGACGGCAAGGTATGGAGCGATTTTATTACAGATTTGAAGGTTCCCGGTCAGAGACCCGGTATGACCACTATCACAAAGCTTCATACAGAAGAGGGCGAAGAAGAAAGATGGGCGCTGTTATACGAAGCCCGTGGCGGCGCGGCAACTTATCTTAAGTTCGGAAGCGACCCCACAGCATGGGACGAGTGGGATGAGGGTATTTATGTAGGCCCTCAGGCAAGTCCTTATATTACGACACTGGATACAGGTGCAGTTGTACACAGCAGGATATCGAGCACAAGTCTTTTTGTAAACTCGCGTAAGGATGCTCTTGGTGAATGGATTGAATACAGAACGACAGGTATAAGGAGCTGGGCGCACAATAAACAGCTTTATCAGATGTCCTCGGGTAATCTTATGGTACTTTTCGGCAACACCTTCAATGATTACAATACAGATCCTTCATCACTTAACTATGCTACATACGATCTGAACACAACAGGTCTTTTTAAGGATGATGAATATGTCTACATTACGAACAGCACAGGAGCTGTTTATGTAAGCCATAAGGACGGAGAGTGGGCAGAGGGCACCCTTGCACACGGTGCAGCGGGAACGGGCACTAATCATTGGGACGAAAAAATGGTGATTGAAGCTGTCGGTGATAATGAGGTTAAAATTCAGGGTGCATATTCCGGCAGATTGCTTTCTGTTACAAGCAATACAAGCAGTGTAATGTTCAATGAAGAGAGCAAAAACGGACCTGAAGATTATCAGGTGTGGAAAATGGTTGAAAATTCTGACGGAACCGTAAGCTTTATTAACAAGGCGACAGGAAAGGCTATGGATATGCAGGGAACATCTATTGTTCTTTCTCAGACAGATTACACAGACGGAGAACCTGCCGATACACAAAAGTTTAAGCTTGAAGAATGTACACTTCCTTTAGAACCCTACAACCTTACCGTAACAAACAAAACTCCCGAGGGAGGTATTCTGTCGCTTCAGGATACAACCTTCCCAACCTCTGTTGCGGCAAATCATCATGTACGTATTGTGCCCTACGAAGGCTATAAGATTTCATCGGTACTCCTCAACGGTGTTGAACAGGGCGCAATCGAAAGGGCTGTTATAAGTCCCACAAAGGGCAATGACGGCATGCTTATTGACCAGGTTTTAGAGGTAACCTTTGAAGAGACTGAAATACCTGAGGTGAAAACAGTCAACTATTCGGCATACACAACGGCAGGCGGTGCGATTTCGCCTGCTGAAAAGGGTTCAATGTCTTCAAACAGTAAGCTTGATTTTACTATTACGCCTGAAGAGGGATATATCATTACCGATCTGACAATTAACGGGGAATCCAGATTTGACGAGGTGGTAATTGAACAGAGCGGCAAGGGTGTTTTCACAATGGCTGAGCCATGGGAATCCTTTAAGATAATTGCATTTTTTGAAAAAAATCCTGTCAAATCAATTGTATTTGCCCCTGAGGCTTTTGTATACGAAAACAGATTTTATGTGGAGTCGGGTAAAAGCTATACAGCAACAATTACACCTTCGGAGGGTGAATTAGAGGTTGATTGTAATATTGAAAACACCTATGAAGATAATGTCCTTAATTTTACGGCAGACAGCTTCGACGGAGCAAGAAGTATTACGATAAAAAATGAAAAGGCTGCTGTCAGCTATGAGGTTTATACCTACGATACAAGGGAAGAGTTTATAGAGCTTGTCTGCTCCGGCTATGATGAAGGCTTGAGGTATACACACAAGAGCAAGGATGCATTTATTGAAAGGTGTAATGCTTTGATAAATGCAGACGATTTTATGAAAGCTGCCGACGAGCTTTTAATAGCATATGATGAGCTTGTGTGTCTTGATTCCTCCGTAATTCTTGATGATAATACAGAGGTGTTGGATATATTAAATGTTGCGACAATCTATACACCCGATGATAAAAATGAAGAAATCGCTTACAAGGCGTGGATTGATAATAATGCAGACACAACTGCGCCCTTGCTTCGTGCAAACACAAATTCAACAGATGTATGGATGATTCTTGACATGGGCGAAGGCGTCGGCGCAGCGCTTACCGAAATTCGTATGATGGCAAATAACACAACTGCTACAGGCACGGTGGTTGCAGGCTCAAACGACGGATACGAATGGATAACGCTCACGGAGCCCTTTGAAATGGGTAAGGAAGTGTATGAGGTTGCAGATAATGAATGCTACAGGTTTTTAAAAATTTATAACCCCGTAAATTCTTCGTGGGGAGGTTCCCTCGGCGAATTGAGACTTACGGGTACGTTTGAGGAAAATGCAAACGCGGTAAGGAACAGAGTGTTCTCCTCCTTTACACATGATGTCACATATTTTGTGCCTGCATGCACAGATATTATTAATTACGAGTTTGACGCAATTGCATTATACAACAAAATTGACGGCTTTATAGGCTTTATGGGAACGGATAACGAGCCTTACACATGGGATTCCTACAACTGTGTTATAAGATTTAACAAAAACGGATATTTTGATGCGAGAAACGGCTCTGCCTTCGGCTATAAGACAAAGGTTACCTATACGGCAGGAAATATCTATCACATCACGGGTACAATTGATATGACCAATAAAACCTACAGCGTGTATGTAGACGGAATTGCTGTTGCGGAAAATTATGCATTCAGAGCAAACTCCCCGGCTACCGATGATATCGCCCAATATGCTTTAAAGAGCGGTGACAAACAGAGCGCGTGGGAGTATGCCGTGGAGAACATGCGTATTTATGAATCAATTGTGGGCAGCGTTGAACGTGACGGCAATACTGTTACGGTGTATTCGCTGAAGGATAAGGATGTCATTGCTGTTATGGCTGAATATGATGGTGACATCCTGGTGAAAATTCAGTCAAAGCCCCTTGAATTAAAGGCAAGAAAACATGTAAGCGTGACATATGAAAACATGACCAATCTTACAGGAGAGGTTAAGGTGTTTTTGCTTGAATCAATTGAAGGCATGGTGCCTGTAGCCAAAGCAGCAGACTGATGAACGGGTAAAATCCGATAGAATATTGATTTAAGGAGATGGAAGAATGACTCTGAAAAAGAAAATACTGAAGATGGTTTCCTGTGTATTGGCGGGTGTTTTGTGCACAACCACAGCTTCCGTTGGTGCGTATGCAAATGAAAACGTCAATCTGTCTGTACATAAAAGCGTAACAGCAACTGCATACGAGGACGGAAACGGACGATATTCGCCTGCAGAATATGCCATTGACGGCGATAAAGAGACCAGATTTTCCTCCTTTACATGGAACGGCACCGAGGGGACGGCATCGCTTCCTCAGGCAATAATGGTTGACCTTTGGGGCGAGTGTAATATCGAAAGTGTAAAGTCTTACTGGTACGGAAACAACAGAACATATACGTTCAATCTGTATATAACAAATGAACCGACTGTGACGGGTGAAGTGTTCACCATTCCTCAGGATTGTGTCTATGAAAAGAATAACCTTCAGGCGGCGGGCAGCGGTACGGAGATAGGTAACACGGCACATATACATAATTTGAGTGAAGGTGTAAAGGGCAGATATGTGACCTTGTATACAACTGCGACAACTGCCTCTGCACAGGCTGCCACAATATTTGAAATCGAGGTTAACGGCAGCTATGACGTGCTGAACATATATAAAGCTACAGGCGGTATCACGGTGCCTTACGGAACAAGTGTTACTCAGATTGGTCTGCCGGATAGAATAAATGCTGTACTTAATGACAAAAGTACGATAAGTGTCAGTGTCGCAAACTGGAAATGTGAAGCAGGCTATGATGCCGATACCCCCGGTGTATACGTGTTTGAAGGTGAAATTGACCTTTCGGATAAAAACGGTGTAGAAAACCCTTATAATGTATTAGCGGAATTCAAGGTACGTGTAAGCGAAGCTATGCCTTCTGAAATTTGCAGAGACAAGGTAAAGTTCAATACCGGCTGGAAATTCCAAAAGCACGTTGAAGGCGATGCGTCTGCCGTTAATTTTAATGATTCTGATTGGGAAGAGGTAACCCTTCCTCACACCTGGAATGGTCTTGATGGTCAGGATGGCGGAAGCAGCTATTCGGGCGGTGAAGGTTATTACCGTGGTGACGGCTGGTACAGAAAGAGCTTTATATGGGATAAAGCTCTTTCTGAAAACAAGAAAACCTATATCGAATTTGAGGGCGCAAACCTTATTACAACCGTTTTTGTCAACGGGCAAGAGGTGGGTGTGCATCAGGGTGGTTATACAACATTCAGGTTTGATATTACAAAGTACCTTGCAGATGGAGAGAATACTGTTGCGGTGCTTGTGAACAACGCAAGAAATACAACCGTAGCACCATATTCTGCAGACTATACCTTTTTCGGCGGTATATATCGTGATGTATGGCTTCTTTCAACAGAAAAAGTACACATAGACACCGCAGATTATGGCTCCAACGGCTTATACCTTTCACCTGTAGCTGTAAGCCGGGAGGAAGCAAGCGTTAATATCAAATCAAAAATTGTAAATGAAAGTGATGAAAAAGTAACTCTGACAATAGCTGCAACGATTGAAAACCCCGAGCCGGGAAGTCTTCAATTTGATGTGGTGGATACGGAGTATCTTCTGTTTGACCCTGAGGAAATGACCCCGGGCGGAGAGGTTGCAAGCTTGCAGACGGAGATTGAAATTCCTGCAGGCGGAAGCTTTGTGTTCGATAAAACCATGAAGGTGGAAAGCCCCCGTCTCTGGAATGGCAAGAAGGACCCCTATCGTTATCTTGTGACGCTTTCTGTTTTTGAAAACGGAGTTGAAAAGGATAAGGTGACCGACTTCATAGGCTTCAGAAATTATGAGATTGATGCCGAGAAGGGCTTTATCTTAAACGGTGAGAGCTATAACCTCAGAGGTGTTAACCGCCATCAGGACAGAGCAGATATCGGCTGGGCAATATCTGAAGATGAGCATGACGAGGACTTCGGGCTTATTTACTGTATGGGCGCAAATGCAATAAGACTTGCACATTATCCTCATGCGGCATATTTTTATAACCTGTGTGATATGTACGGGCTTATGGTATGGGCGGAAATACCTCAGATAAATGTTGTATATGAAGGCTATAAGGAGACAAATCCTGTTCAGCTTGAAGAACTTATTAAGCAGCAGTACAATCGACCTTCGATTGTGGTATGGGGCTTGCAGAACGAAATAAGAAGTGACAGCAATCTGGCACGGGAGATTTTAACTGAGCTTAATAACTATGCACATAGTCTTGACCCATACAGGTATACCACACAGGCAACCTGTATAAATGATGCCTTTTCTAAGAATAAAAACTGGGCAAGCGATACCATTGCGTATAATATGTATCCGGGCTGGTACAGTAACTTCGGCTCCATAGAAAACTTCGGAAACCTTGTTGACGAATACCGTACAATGGAAGAGAGACCGTTGGGAGTTTCCGAATATGGCTACGGAATCAATGTGAAGCTTCATTCGGATAATCCCATTGAAGACTTCAATAAAACAGATTGCTTTGACTATGAATCCTGGCACAGTGAAGAATACGGCTCTATAGGGCACGAAAATTCCCTTAGGGATATAAAGGAAAGAGACTGGCTCTGGTGTAGCTTTGTGTGGAATATGTTTGACTTCACAGTTGACAGTCGTGCGGAAGGCTATCAGACGGGAATCAACGACAAGGGTCTTGTAACCCGTGACAGACAAATAAAGAAAGACCCCTACTATCTTTATCAGGCGAACTGGAGCAATGTCCCCATGGTGCATATAAATTCGTCAAGATTTAACCCCAGAG
The DNA here is from genome assembly GCA_017547445.1 of Clostridia bacterium. Classification (GTDB taxonomy): domain Bacteria; phylum Bacillota; class Clostridia; order UMGS1883; family UMGS1883; genus RGIG1927. The sequence continues at coordinate 13,489 of JAFYPR010000110.1, forward strand.
TGAATGCTGTTGTGGCGGTAAAGGTCTATTCCAATAATGATAAGGTTACTCTTACCGTAAACGGAAAGGACCTTGGAACAAAGGAAAATGACGGATTAGGCGTATTCGTGTGGGAAGATGTATTGCTGCAAAAGGGTGACAACAATGTGGTTGCAAGCTTTGAAAAGGACGGACAGGCTTACACTGACAGTGTAGTCTGGACAAGAGAGGAGCTGGAGAGCGAATCTGAAATAGAAAGCGGAAAGAACAGTATTGTAGACAACGTAAATAGAACTCTTGTCATAAAGGGCTTGTACACAAGTGATATGACAGGAGAGCTTGTGGATAATCCTCACAATGCAGAAATCAAGGTTCTGGACTCTGAGAACAATGAGGTAGCAGGCAATAGCGTGATAAAACAAGGCTATACTGTGCGGGCAACCTCAGAGGACGGCACAAATACTACGGAGTATAAGGTTTACTGTGCGGACAGAATAGAGGGCAATATAACGACAAGAGCAACCTACACGGAAAAGAGCTATATTGCAAATCTTGCAGTTGACGGAAGCTTATCAACACGCTGGAGCGCATACGGGGACGGTGTGCCCCAGGCTATTATGCTTGACCTTGGTGAGGCTAAGAGGGTTTCAGGCATTGTATCCTATTGGATGGGCGAGGGCAGAGAAAGTAAGTATGACATATATGTAACGGATACGCCCACCGTCGGCAACGGCACTTTTACTGCAAAGGTCGAGCCTGTGGGCCAAAATCTTTCCTCTATGGGAAGCGGAAGCTCCTCCGCAGAGGGAACACTTGCCACGGTTGACATGCTTTCAAAAACAGCTACAGGTCGTTATGTGACAATTTACATCAGGGAAAACTCCGCTAAAATCGCAAGTATCTGGGAAATTGAGGTGCTTACCGATGATGTGGTTGACGTGATGTTTGAAACGGATAATGAAACCTTGAATATTACGGCAACAGGAAGCCCTGTCAGTTTATGTGCAGCCTTGTATACCGGCGAGGACGAGCTGGTCAATATTATCCGCTTTGATGATGCTACGGAGGTTTTTGTAAAGGACATAGCCTATGTGAAGGTTTTTGTATGGGAAAACGATATAAAGCTAATGCCTTTAACATGGTGCAAGAGGTTTGAAATTAACTGAACAAAAAAACGACAGTATAAAAAAACAATACTGTCGTTTTTTTGTTGCCTATCATCTGTTCAATTTTATAAATTCCGTGGGGGACATTCCCGTATGGGACTTGAACACCTTGCTGAAGTGAAATGGGTCTGTAAAGCCGCATTTGTAGGCAACCTTCTGGACAGAATCCTCTCCTGAAGTGAACTGCACTTTTGCATTGCTGATACGGATTGAATTGATGTAGTCGGGAATGGAGCAGCCCTCAAATTTTTTGAAAAGCTTACCGCAATAGGACTCGGAAAACCCGACAACCTCCGAGAGGGTGGCAGCGTTTAAAGGGTTCATATAGTTCTCTAAAATATATGTTTTCATTTGCTCCACCTGCGGGTTGACCTGAGAAGCATCAAGCCTTAAAAGATGTGTAACAAGCTGCATGGCAAGAGCATCGCACATTTTTTTGTGATTAATGCGGGTGCTCAGGCGCTCCTTTGTGGCTTCTCCGATGAGATGATTTATATAAGACGGGTCCTGCAGGGTAAATATCTTATAATCGGGTGATGCTTGTCCGGGAGCCTTAAAATCAAGAACTGATACATTGAAATCCGGTGTTAAAGGCACAATCTGCCGGCTCTGAGGAGGTATGGTAAAAAGGAGCTGACCCTCCTTTAAAATGAATTCGTCATTGTCAAGCTTGTACTTGAGCTGACCCTTGTTAAGAAGTGTTATGGTCCAGTGATTGAGCCAGCCATTGACTTTCCATTTCATTGAATGGCCCTGGTTATAAAGAGAATATGTAACATTGGTGTGAAAACCATCGTCTATCAATATGTTCATTCATAATGCCCCCCTTTTTCTAAAAATAATATATCCTAAAA
>JAFYPR010000111.1 GCA_017547445.1 Clostridia bacterium
AGGGAATAGTGAAGAGTGTAGAAGTAATAAGTAAAAAATCCGCACACTTTCGTGTACGGATTTTTTGGTGACCCGAGGGGGAATCGAACCCCCGATACCGCCGTGAAAGGGCGGTGTCTTAACCGCTTGACCATCGGGCCGTGCGTGGTAGCGGCGAGTGGACTTGAACCACCGACCTAACGGGTATGAACCGTTTGCTCTAGCCAACTGAGCTACACCGCCATGTGGACATTCCGTCCAAACGCAAGATTTATTATAACCGATGCTCCTTAATTTGTCAACACTTTTTTAAAATTTATTTCAACTTTTTTTGCATACAAAAAAATTTTTCAAAAAGTACGAACATTTGTTTGCATTTTTCACTATCATGTGTTATCATATATTTACAATACAAACTTACTACAACCCACCCCGGGGGACATTGCCTACCCACAGCCAATCCACAAACTCGTTTTGTCACAAACAAAATAAAAAATGAATGAATGGCAGTGTCCCCGTACCTTTAAAAATTGTTGCAATCACCTAATCAAACTATACTAAAACCCACCGAAGGAGTTCCAACTATGGATATCAACGAAAAACTCACAATTCTTGCTGACAGCGCAAAATACGATGTATCCTGCTCTTCCTCGGGAAAAACAAACAAAAACTACTCAATCATCGGCAATTCATCCCCCTCAGGCTGTTGTCACAGCTTCTCTGAGGACGGCAGGTGCATATCCCTTTTAAAGGTGCTTTTCACCAATTACTGCATAAACGACTGCAAATACTGTCATTGCCGTTCCTCCAACGATATTCCCCGTGCCGCATTCACCCCACGGGAGCTGGCGGAATTATTCATCAATTTTTACAAACGCAACTATGTAGAGGGCTTGTTTTTATCCTCAGGCATTGTAAAAAGTCCCGATTACACCGCAGAATTGCTTCTTGAAACACTTATCTTAATTCGCCGCGAATACGGCTTTGCGGGGTACATCCACGTAAAGGCAATTCCCGGTGCCGACCCACGGCTTATATACCGTCTGGGGCTTCTTGCGGACAGAATGAGCGCCAACATAGAGCTTCCCAGCGAGCAAAGTCTCAAGCTTCTTGCACCCCAGAAAAGCCGCGAAAAGGTCCTTGCCCCCATAAGACAGATACAGACAGGCATTACCGCCAACCGTGAGGAGCTTACCCTTTACCGCCATGCGCCCAAATTTGTGCCTGCAGGTCAATCCACCCAGATGATTGTGGGCGCAACAGATGATTCTGATTATAAGATAATCCGCCTCACAGAAGGCTTATACAACAAATTCAGCTTAAAAAGGGTTTATTTTTCCGCCTACGTACCCATTGGCACACACCCTGCTCTGCCAAAAACCGCACCGCCTCTTCTTCGGGAGCACCGACTTTATCAGGCAGACTGGCTTTTAAGATTTTACGGCTTCAAGGCGGAAGAAATACTCAGCGAGGATAAACCCTTCCTTGACCCGCTTTTAGACCCAAAATGCAACTGGGCAATGAACAATCTCCACCTTTTCCCCGTGGAGGTCAATACCGCCCCCTACGAAATGCTTCTGCGGGTGCCGGGCATAGGTGTAAAAAGCGCAAAACGGATTATGATGTCACGCCGTGGCACCCGCCTTGATTTTGACTCTTTAAAACGACTTGGTGTAGTAATGAAAAGGGCCGCATATTTTGTCACCTGTAACGGGAAATATATGTATAGCGCCCTTAAAATGGAGCATAATTTTATCTACAATTCACTTACCGCATCCCTTCCTCCCAAGGCAGCCGAAAACCCCACCCAGCTTTCCCTGTTTACTCCCGCTCCCCTTCTTCTGAATTAAAAATGAGGTGATTTTATGTCAAATCTTATACTTACCTTCGACTCTACCTTTGACGGTTTTTTAACCGCCGTACATCACACTGTCACAAACCGTATCCGCCCTGCGCTTATTTGTCCCGAGGGCGATGTCCAATTGCAGTTTAATTCCACAATAGAGCACATCCCCACCGACAACCGCAATTCTGATTTAGTCAGGCGCACCCTCTGTGACAACGCAGGCTACGACACCTTTAAACGGTGCTATTATGTCTTTTTATCCTCCGCAGAGGATAGCATCATGACAAGCTACAACTATATCCTCTATGCCTTAAAATACGGCAAGCACACCTCTGACTACATGTCCGTCCCGGAGATTTTCCGCGCCTATAAGCTGGAAAGACAGGTAGCCCACGAAGCAGACCGCATGAGGGGGTTTTTGCGTTTTGCCGTCATGGAAGGCGGTGTCGAGTACGCCCCCATGGAGCCTGAGAATGATATTCTTGCCCTTTTGATGCCTCACTTTGCTGACCGCCTTAAAAACACCCCCTTTGTCATACACGACCTTTTAAGGCAAAAGGCGGGCATATGTACACGCGGCACATGGTTTATAACAGATGCGGAAGACCTTACTCCCCCCAACCTTTCAGAGGACGAAAAGGCCTACCGCAAGCTGTGGAAAACCTTCTACAGTGCCATTTCCATCCGTGAAAGAAAAAACGAAAGACTGCAGACACAGATGATGCCAAAGAAATGCCGCAAGCATATGACTGAGCATCAGTTATAATTTATCATTTGACTTTCGGCAACAATACTTATATAATAAGCTATATAATTATCGTTACCGAAAGGAAGTTTCTCATGAGCGAATGTACAAATAACTGTTCCTCCTGTGGCGAAGAATGCGCTTCCCGCAAGGCACCTCAGTCTTTTCTGACAGAGTGCAACAAATTCAGTAAAATTGATAAGGTTATCGCCGTTGCCAGCGGCAAGGGCGGTGTAGGCAAATCCTCCATCACAAGTCTTCTTGCCGTTGCAATGGCAAAGCAGGGCAAAAAGGCAGGCATCCTTGATGCGGATATCACGGGCCCCTCCATCCCCAAGGCATTCGGCATAAAAACAAAGGCTGAAGGCTGTGAATATGGTATTATGCCCGCAATAACCAAATCAGGCATAAAGGTTATGAGCCTTAATATGCTTCTGGAAAACGAAACAGATCCCGTTGTATGGCGCGGTCCCGTTATAGGCGGTACGGTAAAGCAGTTCTGGACAGACGTTTACTGGGGTGAACTGGATTATCTCTTTGTAGATATGCCTCCGGGAACAGGCGATGTACCCTTGACTGTTTTCCAGTCCATCCCCGTTAACGGCACAGTTATTGTTACAACACCTCAGGACTTAGTTGCAATGATTGTAGGCAAGAGCGTTAACATGGCTCGTAAGATGAATATCCCCACATTGGGCATTGTTGAAAATATGAGCTATCTCCTCTGCCCCGACTGCGGTAAGAGGATAAACGTCTTCGGTGAAAGCAAGGCTATGGAAATTGCCGATGCATTCTATATCCCCGCATATGCCTCCATGCCTTTAGACCCCAATTTTGTAGCAATGTGTGACCGTGGCGAGGTTGAAGACGCCGATACAAGTCTTTTAGAAAATATTATTAAAGTTTTATAATTATTGTTTTGCACCGCAAAACATACCGCAATAAAAAAGTGCGAGTCTGGTGTGACCCCTGAAAGTTAGTTTTTTGGTCTAACTTTTTTGGTGCCCCTCAGTCATCGCACTTTTTTTATTATTTTATAATTTCTTTGATTTCGAATTCAAGTGTGCCCATAGGTGTAACCGCCGTAACCTTATCGCCTACCTTGTGGCCTAAAAGAGCACTGCCTACGGGAGATTCATTGGAAATCTTAGACTGTGCAGGGTCAGCTTCTGTGCTGCCGACAATCTTGTAAATAACCTCTTCATCAAACTCAACGTCGTAAACCTTAACCGTACTGCCCACGGAAACACCGTCTGCACTTACGTTTTCGTCAATAAGAACAACCCTCTTCAAGGTTTCTTCAAGCTCAGAAATTCTTAATTCATTCTGTGCCTGAGCATCCTTTGCTTCATCGTATTCGCTGTTTTCGGACAAGTCGCCGTATCCGCGCGCAACCTTGATAGCTTCCTTGATTTCTTTTCTCTTTACTGTTTTTCTTTCTTCAAGCTCCATCTTAAGCTGTTCTAAGCCTTCTGCGGTCATTAAAACCTGCTCTGCCATGGGAATCACTCCTCTTAGTTTTTATCTGTTCATATAAATTGTATTATATAGCTTTCTCAACCTTTTGTCAAGCACAAAAAGCCCCCGGGATATTACTCCCGGGTGCTCTGTATTATTCACATATTTCCTCAAGCTTTGCCCTTACAACCTTTTTTGATACAGTGGACAATGCCGAAAACCTCTGACGGAGCGACAGATTAAGCATCTCTTCCGCCTTTTCATTATCGCCCGACTTCAAAAGAGCCAGCGCGTAATAGTAATAAGGCGCAGGAGCCTGACTTCCGCAGTCCATAAGCTCAGCAAAAACACTTAATGCATCCTCATTTCTGCCCATTCCGTAGTAAGCCTCGCCTAAATTTGCCATAATGGTCTTTTCATAGGTAAACTGCTCATTTGTCTTTTCGCAGAAATCAACAGCCTCACCATAATCGCCCGTCTCTCTTGCCTTAACAAGCATCAGGGCACCTAAAGTGCCTGCCGACGTAACAGAAGGGGCACTCTCCCATACCGCCTTAAGCTTTTCAAGAGCCACGTCAAGCTGTCCCTTTTTCCATAAAAGGATAGAAGTATTTATATCAAGACTGTTTTTCTGATACTCTGTCAGCTTCTTTTTTGAAACCGCTTCAAAAATTTCTTCACTGCTCTTTTTGTCACCTTCCTTAAGAAGGATATATCCGCAATATATCTCCATATCCCGGGAAAGCCTTTTCGTCTTGTATGCCTTTTTGTATTTTTCCGTTGCTTTCTTATACTCACCCTTTTTGTACAAAGAGTTAGCCGAAAGCATATAAAGCATAGGCATATTTAACGCCGCACTTATAACTATCGCCAGAAGAACAGATATAACCTGATAAAAGCTTCCCGACAGAAGATTGTTATAGGGCAGATATGGTGCAGCATAGCCAAGACCCATAACCAATATTATTGCAACTGCAACAGAAATCAACAAAGACATTTATTTACCAACCTTACCTTTAATTAATAATCATACCCGAAAGAATATCAATAATCTCAGGATGAGTTTCACCGGAATACAAAGTGCCTCCGAAAATTGTCACCAGGGCATCGCCTTCCTGATAATGGTAATATTCGTATGTACCCTGTTCATCATCGGGGTCCTCTGCATATATAACCGCATGGATAACCTTCTTGCCGTCCACGTCAAGGACCTCTACGCTCTCATATCTGACTTCCTCGTCAGTATTGAGACGGGAAGAAATAAACTCTATCCACTCATCATCCGGCATGGAAGAATACAACGCCTGATAATTGCGGAAAACATAATCCTTACCCTTGTTTATATATGCACATTCTTCATCGTATATCTTTTTCTCTTCGTTATACAATTTTCTTTCTTCGTTATAAGCGTCTCTTATTGCCTGTGTCTCGTCCTGATATTCCTGCCATATGTCATAGCCTTCAATCTGAGTCATATCAACATTTTCGACAGCTTCCATCAGCACGTTGTACAACTCCCATCCGTCAGCATACCCCAGATCCTCCATCAGTCTTTCCATGTTAAGCTCTTCTTCCTGAGGGAATTCCAGACCCGCATCGGTATAAAGCGATTCTAATGCGAGACGGTCTCTTTCATCCTCAACCATCTTAACCTCTTCGGGAGCATCGGGATATTCAGGTCTTTCGGGCTGCTCAGGCGGTGTGGGATATTCTGCCTTCAGAACAGATACATCATATTCCTCCCCTTCATAGGTCTGCTCCTGTACAACAAAGAGAATACCGCTGTCTTTATCTGCATAGCTTTCATACTGAGAAACAATCTCCCAGTTATATGTATGCTGTGCGTCAAAAGCGTCAAGAGAACGGTAAGCAAAGCTTTCTTCGCTGTCTGTATCCTCCATCTCATATGTGTTGGGGATATTAAGAAGAATAACAGCCGCAGGAGATTCAATGGTTGTATATGTAATCTCTTCTATAAATTCTGTCTCTTCTTCAACGATTTCTTCGCTTTTTTCCCCTTCTTTAACCTCAGCCTCTTCGGTGTCTGTTGCGGCTTCAACATCTGTCACCTCTTCAACGGGCACCTTTACAACGGTCTGCGTATCAACCTGCCCGTTTATGATAACCCTCTGATATTCCTGGTTCCAGAGCACCGTAAGACCCATTTCTTCTGCGATAAAGCGAAGAGGCACCATAGTTCTTCCGTTTATGATAACAGGTGCCTGAGGGATGCTTTTAACACCGCCTGCAGTCTTAGCCTTAGTGCTTCCTATAACAAGCTCAATATAAAAGTTGTCCTTTTTGACAACTACAGTATCAGTAGGGTCATCCCATGTTACCTCAAGTCCCAGAGCCTCTACAACGGCACGCAAAGGCACCAGCGTAGTCCCGTCAACAACCACAGGCTCCTGATCGGGAAATTTCAGAAATGCGCTGTTCATGATTACATTCACAGCACCAACAGGCTGCGCAACAAAAGCAACAAGCATAACTGCCGCACAGATTAAAGCGATTTTCTTTTTCATTTTCCGCACTTCCAATCTTTACATTATACAAGAATATTATATATTGTTTTTCCCTTAAAATCAACATTTATTTGCATAAAAAGGGAGGAGAATGAATTCTCCTCCCCCGGTTTTATTTGATTACAACCGTATTCTTAAACAGCTCTGCATTTTTCTCAATACGTGCTTTGGATGAGAATACACAAAGGTTACCCTCTTCCATAAGCTCTTTAAGCATCCTTGCGCTTTCCTTTATATCATCCACGGTAGTATTTAACATTTCGCTTCTTATTCTGTCCCGAAGGCAGGGAGCGATGGAATTAAAATAGTCAGCGTCCGAGCGTGTAGCCTTTGAAAAGGCACTCTTAGGACGGTCCGTTGCCGCAACTGCGCCCACGATATATTTTGTCATCTCCCTCTCGGTTGCTTCAAAAGCTTCAAGGTACTTGTATGCCTCGTCAAAGGCTGTAACAGTATCCTTTAAGTTGGGGTCACGGTAGGAATACATTCCCACATCTCCCAAAAGGTTTACAGTAAAGCCTGTGCCGTAAGCGCCGCCCTTTGCACGGATTGTGTTCCAGAGATAGTCATAAGTCATAATATGGCTGAGAACAAACATACTGCCCTTTGCCTCGCCTGCCGTTGCCGCCTTTGCAACATATGCCACATCTGTGGGCACAATAAAGCCTTCGTTTTTAGCTTCACATTGAAGCTTAAGCTCTGCCCTCTTTCCGTCTTCACCGTCTGCAAGGTTAAGCTTATCAATATTTTCAGTAACGCCGTTGAGGATTTCTTCACCGCCTGTTACCGAATAGGTTACATTTTTACCTGTAACTGCAGTCTTTATAATTTCACCAAGCTCTTTTGCATCGCCTTCGTTGAGGCTTTCGGAAAGGGACTTCACATAGAAGAAGTAATCAACGCCGTTAAGCTTCTGATTAAGCTCATCCTCATAAGAGAAATAGCTCATAGCACGTCTTAATGCGGCAGAATGACCGTTTCTTGTCATCCAGCTTTCTCTTCCCATCTTTTCCTGCAAAAGCATCTTTTTAATTTCAGAAACACTTTCTTCAAAATCTGTTTCGTTTAAAATTTCGCCCACAAGCTCCATTGCGTTGCCGATATTATCCTCCAGCGCCGAGAAGGATATTCTCAGCTTTGCAGATACCTTTTCACGGTTATCCAGAGGTGCAAAGGTGTCAACGGAGGCAGAAAAAGCACCAAGGTTAATCTTTATTGCATTTATAACCTCCTGAGCATTTTTCTTCTTTGTGGCAAGCCTGCCCAAAAATCTTGAAGCAAGGGAAACCTTTACAAGGCCGTCGCAATCAAGAGCATCAAGGTTAAAATACAAGCTCATATACAGAATGCGCTTTGTGGCAATATCGTGGTATAAAGCCTCACATCCGTCAAGCTCCTTCTTTTCAAAGGGGATTTTTTCAGCTTCGGGCTTAATATACTTCAAGTCAACCACGGGGATTGTAGAAAGTGCCTCAGGCGAATCTTCGCTGTTCTGCATTTTTCTGAGTGCTTCAAGCTCCTCTTCAGCCTTCTTAATACCTTCCTCGCCGATGCTTTCACGGTATGCCTGAACCCTTTCCTCTTCAGCCTTCGCCTTTTTCTCTGCGTAGGATGCATCAGGTGAAAGCTTTACAAATGCATTGTGCTTTGAGCTTAAGAAAATTTCCTCTAAAAGGCGTTCAAAGTAGTCACCCTTTGCCTTTTCACGGATTGCCTTAAATTCCTTTTCGTAGCTAAGAAGTAAGGTAGGGTCACCGCCGTAAAGCCAGGATGCCATAACCCATGTGCAGTAAATAAGACCTGCAGGCTGGTTCCCGAATTCCGCTTCACGCATCTTGAATTCCGTCTGGTTAATGTTTGCCAGGATAATTTCTTTATCAATTCCGCTCTTTACGATGTCTTCAATAATTTCACGTACTGTTTCCTTTACCTTTTCGCCGTCGCTTCCGCACTTTTTCAAGGTAAGACACACATAAGGCGATACAAGCTGATCATCAAGGTATGCCCATACCTCTTCGCATATACCTTTATCCAGAAGCGCCTTCTTAAGGGGCGATTCGTTATTTGAGCAGATGGACGAAAGGAGAATATCCGTTGCCATCAGCTTTTCGTGCTCGTCAAAGGCTGCCGCCTTAAAGCCGAAGGCGTAATGTGTTGCACCCTCCTTGTTTTCGTCAGAATCGTAGCACGCCTCTTTATATAAATAACCCTTGTCGCTCTGCACTCCCACCTTCACGTCAAGATGAGTATCCTCATATGCATTAAGATACCCCTCGTCCATAAGACGGAGCTTTTCCTCTGCATCCATATTTCCGTAAAGGTAGATATAGCTGTTGCAGGGATGATAAAACTTCTTGTGTGTTTCGATAAATTCCTCATAGGTAAGATTGGGTATAGCCTTGGGGTCACCTCCGGAATTTTTGCTGTAGCACACATCAGGGAACATGGTATTCTGCAGATATTCACCCAAAAGCGAGTCCTCAGAAGACATTTCACCCTTCATTTCGTTGTATACAACACCACGGAAGCATTCCTTCTCTCCGCCCTCGTAATGCCAGCCCTCCTGAAGGAAAATTTCCTTCTTGTTATAAATTGCAGGGTGGAAAACCGCATCAAGATAAACGTCCATAAGGTTTTCAAAATCCTTCTCGTTACAGCTTGCAACGGGGTACATTGTCTTGTCAGGGTATGTCATGGCATTCAGAAAGGTCTGCATGCTGCTCTTTAAAAGCTCTACAAAGGGCTCACGCACGGGATACTTGTCGCTTCCGTTCAGAACACTGTGCTCTAAAATATGCATTACACCCGTATCATTGTCGGGCACTGTCTTAAAGCTTATGGAAAAAACCTTATTTTCATCATCTGCCGCAATGTATATAATTCTGGCACCGCTTTTTGTGTGTCTGCCTATATATGCATCCGCCCTCAATTCCTCCACATGCTTTTTTTCGTTAAATTCAAAACCGTGATAGTTTTTGTTAAGTTCAAACATTTGTCATTCTCCTTCTAAAAAAGTAGAACGACGCGGAGGTCGTTCCTTTGAGCCCACAACCAAGCCTTCCTCCCCGAGGAAGGTGTCAGCGTAGCTGACGGAAGGAGCGTAGCAATGAGGTCGTTCCTTTTAGCCCACAACCAAGCCTTCCTCCCCGAGGAAGGTGTCAGCGTAGCTGACGGAAGGAGCGTAGCAATTACGATCTTTGTTTATTAAAATCATTCCGCCAGGAATTTTTTCAATTCTTCTATTCTTTCCACCGCATCACGATAGCCATCGTGGTAGAGTTTATCCAGCTTTTCCTTGTCAAGCTCCATTCTGGCAACATTGACAGGCTCCTTGGGGCGGAATACAAACACATCCTTGCCCTCATGCTCATCTATAAACTTAAGCGCCTCGTTATATCTTATATGCCTCGATTCCGCAGTAGCGGCAAACCTGGGATACTTTCTGCCGTAAAGCTTCTTGATATATGTTACCTCTGAGGAAGGCTTTTTCACGAAGCCCTTATGCTGAGTAAGAATAACAACCGCCTTGCTGTTTCCGTTCTCTAAACTATATTTTACCGGAATGGAGTCAAGTATGCCTCCGTCAAGATATTTTTTCCCGTTTATATGCACCATTCTTGAAATAATGGGAAGCGATGCGGAGGCACGTATCATATCCATGTCTCTTCTTAAATCTTCAACGTGAAGATATTCAACCTGCCCTGTTTCAACATTTGCACAAACCGTGTAAAACTTACAGGGGTTAGAATTGAATGTATCATAATCCGCAGGTGCCAGCTTATTGGGAAGGGTGTCATAAACAAACTTAACACCTACCATATCGCCCGTGAGGAAAAGACTGCGCTTTGAGCAGTATCTCCAGTCGTGCATATA
>JAFYPR010000112.1 GCA_017547445.1 Clostridia bacterium
AAATCCGAAGCCTTAATTTTTTAGCTTTACGCCATAATGCCGAGGAACTTCAATACGAAGTAGATAGCAAAGAGCGCTGTGGAAACCCACATAATAGGCTTAATATCCTTAACCTTACCTATGAAAATCTTAACGATAACCCAGGAGAGCATACCAAACATGATACCGTTAGCGATTGAATAAGTGAGGGGCATGAAAGCGATTGCCATGAATGCGCCGATGGAATCAGCAGCGTCAGATTCAAAGTCAATATTCTTAACTGCACCAAACATCAGAAGACCAACGAATACCATTGCGGGTGTTGTTGCAAAGGAAGGAATTGCAAGGAAAATAGGAGCAAATACGAGAGAAAGGATAAACAAGATTGCTGTTACAATGCTTGCAAGACCTGTTCTGCCGCCTGCGGAAACACCTGCAGAAGATTCAACATAGCTTGTTACTGTACTTGTACCAAGGCAAGCACCTGCTACTGTACCGATAGCATCGGCAAGGAGAGCGCCCTTAGCCTGGGGAAGTTCACCCTTTTCGTTAAGAAGGTTACCCTTTTCAGCAACGCCGATAAGTGTACCAACTGTATCAAAAATATCTGTGAAAAGGAATGTAAATACAATAATTGCGAAAGAGGAAAGATTCTTCGCTACATAACCAAAGTCAAACTTGAACATATTGGGTGCTTCAAATGCATTAAGGGAGAAGGAAGGAATTACGGAGTAAACACCTGCTGCGGGGTCAACAGCGTACCAACCTGCCAATTCAGCAATCATACCGAGAACCCATGTTGCAAGGATACCGATAAGAATACTGCCGGGAACCTTATAGTGGTGAAGCACTGCAATCATAAGAAGACCTACAAGTGCAAGTACAAACTGAGGAGATGAGAATGAACCGATACCAACCAATGTAGCGTCGTTATTAACAACGATGCCGGAGTTAATAAGAGCAATGATTGTGATGAACAAACCGATACCTGCAGTAATACCGAACTTAAGATTGCTGGGAATCTGGTTTACAAGCGCTTCTCTGAAATTACAAAGAGAAAGCAGAATAAAGATAATACCTTCAACCAATACAGCTGTAAGTGCAACTTCATAGCTGCAACCCATACCAAGGCATACAGTGTAAACAAAGAAAGCATTAAGTCCCATACCCGAAGCAAGTGCTACAGGGTAGTTTGCCAGAAACGCCATACAAAGTGTAGCGATAGCAGCAGAAATCGCAGTAGCTGAGAAAATTGCCGCTGTGGAAACACCGTCAAGTGCGCCGAAGTAGCTGGGGTTAACAGCTAAAATGTACGCCATTGCAAGGAAAGTTGTAAAACCTGCAATAACTTCGGTTTTAACATCTGTTCCGCGTTCCTTGAGTTTAAAGAACTTATCCATTTTACCACCTCATAAATTTAATATTTTGTACATAATCTGTACAAAATCAGTTTACTTCATTTTGCATAATTTGTCAAGATAATGTTTACAACTACTTCTCATTCCCCTATATTTTGTATTAACAACATCTCTATTTTGCGCATATTCTTTTATAGGAGGTGATTTTATGAACAATTGCAGTTGCAGACCTAACTGTATCGGCATAGCCGTGCTTTCTGCATTGGTTTTAGGCATCATTGCAGGTTTTCTGACATTCTCAGGCATACTGACCTTACCCGTTGCATTTTTATGGACAGCATTTGGTATTGCAGCAGGAAGCTTGGGCTTGCTTCTTGTGTTAACAAGTTTTTCCTGCGCAAGGGCACTTCGTTGTATATGTAATGCTCTGTCGGTACTTTTACTTGGTATTTTGGGCACAATACTCACATCATTGATTCTTATTCTCATCGATATTACTTTAGCAAGTGTGGCAGGTGCTGTTATAACAGCTCTTCTTGTCCTTTTCTTTACTTTGTTTATAACAGCCTTTGCCTGTGTTATCCGTTGTATCGCTTCTTGCGACGAATAACTCAAAAGGGGAATCCTTGCGGACTCCCCTTTTTCTTCATTGTATCATTTCAATGCCTTTAACTAAGCTTTCATAATCAAGCATACCCTTGCCCTGTGCCACCAGCTCACCTTCTTCATTTATAAAGAAGGTTGCAGGTAAGCCTGATACATAATATTTCCTTGATGCATCCATTTTTGTGTCAAAGAACACATCAAATGAAAAACCCGAATTGTCAATATATATTTTGGCGGAATCAATCGTTTCCTGTACACCGTCAGTTGCATTTATCATCATAAACTGCACATCCGGATACTCTTTGGATGCCTTATCAAAATCAGGCATTTCTTCTTTGCAGTATCCGCACCAGGTCGCCCAGAAATTCAGAACAACAGGCTTCCCCTTAAAATCAGACAATCTGACCTTTTCGCCGTTTGGGTCAAGAACTTCAAAATCAGGCGCCGCAAAATTGCCTTCAGCTCCGTCCTCTTCCTTCGGTGACTCCATAACGCCTCCGTTATAGTACCTGTCGCTTAAATTTTCATACAAAACCATTGCCCCGACAAAAAGCGCCGTCAGGACAAGCACCGTCAATATCCACTTAACAATACTTTTCATAGTATCCTCCGTTACGAAAGCAGATTAAGGAGCTTACCAAAAAGTCCCGTTGCCATCAATACACCGACAATTATCAATAATAAACCGCTGATAGCATTTATTATATTGTAATTCCTTTTAATAAAACTGAACGTACTCTTAAGTCTATCAATAAGAACAGCACTTACAAAGAAGGTTATTCCCAAGCCTAAGGAATAGCACAAAAGCATCCCTATCCCCTCTGCCATACTTCCGCGGTTTGCCGCAAGCATCAATGCCGAGCCTAAAAATGCACCCACACAGGGAGTCCAGCCTACAGAAAACACAAACCCGAATAAAACTGATGAGAAAAAGCCGAAATCACTTGTTTTCCTGAAGCTTATTCCCTTAAAAATATTAAGCTTAAAAATACCGAGGAAATTAAGTCCGAAAAATATAACAACCAGACCCGTTACAAGGTTAACAGCCATTTTATATTCAGAAAGAAATCTGCCAAAGGTGCCTGCCAATGCTCCGAGCATTATAAATATAATTGTAAACCCGATTATAAATCCCAATGCATTTCTCACAGTCTTTCTGCCGTCAGCATCGTTTCCGCCTGCAAAATACGAAACATATACGGGAAGCATCGGCAAAAGGCAGGGCGAAACAAAGGTTATTATGCCCTCTAAAAACGAAATTAAATACTGCATTATAAATCTACTCCCAAAAACTTCTTTGCAAGAATACCCACAAAGAAGGAAACAACGGCAACGCTTACGCTTATTATTGCCATTTCAAGAAATCTTCTTGTAAAGCCTTCGCTCTTTGCAACAGAAATATAATATGTAAAGCCTGCAATTATCAGTATAACAATAGCCAGCATACAAATAAGCGCGCCTATAACATTATCGAGCACAAGGTATGGCAAAATCAGCAGCACAACGGTTATAAGATACGCAATGCCTGTATAGCTGCAGGATTTCAAGGCATCATCTCTGCCCTCGCTTCTTGCCGATAAAAACTCGCTTGCCGCCATTGAAAAGGTAGCGGAAATTCCCACGATAAGTCCCGACAAAGCGGTGAGACGTGTATTCTGCAAAGCAAAGGTAAAGCCTGCAAGAGAGCCTGTCAATTCAACCAAGGCATCGTTCATCCCGAGTACCATACTGCCAACATACTGCAGTCTTTCTTCATCAAGCATATCCAT
>JAFYPR010000113.1 GCA_017547445.1 Clostridia bacterium
AAAAAAGTCCTTGATTAAGGAGATAAAAAAGAAAAAACAAAAAAATTAAAAAAAATAAAAAAAGGTGTTGACAAATTGGTATAATGTGTGTATAATAACTATTGTTGTGAGTGACCACTAACAGAAACGCTGCCTTAGCTCAGCAGGCAGAGCACTTCCTTGGTAAGGAAGAGGTCGGCAGTTCGAATCTGCTAGGCAGCTCCAATTATATGGACCATTAGCTCAGTTGGTAGAGCACCTGACTCTTAATCAGGGTGTCCCGGGTTCGAGTCCCTGATGGTCCACCAAAACAAAAATCCTGTCGTAAGATGGGATTTTTTGTTGTGTATTATTCATTTTTCATTATTCAATATTCATCATTCATTAGGTTCGACAGGATTTTTCAATGAATAATGAATGATGAAGTCACAAAGCTAATGAATAATTAATAATTATTGTAGTTTTGCTTATACAAAACATTGATTTTAATTACTTTGAATTTGAGTGACTTTGATTGTCATCTAAACCATTCGGTTCTTCCAAAAAACGACTTACTGAAAAGTAGGTCGTTTTTCTTTTTTCACTATTATCCCTTAGCTGTTCTCTATTCTCTGAAAGTTTTTTTGTGCACCTTCTCCGCTACCGCTACGACGGGCTCAGCCATCGCCTTTACAAGGTTCGGCTTCGCCACGCAGGGACTCCTCGCTAAAAACAGTCCACAGGACTGTTTTCTTAACGCTCGGACTGATGGTCCATCAAGAAAAAAGCGTACTGATTTTCAGTACGCTTTTTTCAGCGATATAAATTCCTGAAGGAATTTGCGATATGCCTTCGCCATGATATATCCTGGCGGATGCGATATGTTGCCTTTCGGCAACGAAAATGACGATAAAATTACTCCTGCTGCGGAAAGCATGGCACGTTATAAAACGGAAGTAATTTTCGAAAACAAGGATGGAGAAATGTTAAAGGTTAATAGCTTTACTGTTAAATAAGAGTATTTAATTTAATACAAAACCACGGTGTTTTTTCAACACACCGTGGTTTTGTCATTGATTTTAATCTTTTTAGTGGTATAATAAAAGCAAAGGAGTGACTGTATATGAAAAAAGTGGCGTTTATTTTAGCGATAATAATGGTTTTATCTGTTTGTCCCACCATTAGCTTTGCAGAAACAGAGTATAAGCTCCGTGACGTTAATGATGGGGGTTATGCAGAAGTTGCGATGGATGTTTATCAGACCTACGAGACAGAGCACTTTCAGATTTTCTGGGATACTGACGGTGCGAACAGCTCCAAGGTGACGGATACATTTTTGAAAAAGTGCGAAACCGTCCTTGAAAACTGTTGGAATTTATTTATCGACAAAATGGGTATGGAGCCTACAAGCACATCTGTCAATTGGAATGGAGATAAAACAACTCAATATAAAACAAACGTAATTTTAATGGGTACGGGTGTTACTCATTACGATTTAGGCGCAAATGACTGGGGTGCATACGGCTCGGTTGATTCTGCAGGTTATCCTTACTTTATGTGCTGTTTGGCGGCGATGGATTCTCCTACGGTTGTGGCACACGAATTTGGCCATGCAGTGCATTACGCCCAGGGCGACAACGCATGGAAGGACAATATTTTCCTCGGTCCCTGGTTTGAGGCAGTGGCGAACTGGTTTGCAGAGCAGTATATTTACGAGTATATGCCCGGTTCAACACAGCTTTCACAGCTCTATTTAAGAGAAACGTCCCTTACAAAAATGAATGGTCGCGGCTACTACGAGGCATGGCCCATACTTCAGTATTTAACAGAGGATCCTGATAACACGGGAGTATATGGTGAAAAATTTGTCCAGAAGCTCCTTAGTACAAATCTCGGTAGTACGAATGTGCTTTTCTGGGAAGTGCTGGAGAGTGCAAACGGCAACCTGACAACTGCCGATACAGTTGGTATGTATGCTTCTCATATTGCCACAATGGATTTTGAAAACAAGGCTTTATATAACCGTTATATAAATAATTTTATTAATGGGCACTATTTCTTCTGGCAACAGAGGTATTGTATGTTAGAGCCTTTGGGTGAAGAAGTGAACACCTATGCCGTGCCCTTTGAGCGAGCACCTCAGGGAATGGGGTATAATATTACTCCCCTTGATTTTACTCCCGGTGAGGTAAAGGTGAAATTAAATGCATTGACAGACGTTGCAGGTGCCGACTGGCGTGCAAGACTTGTGAAGGAGTCCAACGGCACTACAAGCTACTCCGGCCTTTTTAGTGATGGTGAAGAAATGACAATCACCGTAGCAAGCGGCGACAATTTATACCTTTCCGTTGCGGCAACGCCTGAGCTTAGTACAATGAGCCGTCACACAATCACAGGCTGGGCGGAGCACAGTAAGGAAAGTAAGTTCCCATATGAAAACAAAACACAGTATCCCTACAGTGTAACACTTACAAATGCAACACCCACCAAGCGTCCCGGCTATGGTGGACTAAAGCAGCATCCTAACGGTGGCGGCTGGATTTCATATAACGCAAAGGTTGCCGACACAGCTTATGTTGGTCCCAATGCATTGGTGCTTGATAATGCAACTGTAGGCGGTAATGCAGTTGTTGACGGATATGCCATCGTTGCGCAGAATGCAAAGGTTTTGGGGAACGCTTATGTGGGCGACACGGCTATGCTTTTTGACAGAGCTGAGGTAAGCGGAAATGCAAGAGTTATTGAAAACGCCTGCCTTTATGTTGACTATAAGGTTTCGGGAAATGCGGTTGTAAAGGGGCAGGCATTAGGTCTTTATAACGGTACTGTAACAGGCGAAAGTATTATTTACGGCGACTGGTATGAGGATGAGGGACACGATATTACAGGCGGCAGATTCTCGGGTTGGCACTCCATTACAACAGATGGTAACTACGCCACAAAGAACGGTGATTACTATACCCGTGATTATATCCAAGGTCTTCGTACAAGATACGAATTTAATTCAAACCTCCGTGATACCTACGGCTATACAGACCTCTACAGTGTGGGAAATCCTGTACTTGACAGTGATACTGTGACATTTAACGGAGATAACTATGCAGTTCTTGATGATTCCGTCCTTTACTATGACGATATGAAAATCACTCTTAAGGCAAAAGGCGAGGGCGAGGTTTTAAATATCGGTGATGGTATTGTTCTTACCCTTGGTGATGAAGCTGTTTTGAATGTTGACGGAAAAACGGTTGCACTTGCAGCAAATGAGGATTGGAACAATATTGAAATTGATTTTAATAACGGAATGGTAACTCTTTCTGTTAACGGGACCCAAAAGAGCGAAAAGTGTTCCATAACACCTATTAAGGCTACACGTGACGGCGAAAATTATATCGGTAATGGTTTTGATGGCTCGGTCGACTATTTACATATTTTTGACCTTGGAACGTACGTTGAAGAGAATACCATAGACTACGAAAGATTATATACAGTTCTTGATTCAAGCTACACTAACGCCTTTGATGCATGGAGCACAGCAAGTACAAATGTAAGCTTTGATAATGGGTTGCATATTACAGGCAATACTACGGTGACCATAGAAAGCAATAACTGCAAGGCGAATTTATTTGTGATTGAATTTACTCCCTCAGGCGGCAAAGCATATCCTGACCACGGTATGTTGGACACGGACGGCACTGTTTTGTTTGCGCACCGATATGCCACAGATGCCAACACAATTTATATCGGCAGAGGTGAGACTAATTCTGCAATAAGAGGCACAAGCTCTGTTGCAGATACTTGTGAACAACAGAGGCTTACAAATTTTGTCGCTGAGAAAATTGAAGGCGCAAGCATAAGATTTGACCGTGGTGCTGTGGGTTACTCATCAGGGGACATTGTAAGAATAGTTGCAGAAAATACAACATGGACACAGGAGCTTGCCGAAAAATTTGCAGATAGTGAAAACTATACGAATAATTTATCTTCCATGGCAGAGGGAGAAGACGTTTACACCGTTACATACTACAAAGAAACAGACGGCTTTGAAGTGAAAATCAGCGAAAGCGTGTATAAGGGTCACTTTGAAGGCTTTGGTGGTTTTAAGGTTGCAGGCGGTGCGAATGGTGTAACTGTTTCGTATAATAATCTTAAACTGTATACAGACAATGCAGAAGCGAAGATAGCTTGCGAAAGTATGATGATTAAGTCCGAAGGCTTTGAAGGTGATGGCGTGGCAATTTTTGCAACGGATGATGGTGATGTGTATACAAAAAACATATCCGATGATTTTGAAATTGATATCCCCGAAGGCTTTGAAAACAGCACATTTATGCTTTGGACAACACTTGGGGATATGATACCTCTTATAAAATCATATAAGGTGCAGGCAGAGAGCGTTTTCACAGCATCAGTAGGGCAGAAAGAAGGGGCTTTCTTTGAGATTACAGCGAAGGACGATGCTGCAACCTATACCTTTGACTTTGTGGATAACGGAAGTAATGACTCGGGTATTATGATAGGAAACAGAGAATATCTTAATACAAGCTCATCAAACTACTTTGCATCGGGAAGTATTGTAATCCTTTTTGCAGATGGGCAAATTTATACTCGTGACACCACCGCAAAAACACTTCGCACAACATACCCCGTGGGCGAAAGGGTAAAGGTGAAAATTGAAGCAGATACAGAGGCTAATACCTATGATTTGTATATAAATAATGAACTTGTTGCTGAAAATGTTAGTTTCAGGCAAGGCACAGACGTACTTGACGCCCTCTGCCTTGTGGAAAACAAAGGCGGAGAAGCCTTTGAGGTTTATAATTTCAGGGTGAAGTGAAAACAAAATAGGAAATTTGATGCGCAAAAGAGGAGGCAAAGTTGTAAAAACTGCCTCCTCTTTGAAATTTATTGTTCAGAAATTAAAACTTGTATTATTCTACTATATCAAGGATGCAGCTACCACCATTCTGCTCACGCATAATTTCACGAAGCACTCTGAAGCGGTTGGGGAACATTACTTTTAATTCTCTTAAAAGCTCAGCATCTCCTGCACAGGAGGTTGCAAACTGAGTAAATTCTGCAAAGTCCTCACTGGAATTGTTGCTTCCGTAGCCTGATACATAGTTCATATCGGCACTGATTGCATTTTTCCATCGGCTTGTGCCACAAACCCAGCCCCATGTGCCTGAAATGGAATGTCCGCATTCGTGTGCCGCTGTGGTTGCAAAGCTGCCTGCACTCTGCTCCCAGGTTGTTCGTACATACATATCCTTTGCACCGCAATTAAACTGGTTGGAGGTGCTGTAATAGTCGCGGATATTTGTTATGTATTTACGCATCTGGTAGGGGATATAACTGAAGCCTTTTGCAAGATTTTTGACCGTATTTTCACTTCTGCCGTAAATTGTGACTGTTTGTTCAACAGTAGCTTTTTCGGTATCGGTATAATATGTTGCAATAACCTTATAACCTGTCAGGTTTTCACCACTCATGCCTTTATAGCTGACGTTTGACTGAACCTCGCTTATATCGTAAGTACCGTGAGCACCTGTCGATGTGGTTGTAATGCCACGGTTAATTTGCTGTGATGGTACATAATCAAAAAGCTGCCTGAGTCTTTCTGCCTGGTCTTCCTTCGTTCTGTCGAAGAATTTGGAGTCGATGTATTCGCCAAGCTTATTTCGGCGGTTACTCGACTGCCACATAGCCTGGCTTGTCACGCCGTAAATTCTTGCTCTCTCGTTGGATGATAAGCTCAAAAATCCCGGAGAAGTAAACATCTGTGAGATTTCATCATAGTTTACAATTTCCAACTCCCACCAAGCATCTTCACTTTCCCAATCGGAAGTTCCGATAAGCTTTGCCCCGTTTCGTGCAAGGTATTTTTCTGAGGAACGTTGTCTTATTGCATATACATTCTGCTTACCGTCAACTAATTCGGGGTCTATCTGAATAAATCTCCAGTTGTTGATTTTGTTTGTTTTTACACTGCCTGTATCAAGGGCAAGGTATGTACCCGACACATTTTGAAGCGCATAATAGCCTTCCGCACTTTCACCGTGCACATAAGGTGCTTTCCACAAAAGATTTGTGTCGCCATCTGCCCAGGAAGCCATAGAGACGGAATTTGCAAGAGAAAGATATTCTTCTTCTCCGTATGCTTTAAGTGAAAATTCGTTGTTTAATAAATGTGCATCTGGGTACTGCCAATCGTAGTTAAACTCATATTTTCTGCCGATTGTATATCCTTCCGCCAAGGGATATATACTTTCAGTATCCTGCCATACAAAACACTTGACATTTTCGGGATTTGTAACCGTTTTTTCAAATTCCACCGCAAAGGAGTTAAGTCCGTCTGTTAATTCAACATTATCAGTTTTTACGGCATCGAGGTATTCAGCATAGTTTGCAACTACGATTTTTGCCTCACCCTCATATCCATGTGAAGAAATGTTTACAACTGCCTTATTCATACCATCAACATATGCTGCTGAAATTATCTCCACGTCGGGGGAATCATACTCTTTTGTATAAAGGCTTTCAATTATACTTGCCGAAAGAGGTGAGGAATAAAGCTCGAAGTTATCAATCTTGCCGACAAAGTCGGGATTTGTTGCACTTTGTGTCTTATACCACTGGCTTCTGCCAATGTAGTTTGACGTACTTTTTCCGTTCTTTGCAGCACCGCCCATTGTGTATGTAATAGTGTCTGACTGGCTGTCAAGCTCACCGTTAATGTAAATATACGTTTCGCCCGAAGCCTGACTATATGCAACCGCAATATGTGCCCATTCACCCTCGTAAATACTGCCCACACTTGTAATTGTTTGTGTGCTTCCGCCGTTATTGATGCCAACTGTCAATGTACCGTTGGCATTTATTTTTGTAAAGGCATAATAATTACCCGAAACTGTTCCGTTTTCCATACCGAAATCATAAATTCGCTGTCCGTCACGGGTTAAATCGTCACATCTAACCCAGGCTGCAACAGTATAATCTGTAACACCAACATTGATATCATCGGGTAATTTTATAACGTTATTTTCGGAAATATTTGCTCTGTCATAATTGTAAAGAGTGTTTCCGTCATATTCAAAGGTGTAGCGTAAAATAAGGCTTTCCTCTATTTCGGTATTGCTCAAGGCTTTAACGGTAACCGTCATTGTTCGTGTAACAGCATGGTATTCACCCCAGGAAACTACAGCATATACATTGCAGGAAAGGTTTTCTGTACCACGGAATACATTACCGCTGCTATTTACAATACTGCTGTCACTTGTAAACCATTCAACATCAAATGTATCTCCCTTTTCCGTTACGAAAGTTGTATCAAAGGGCAAATCCTCCGTTACGGGTGAGGAAATATATTCTGACATATCATCCGCAATTTCTATCGCCGCATTTTTTACGTCATTTTCAAAATCGGGGTTGTAAAGGGATAAAATAACTCTTTCGTCAAGTGCTGTGGTGTATACACTAAAATCATCATAGCTTGCCTTGATATCTGGGTTATCCTTTGCTACGCTTGTGCCGTACCAGTTTGTTCTGCCTATAAAGTTGTTTGGAGTAGCGTCAGTAAAATCATCAAGACCATACTTAATATCACTCGTTTCAATAACCAATTCACCGTTAACATAAACCTTTGTAAGCTTTTTTGCTCCGTCATAGGTTACTGCAACATGGTATTTCCGGTCATTCTCAAAGGGCGTAATATCGCCTGTGTTTTTACCTGCAATAACAGTTGTTCCGTTATTATACTTCAAGCCTACGCCAAAATCCTTGACACGCAAAAATCCGCTGTTGCCACTTGATGCACCAAAGTCATAAAGTCTTGTTCCGCTTACCGCATCACCGTCCAAGGTTATATAGGTTGCAATAGTGTAGCTGTCAAGATGGGTACGGAAATCTTCACTATCAATCTGCGCCGCACCATTTCCGTTGAGTACCAATTCTCCGTTTTCGATTTTTGCATCGCCTAAAAGAAGTGCATTATAGCCGTTTCCTGTTACGTCCTCTGCCTTACCGTTTATTAAATTTTCAAAGTTATACTTTGCCAGAAGGGAAGTATAACTTGTTGTTATTGTAAGATAGGGTGCATTATTCTCATCACTTGAGGCTATGTACAGACCGGCAGTAGGAACCTGCAGTCTTAAAACAATTTTAATCGTTCCTGTAGTATTACCTGCCTCTTTTGCCTCGTCAAGTACGTCAACAATGATTTTTCTTATGTCAACAGTTTTCCAACCCTTTGACGATGAGGAAATTTCCTCATTTGACCAATATACTGCATTTTCGGAATAGTCATTATTTATCGCAGGGTATAAGTTGTAGTCCATTCCGCCTAATGAGTATTCCGCAATATGGGGGTTATCCGTAGCATACACGCCAAGTCTCATCCAGTTTGAGTAAAGGTTTGCATGTACCTTTTTTACGTAAAAGTTTAAAGTCACATCACTTACACTGCCGGGGTCAATGGAAGAGTCAATTTCAAACTCCATAACCCCCACTCTTGCACTACCTAAAGTTGCAGAACCTGAGTTGTGTGAAACTCCCGACACAGACGGTGCTCTTGTGGCAGATGCATAGCTTGAGCCACCTGTTGCAACCATTATTCCTGTCTCGGAAGCAGTTCCGCTATAGCCTGAATTTGTGGCTTTATATGTAAGACTACCATTCTTTATCTTTTCATATATAACCGTAACACCCGAGGGATTTGCCGAAACTGTAAATGTTTCACTTTCCGCTACCTTAAAGGAATACTGAACCCCATTTGAAAAATACGTATCTGCTACATAGTCCGAAACATTATATGTTTTTCCGTTTTCACCGCGTACATAAATGGTGTCTAAAGTATTTCCTTCTTCATCATATATTGTAATGAAGTTTGATAAGGCATCCTCTGTCACATTAAAATCCAAATCAAAGCTTGTCATCTTACTTGCCATACCGTCTGCACATTCAAAGCCGTCAGAAGAGAGGTTTGTAAGATATATGCCAACGCTTTTCGCATCGGGATATTTCATAAAATAATCATTGAGAGATATGTTTTCAAGTGGACTGTCTGAAGGGGTCGAGTCAATGGCATAAGTGCCCAGAAACGCACCTGTATTTTTAAGTGCCTTAAGGCTTGTTCCGTCAAGGGCATTATATGCCTCTTTTACCTTGTCGCCGTTTACAAGCACAACCGCAGCAGTAGGCTCCTGTCCTGCGTTGTTAATATGTGCGGAGTTAATTGTAAAATCTGCGGTCACATTTGTTTTTAATTTATCAAAAACAAAATCCTCAGGCACATCGAAAACAATGAAGCCACTTCTATAGCTTGCATTACTTCCGCCTGACCAGGAGACAACAGTTGCCGAATTATCTGTTTCCATCACATTTTTATCCCATGCCCAGGTAAAGCACAGACTATTTTCTCCTGCAAAGCTTATAGAAGGCAATATAGCTATTACCATAATACAAGCTAAAACTGCCGATAATATTTTTTTCATTTTGCACATCCTATTCAATTATATTTTATCAGAAAAATTCAGCTTTTTGTTTACGGACAATGGAGTAAGCTTATTATTCATAACCATTATGTTAAGGGTAGATGTACTTTCTCCGATTTCACACTCTACAGGATAGATCTCACCGAAGGTGAGGGAAAGGGGAGTACGGCTCACGCTTGTCATTTCATCATTTCCGTTGTAGTGAGCAACGACAACGCTGTCCTTTTGCTTTGTCTGCCCGAAATAGAGTATGTCTGCTGTGAAATTGCTGTCATTTACAGAAAGATTCATAATTGTATAAGGCATTGTGCTGACTGTAAGGTTCTTTATATTAAACAATCCTGCAGTAACACCGCTACCGGGGCAAACTGTGATTTTTTCAAAGTCTGTTGCTGTTGCACGGTATTTGAAATCCTTTGCAACTGTTTTAACTTCGCCGTCTGTAACTACATAGGCACTGTAGACTTGATTTGTAACATCAACATCCATGACAACACGATAGGTTTTATTTGCCTCGTAGGGAACGGTGTCAACCGTTGTGTACTTAGTGCCGTCGTGTGCATCAAAGTAGCCGTCAGGACAAATACGGAAGCATATGGGGAACGCACCATAGGATGTGGGGGATTTATCGGATGCGGCAATACCTATAAAGCCGTCGCTTATTGCCTTTGCTGTTAAATCAAATGAAATATAGCTGTGTGTTGAAAAAGGTGTAAAGTTATTGTACTTAAAGCCTGATGCGGAATTGATAATCTCTTCTTCGGCTTTTGCTATTAAATCGTATGTAACTGTTTTAGTTGCATTACCGTAAGTAAATGTGCCTGTTAATGTGACAAAGGTATCACATTCGGGGGTTGTTACCTGTCCGTTTAGTGCAATAACACTTTCATCGGAAGATTGCCATATAATATTGCTTGAAAATGAGCCTTGTTCGGATATGTTTAAATTGTCATAAACAGCGGTTAAATCATATCCCGAAAAAACAAAGCGGCTGTCAAGTTCAACCCTTTCTTCGTCACTTAAGACAAGAGGCGTAAGCTTTTGGCTTTCACCGGGGGTTGTTTTAAGATTACCTGTCTGTCCGTCAGTAACTTGAAATTGTGACAAGTAAAGCTGATTTATCACAACGCCGTCCTCACGAGCCCAGAGGTTAAGGGTATATTCGCCCTCCTTTGGGATTTCGACCGTCCAGCTTGAATGAGAGAACCACTCAGTAGCCTTTGTTACCACACGGTTGTTCTTAGTATTGGACGAAAATACAAGTGTGCCGTCAAGACCGAAATGGAAGCTGTCGGAAGCATCATCGGGGTTTGAGAAGTTTGCCGCTACATAATATGTGCCGGGAGTTGTAAATTCTGCTACAAAGCTTATGGAAGGAGCGGAGGAGGGAACAGAAGAGGCTGTTGTCCAGTTCTTACCTGTGTTGGGAGTAAGCTGAATTCCCTCATCTGCTAATGCCCAGGTGTGGGTGGAAATATCGGTATGAGTTGCATATGCACTGTTAAGCATTGCATCCTTTGTGTTTATGACAAGCTCACCGTTTACTTCCTTGTAGCCTTCGTAATCCGTATCATTTGTAACAAAAACGGGGAATTCCTGATATCCGTCATTGAAGCCTTCTTCTGTCACATGGGCAATAATTGTTGCACTGCCTTCCTTTAAGCCGTAGATTGTAAGAATATCGTTTTCATATTCCGCAAAGGCTGTTGAGCTTTCAAGAACGGAGAAGGTAACAGTAGCATCATCTGCCTTGCTTATCTTAATCTGATTTACCGTGCCCACACCTACAGTAAGATTTCCCAAAGGAGAAATAGCAGCATTGGGAACGATTTCTGCAACCGCAGAGGGAACAGTACCTATTACAGTTTCCGTTGTTTCGCAAATATTGTTAGGACTTTCGGGAGGACCAATGTGGGACGAGTCTGTACTTGTTGTTTCAATTACAATTCTGTCAAAGGCAATAGAAGAGTCAATCTTGTAAACAAGCAAATCATAATAACCCTTTTCGGGGATGGTGATTGTAAAGGCAAGAGGCTCGTGACCGCGCATCACATTTGCGCCCCAGGTGCCGCTTGTGTCGCGGTTGCCTGTAAGAAGGGTGGGTGCTTCACCTTTAAGACCAACTGCAATATTACAGCTTCTCGCCTCACCATTTTCACTACCCTCATTCAATGTAGGTAAGCGGTAGAGCATGCCTTGGAATGTGCCTGCTGTTTCAAAATAAATTCTGTATACAAGCTGAGCGGCATTATCCGTTGCATAAATGTTAACCTTGTCGGCAAGATCCGGGAAGCCCTTTACACCATCGCCTGACTGACCTAAGTTTTCAACTACTGCCCAGTAGCTGCCGTCTGCACCTTCAAGCATTTGGGTAAAGCGTTCTGCCTCAATTGCAACAAAGCCGTTTGCCTCGGAATATGTGTTTTCTTCAAGCTCAATTGCACTTTTTACGGCTTCAACGGTAAAGGTATTTACGGCATCTTCTTTGTTTCCGTCTTCATCAGCGTTGTAAACTGTGATTATGCCTGTGTGGTTACCCTTTGTAAGGACATCCCAATTGATTGAAACAGTTATTCTTTCTTCGGTATAGACACTTCCGCTTGTTTTGGAAAGGGTGATAAAATCGTCACATTCAATAACATAGCTTTCTTTAAATACATTTTTACCGAAAATATCAATAAATCGTTTGTTATCAGCTAAAGAGTTGAATTTAAGTGTTACGTCATCTGCGGGAAGAGTCTGTCCTTCGCATACTGCACCTATGCCCTTTGCCGTGGCGGGGGATGAGTAGTACATACTGTCCTTTACTCTCAATGCGCCCTGATTGCTCTGGTAGTAGATGATATGGTCATAATCAAGCATACCGCTCCATTTGCCATTGTTAAGGGAGTTGTAATATTCCTGGTCTGAGGAAAGTCTTTTTACTGCTTTCCTTGACAAATCAGCATATGCAGATGTGGAGGCGTATCTGCCCTGCTGAAAATAAAGCTGATTTTTCCAATAATATACGTATTCTTCGTTACGGTTGCGGTAGGAGAGTACGAAGTGGTAAATCTGTTCATAGAAGGAGTCTTTTTTATCATCGGGAAGGGATGAATAGATATCACCTAATGTATCAACTAATTCATTCCAACGATTTACCATAAGCTGTCCTTCGTCACCATGCTCTGTAATACTGAAGGGGAAAGCATTGGCAGACGGGAAATATGGATTGGTTGCACTGCTTGTTGTGGTGTAACCAAAAAATTCTGCCTTCTTTGCCATTACAAGAGAATTAACCTTCTTTAATGCATCGGCATAAACGTCAGCAGCTTCTTCACTTAAGCCATAGTCCCGCATTGCCTGATTTTTGTAAAATTCAGTATAGATATTTGTATCATCATAGCGGTCAATATCCCATGCCATACGCATAAAGAATTCGCAATTCAATTCGCCTGGTTTTAAGTCACCTACGTTCAATATCCAGTATTTTTCTGCACCTGTGTCGTAGGCTTTTCGCATTTCCTCATACATAAGAGTTGTGGAGGTGGAATTAAGCCACAAATAACTCTTTGGTGTGCCCCAGTAGGAGTTGTGGTAGTAAATACCCAAGCCTCCGCTTCTTGCTCTCTCGGCTGCAGTTGAAGTCTGGCGGAGATAGTTCTGGTTATCCTCTGCATACATTACAATTACATCCTCGGGAAGCCATGCGGCTAAATCACCGTTGTTGTGGTTGTAATAAGTGTTCATTTCCTTGTAAGGGATAAAAACCTGAGGCACAGCGTCTTCGTTGCCGTAGATTTCTTTAATCATATTTCTCTGCTCGGTAATAACATCCTTCATCATATTAACGATGCCTGTTGTACCACTTCCATAGCCTGCACCTGAAAGGTTTGCATAGCGGGGTGCGCCGTCGTGTACGCCACGAATACCTAAAACGAAGATGCTTTCAAAGTCTTTGTTTGCAATAAGGCGTTCCTTCCAATATGCAAGGATAGCTTCCTTGTTCAATGTGTAGTCATAAGCCGCATTTACGGATGAACCCTGGATGTTGTATTTATCTTTATTCTGATTGTACCAGGGTTCCCATTCGCCAACGTTACCGCGGAGCATTACCTCGCAGTGTGAGGAGCTCATAACAATGCCGTATTCTGCCGCCGCCTTTGCGTTAAAGGGGATACCGTTTTCGTCTGTATCGTAGTTGAATGCTGTTGTATATTCGTGCATTGCCGGCCAGAGTGTGTTTGCGCCCAAACGGAGCAAAAGCTCGTACATATGATTGTAGATATATGCATTGGGACCGTTTACTTCAACTCCGTCCATTGCATAGTCGTCGGGGAAGTGATGCTCGCACCAGTTGACAAAGTGTTCTTCGTCGTTTATGAATATACCACGGTATGCTACATCGGGTCCTTCATTTACGATTGTATCTTCCGTGAATATGCAGGAGGATTTTGTGTCAATAGCTACATCGCTCCACCAATACCAGGGGGACACGCCCATTTTCTCACTAAGAGCATATATACCGTAAATTGTACCGCGTGTGTCACTGCCTGCAATTACAAGTGCGTTTTCAATGCCGCCTGTAGGGTTTTTAACTTTCTTTATGACGTAGCCTTCCCAATTGCCTTTAATCTGTGCGGCTTCGTCCAGTTTGCCTGAGAGGATAAGGCTTTGAATAATTTCACTTGATTCA
This sequence comes from Clostridia bacterium, assembly GCA_017547445.1. Lineage (GTDB taxonomy): Bacteria > Bacillota > Clostridia > UMGS1883 > UMGS1883 > RGIG1927. Next base: position 14,122 of record JAFYPR010000113.1, read on the forward strand.
ACAGAGCCTATGATGATTGCAGTACTTTCAATTTCGGGCATATTTAAAGAAGCAAGACGAGCATCCCTTCTTTTGCTTGTATCGTCTATGGGAATAGAGTTTACATCCATTATACCCGATACAAGTGCCATATCCTGCCGGAAATCACCCGAGGCACGCTTTATCTGATTATAGGAAACAGCATCGGAATAGCTTTCGTCCATGACAATGGGGGCAAAGGAGCCATTTTCAAAAATTGTTACGGAGGGTAAATCTTCACATGTGTTATTTTCTGTTACTGATACAGAGAAGGTCTTATCCATAGTTTTGTCCTCGTATTCTATGCTTATGGTAATTTCTGCAAAGCCTGTATTAATGGCATTTACTGTAATTGAATTATCTGTAAAGCTTGCGTTTGCAATGCTTTCGTCAAAAGAAACTATATTTGTTATAATTGCATCAACAGGGGAAAGGGTGGGGGTGATGGTTATGCTTTCGCCCTTTTTTAATACTTGCGGAGAAATTATTACGTCGAGATCAACAACCTCCTCAATTTCGGGAGCAGTGGAAAGGACAGGCTTTACAAAGTTAACAATACCTGCGCTTGCGGCATTATCCTCACTTCGGCAGGTTAAATAAAAGCCGATATATTTCTTGCCTGCCTCTTTAAGCGATTTCATTTCGTCACCGATTGAAAGGTGAGACGACATATCGCTTGTAAGAGTTGAAAAGGTGCCCACGATTTTACCCGTGTCACGAAGATTGGCAAGAGAAGCAGTTGCAGAAGCATCTGTAATTGTGCCTGCCGAATGACTGTTATGGATTTCCATAAGAGAATCCCCGTCAATCATTTTTATGGTAACGGTTGGTGCCTGAGATGATTTTCTGCCGTTGTCAAATGTCATGTAACCATCTGAAATTACCCAGTTGTCTTGCTCTATGGTATCTGGAATAGGAAATGCCATAAAGGCAACACGGTAATTACCCCAGCTGACACTTGTTGCACTTGTGCCGGATACTTTTGGTGTGGAATATTTTGTGCCTGTGGTGAAATTCCATGAGAAAAGTGTGCTGTGGCTTATGGTATCCTCTGCAAGAATTAACTGAGGGGAAAAAGATATACATAAGCTGATGCACAAAATAATTGCAATGATTTTTTTCATACTTAACACGTCCCTTCTTTGATAATATCAGTTTAGCAGATGGTTGTTCAAATTTCTTCAACTTATTTGCATAAAATGATTGAAATTAGAACTATTTTGACGTAAACTGAATATGGAGGCGATAATATGAGTGCCATTTATCATGAATTTAAAGGCTTCAGCGTTGAAACAAAAGAATTTACCTCAAAGCATACAATGGGTGTGCCGCATTATCATTATGCCTATGAGATTTTTTTGCCTCTTGAGGGGATGATGACGCTTCTGATCGGTGATGAGATTATAGCAACTGACAGAACCAATATAGTTCTGTCAAAGAAGGGAATACCCCACGGGAATTATTCAAAAAGTGAACATAAAAGAACGGTAATATATTTTGATGATGAATTTCTGGATATGTTTCTGACGGAGGAGGCGAAGAATGTTTTGCTTTCAGGGTTTGACAAAAGGCTTGTTTCCCCTGAAAAAGAGGTATTGAAGCGAATAAGAGAATGTGCCGAAGAGCTTGAAAAAACTCAAACCCGTGAGGATATTTTCAGGCTGTTATGTGAAATTCTTATTTTAATCAGTTATTCGCCGGAGGCAAAAAGAAAAAGTGTGCACAGCTTTAATAAAACTCTCGGAGCGGTGTTGTCGTATATAAACCTCAACTTTGAGAAAATAGAAAGCGTGAAGGATTTAAGCCGGGAGTTTTTTGTGAGCGAGTCTTATTTATGCAGACTTTTCAAGGAGGGGATGGGTACTACCGTAACAGAATATATCAATATGGT
>JAFYPR010000114.1 GCA_017547445.1 Clostridia bacterium
CCAACGTTTATTACGCACTCACCCTCGCCTGTACCGTGGAATGCACCTGCCATAAAGGGGTTATCTTCAACTGCATTTGCAAATACAACAAGCTTTGCACATGCCATATCGTCTAATTCTGCCGCTTTTTTTATAACCTGACCCATCTGTCTTACGGCATCCATATTGATACCTGCCTTGGTGGAAGCCACGTTAACGGAAGAGCACATCTTCTTTGTTTCAGCCAAAGCCTCGGGGATAGACTCAACAAAAAGTCTGTCTGAAGCTGTATATCCCTTTGCCACAAGAGCAGAGTATCCGCCAATGAAGTTAACACCTGTTGTATCGGCAGCTCTGTCCAATGCTTTTGCAAAATCTACATAATGACCGCAAGAGGATGCCACATGCGAAATAGGTGTTACGGCGATACGCTTATTGATAATGGGAATACCGAATTCCTTTTCAATATCACAGCCTGTCTCTACAAGGTTTTCTGCATATCTTGTTATCTTGTCATAAACCTTATCCGTAGCCTTCTTATAATCCTCGCTTGCACAGTCAAGAAGCGAAATACCCATCGTGATGGTTCTTACATCAAGATGCTCTGAATTAATCATATTCAGCGTTTCAAAAATTTCAGAATTATTTATCATTTCGCCACCTCTTATATACGATGCATTGATTCAAATATTTTCTTTCTCTGAATTGTAATCTGCACACCGATTTCATCACCGAGGCTTGTAAGCTCGTGACGGAGAGTATCAAACTCCACATTGCAATCCTTTGTATCAACCATTGCCGTCATAACAAACATATCTTCCATAATGGTCTGGGAAATATCAATAATGTTTACCCCTCTTTCGTACAGAAGAGTGGAAACTCTTGCGATAATACCCTTTCTGTCCTGACCGATTACTGCAACAACTGCCTTCATATTCTGTCATTCCTTTCATGTTACCTTTGCTTCATAGTTTCATATATCATAAGTGCCGCCGCAACAGATGCGTTAAGGCTGTTAACATCACCCTTCATGGGTATACCAACCAAAAAGTCGCACTTAGATGCTGTAAGACGGCTTATACCCTTGTCCTCGCCGCCCACAACAAGTGCAACCGCACCCTTCAGGTCAGCCTCATAAATACTTCTGTCACCCTTTGCATCAGCACCTGTCACCCATACGCCCTGTTCTTTTAAGTAGTCAACAGTCTGGGCAATATTATTTACCCTTGCAACCGCCGTAAAGCTTGCCGCGCCTGCACTTGCCTTAACTGCCGCCGCAGTAAGGGTAACACCGTCATGCTTTGAAATAATAACTCCGTGTACACCTGCACAGTTTGCAGTACGGATAATTGAACCTAAATTATGAGGGTCTTCCAGATGGTCAAGGATAACAATGAAAGGAGGCTCATCCTTTTCCTTTGCAATATTTAAAATATCCTCAACCGTTTTGTACTCATAAGGAGGGATTCGGGCAATAACACCCTGATGCACGCCTGTTTCACTCATTGAATCTATTTTTGCCTTATCAATTTCAACAACAGGAATGCCCCTTTCCTTTGCCTTGGCAATAATAGGTACCATGCTCCCCTTGTTGTCACCGCGTCTTATATAAATCTTGTCAATCTGTCTGCCGCTTTTAAGTGCCGCAACCACGGCATTTCTGCCTTCAATAATATCTTCGTACATTATTTTTTCAATCCCTTCAGCTTAAGATAGGGTATAAGAGAGTTTATCACAACTGCCGCAAGAGCGCATATAAAAGCGCTTGCCGAAACACCTGTCATCACCCATGTCACAATAAACGCTACTGTAAGTGCAATTAAACCCCATATCCCCCAACGTCCTTTTTCAAGATTGTCAAAGGATACGCAAATTCTTGCCGCTTCCAGTATCGCGTAAACGGCAACAAAGGGTAAAAACTGCCCTGATGCAAGTGAAAACAGTGCACATATCACTCCCTGTAAAACACATCTTACCGCAAATATATCCTCTCTGTCAAGTCTGTGATGCACGCTTGCACAAACGGATACTGCAAGTGTAGGCACAAACACAACAAACAAATTTACAAGAAGCATCTGAATTGCAGTGGGCAACACAGTTTGTCCCGTTAAAAGCATATAAAGCATTACAAGCACTTCTGCCAAACCAATGCTTATTGCAAGAAGTGATGAATATGCAAGATTTCCTCTTACGCTTCTTGATTTGTAAATAGTCTCAGATACATTTTCAATGTCACACTTTTTTACCATTACATCGCAATCAGGCATTGTTTCATCCCCGAAGGATGCATTGGCATAAAGGGCAACGGAAGGTGCTGTCATCTGCTGACCTGCCACAATAACCCTCTTGTTGTTTTCGCTGAGCACCCTTACAAGCCTTTCTCTGTCGTAACTTGTAGCCGAAGAAAAAACTCTGTACTTATCAGCCGCCTCAATAAGGAATTTGTCATCACAGTCTGCCAGCTCGTGGAAGCTTATACATTCCTTTTCACTCTTTATAAGAGAAGCACCTTTTGCAAAAGCCGCCGCCGTTATGATATGGTCACCCGTTACCATAACAGGCTTTACAAAAACTCTTGATATTTTCTTTACAGACTCTTTTGCCCTTCTTGCAAGAGCAACTCTGTAGCCTAAAACACCTACGAAGGTAAGTCCCTTTATTTCTTCTTCAATGTTTTCAGGTATATAATCTATATCCTTATATTTAAAGCTTCTTACATTAAGACCCTTTTAATACATTTAAGATGAGATATTTTACAGTATGTGTAAAATCTCACCAGTC
>JAFYPR010000115.1 GCA_017547445.1 Clostridia bacterium
AACGGTCAGCTTTTAAAGAGTCATACCTCTGCAGCACAGAATGCTATCTACAAAAAATATAAGGATGCTCTTATCAACGAAGGCAAGCCCATCAAGGCTATCTTTCCCGGCAGATGCTTCAGAAACGAAGCAACAGATGCGTGCCATGAAAACACCTTCTTCCAGATGGAAGGTGTTATGGTAGACAAGAACATCTCCATTTCAAACCTTATCTTCTTTATGAAGACAATGCTTAGTGAAGTTTTCCAAAAGGATATCAAGGTTCGTCTCCGTCCCGGCTTCTTCCCCTTCGTGGAACCGGGTTTTGAGCTTGACATAAGCTGTCTTATCTGCGGCGGCGACGGCTGCCCCTCCTGTAAGCACTCAGGCTGGCTCGAGCTTTGTCCCTGTGGTATGATTCACCCCGAAGTATTAAAGGCAGGCGGTATTGACCCTGAGGAATACACAGGCTTCGCCTTTGGTTTAGGCCTTACCCGCCTTGCTATGATGAAGTACGGCGTCAAGGACATCCGCGACCTTAACTCAGGCAGTCTTAAGGCACTTGCTCAGTTCACAGACGACGAATAATATAATCATCTTCCTTATAGGCTCCTTCAGTGAGGGAGCTGTCAGCGAAGCTGACTGAGGGAGTGTTAAATTCCCCACATCTTATCGAAAGGATTGAAATATATATGTATCTTTCTATGAATTGGATTTCCGACTTTGTGGATTTCACAGGTCTGGACAAATTAAAATTAATAAGTCAGTTCTCTCTTTCAACTGCCGAAGTTGAAAACGAGATTTTCTTTAAGGGCAGCGACATCGACGGTATCGTTGTTGCTGAAATCAAGGAGGTTAACGACCACCCCGACTCAAAAAAGCTTCACCTTTTAAAGGTTGATGCAGGTCAGGGCGAGCTTGTTGATGTTGTTTGCGGTGCGCCCAATGTCCGTGTCGGCATGAAGACAGCCTTTGCCCCCATCGGCGCAAGAATCGGCGAAATCACAATTGCTCCCCGTGCTTTGGCTGGCTTTACAAGCTATGGTATGTGCTGTTCTGAGAAGGAAATCGGAATTTCTGACTCCAATGACGGCATCATAGATATTACAGAGGATGCAGCAAACGGTACACTTATAAAGGATTTGTACGAAATCGACGATATTATCTTCGAGGTTGACAACAAGAGCCTTACAAACCGCCCCGACCTCTGGGGTCACTATGGTATTGCCCGTGAATTTGCGGCAATTGCAGGCAGAGAGTTAAAGCCTCTCGACTCTGTTGACCTTAGTAAGTATGATAATCTTCCCAAAATTGACATGAAGATTGAAGATGCTCTTTGTCAGAGATATTCTTGTCTTCAGGTTGAAAACATCACAAAGAACGTAAGTCCCGTTAATATGCGTATCCGTCTTTACTACTGCGGTATGCGTTCCATTAACCTTCTTGCCGACCTTACAAACTACCTGATGCTTGAAATGGGTCAGCCCATGCACGCATTTGACTCAAGAAAGGTTGAAAAGCTCCGCATCAAGAGATTTGACTCTCCCTTCACATTTAAAACACTTGATGGTATTGACCGTAACTGTGACGAAAACACACTTATGATCTGTAACGACAACACACCCGTTGCGATTGCAGGTATCATGGGTGGTTTAGACAGTGAAATCGTTGAGGATACAACACGTCTTACATTGGAAAGTGCAACCTTTGATGCAGTAAGCATCCGTAAAAGCACAGTTCGTCTTGCACACAGAACAGATGCTTCCCAGAGGTATGAAAAGTGCCTTGACCCTAATCTTACAGTTCCCGCAATCGCACGCTTTGTAAAGCTTCTTACAGATATTGATGAAGGTGTAGAGGTGGTTTCATCCCTTACAGACGAAATTGCATTCTCCTACCCTGAAAGAAGCCTCACATTCGATAAAAAGTTTGTTGACCGCTATACAGGCATCGAAATTTCCAATGACACAATCGTTAAAACACTTCGTGCCTTAGGCTTTACTGTTGACACAGAGGGCGATAATTTCAATGTAACAGTTCCCTCATGGCGTGCCACAAAGGACGTTACAATGAAGGCAGACATCATCGAAGAAATCACACGTATCTATGGCTATGATAATTTCGAGATTAACACAGCCTCCGTTCCTCTCTACCCCGTTCGTGCCGCTGAAGAAAAGACAATGGAAGAAAAGATTAAGGATATCTTGGTTAAGAGATTTTCTCTCCACGAGCTTCACTCATACGTTTGGGCATATTATGACGAATATAAGGATTTGGGCATCGAAATTGAAGATAATATCAAGCTCGTTAACGCCACAAACCCCAACATTGAAACAATCCGTAAAACAATCATCCCCACACAGCTTTGTCAGGTTAAGTCCAACACCTCCTATGCACCCGCATTTGGTGTATTTGAAGTGGGCAGAGTTATAAACGGCTTAAAGGAAGACGGACTCTGCAAGGAAGAAAAGAAGCTTTGCATCACACTCTTTGACAAAACAAAGAGCGTTGAAGAATTGTATATTTACCTTCGCGATATCTTAGCTGTTGTAACAGACGATTTAAGACACGCAACACTCACATTTGAAAAGACTGAAGCTGTTCATTCCTATAAGCACCCCAGAAATCTTAATGCCATTTACTTAAACGGTGTTAAATTAGGTGAAATGGGTGTTGTTCATCCCACAGTTTCAAAGAAGATTGACAAAAAGGCTTCTATCGTATTTGCTGAAATTGACGTAACTGCATTCTCCGGCGAACAGAATAATTCCATCAAGTATCAGGAACCCTCCAAATACCCCGAAATGGAAATTGACGTTACTTTCATCTCCGATAAGTATGCACCTATCGGCAAGGCTATTGAAGAAGCAAACTGTCCTCTCATAAAGTCCGTTAAGCTTCTTGACACATATGTGGATGATTCAGGCAAGTCCATCACAGTACGTATTCTCTTCTCCCACAGTGAAAGAACACTTACTAAAGAAGAAGTAATGGAAGTGGTTGACTCCATTATCGCCGCACTCGAAGCACAGGGAATTCCCATGAAGAAGTAATTTAAAGCATAAAACAAATCCGCTGATTGAAATCAGCGGATTTGTTTATTTTCTTAATTCAATTTTTCTATCCACAGGCACCATATTACCTTCCCAAACAAAAACACTTTGTTCATCGCCATTTTCAAATCTTGCAATTCCTACTTCCTTAGGGGCAATTTTATGGATTTTGTAATCCTTGCCGCTACTTACAACCCACAAAGGTGTCTCTGAGTCATTATAAACTTTTACAACCGCTTCATCAGCTTCAATTTCTGCTGATTTCACAAAGCTTCCCGATACGGTTAAATCGCCCTTTTTTACAAACTGCCCCTTATCAAAATCATATTCGCTGTAATGGATTGTATTTCCGTCAGCAAAAATACCTGCAATGCCGTATTCTTCAAGAACACATTCAATTTCTTCTGTAACCGGATTGTAGGAGAAAATGCCTGCATCGGTGTTGAAATAGAGTATATTATTCACTTCGCAAAGTCCTGCCCATACAACACCGGAGACGCCACTCTTTTTCGAAACATTCCACTTCCCGTCTCCGCCATCGAGGTTTTTATAAATAATATTACCCTCTTCGTCAATGAGATTATTCCCCTCGTTCATATACATTACCCCGCCAATTGTCACAAGGGAGGACAAATCATCGTGCCAGGAGGCCTCATCATAATCAGTTGACGTTGCATCGTATGGAGCATCAAAGCCGTAATGCCCTAAAGTACTTATAGCATCTGTACTTAAAAGCATATATTCGTGGCACACATGAGCAAACATATCAGGCACAGGGTCATCCCATGTAACATCTGCATGGTACCACTTATTATCAAGCTTCACCATGTTCCATATATGCCCCATAGCCTTAGATGCAACCAATGTGCAATCAATATCAAGCACATTCATCATATGCTGAAAAGTCTCCGCATAAGCCGCACAAACGCCTTTTTTATCAAGCATAATAAGATATGTCTGGTCAGTATCTGTAATATCGTAAACATAGTGCAAATCCATATAATCATGCACCGTCATAATCTTTTCAAAATCTGTCATAGAATCATCTATGTAAAATAATATTTCCTCTGTTGCCTTGTCAATTTCCGCCCATACCCCTCTTACCTCGTCCATGTTATCAGCAGTATATGAAAGGTTAAGTATACTGCCTACATACCCTTCCTTGTTAGCCGTTATGGAAAACCTCTTTTCAACATAGTAGTATTTCGGATTTTCATAACAAACAGCAGAAAAAAGACCCACTACATCATCCTTATGGATTTTTATATCGGGGTAAAGCTTAATCTCTTTCTCCATATTGTCCCAGGCTTTTGTAAGCGCAGCTTCAAAGTCTTCTTCCGAATCCATAAGAACTACCTCGTCCTCTCTTACATCCATGTCAAACACATCAAAGGTAAAATCCTCCGCCAGAGCATTTATTTTGAATATCATAATAAATATTGCCGCAAGGCATAAAATCCTCTTCATAAGAAACACCCCCTTGTTTTATTTTATCAAGAAAACAAAGAGGTGTCAATTATTTACCGCAAACCTCGATTATTTTATCTGCCGCGCCCTTTGCACCCGAAGCTTTTTTAAACCCTTGTGAAATTTTTTCGGCATTTTTCTTATATGTGACATCTCCAAGCACTTTATCCACAGCGCTCTTAAGAGATATTACATCCTGTTTATCCATCCTTATTCCCGCACCAAGCTCCCCAACTCTCTCTGCAACCCCTTTCTGCTCAGCAGTCTGAGGCAGCATAACAAGAGGCACTTCAAAATATAAGCCTTCGCTTACACTGTTCATCCCTGCGTGGGTTATAAATGCATCCGCCTTCTTTAAAACGGCAATCTGGTCAACATACGGAAAAACTGATATATTCTCAGGCAATTTGCCGAAATCATCAACAGACACTATATTCCCAACCGACATAATAACCTGATAAGGTGTATCTTTAAATGCCCGGATACAGTTTTTATAAAAAGACATCATGTCATTATTGACAGTTCCCATGGATATATAGATTAGCTTGTCCCGCATCTTTATTATTTCATCTTTTGCATCCCTTATTGAAGGTCCCACAAAAGTGAATTTATCCGAAAAAGTCTCAGAACAAGGCTGAAATTCAGACGAAGTGTAAACAATGGTATGCGCTTCATCATCACTGCCTATAATATCAAGAACATTTTTGACGGGATACCCCTTATCTCTCAGCCTCTTTACCTGTTTTGTTGTTTTGGGAATTGAAATAAGCATTTTAAACAAATCTCCGATTCCCTGCTTCATAATTTTAGCTGAATGCTCGTTGAAAGCAAAGGTGGTTGTTGAAGAAACAAAGGGAATACCAAGCTTAAGCGCAATAGCTTTTCCCCATAATGCCATGGAATCAGCCACAATGCAATCAGGCTGAATATCCTCCATCTCAAAGCAAACCTTATCATCAAGGGCTAATGCGGTATCCACCAACAGCTTTGTGGAAAAGGCAATATCCTTCCCCACACGGGCAGAATCTTTACTGCTTAACCTCTGCTCTGCGTCGTAATCGTCGCAGGATATAAATTTTGCCCCGGCAGCTTCAATTTTTTCACGCATAATATTGTATGAATAGTACCACACCTCATGTCCCCGCGAAACCAACTCACTGACAACGCCCAAAGTGGGGTTAGTATGTCCGTGTGCAGGAATACAAAAGAAAACTATTTTACTCATATTGCTTCACCGTTATCATTCATCAATATCCTTGAAAATCTTTTTAATATAATCCTGTTGCTTTCCCTTAGGCAAAATTGCTATACCCTTTTCTTTATCGCCAAGGACTAAAATCTCATCTCCCGGATGCAGCTGAAAAAGCTCTCTTGCTTCTTTCGGGATAACAAACTGCCCCTTTTCGCCAATCTTCACCATCCATGCATATTTTCCGCTCTGTATATCCATAATCTTTTCCCCTTGTATGATTAGTATGATTAATCATACTATGTTTTTTATTAAATGTCAATTAGCTTAATGAAAAAAATATGCCCCTTCAGCCTTCCTGAACCGGGGACTAAAGGGGCAATCTTTTTATTCTTCTGTAAATGCGTCCTTACCAAGACCGCATACGGGGCAAACCCAATCCTCGGGAACATCTTCCCATGCTGTACCGGAAGCAATGCCGTTATCGGGATCGCCAACTGTCACATCATATTCATAGCCACAGGGACATATATATTTAGCCATAATTTTATCCTCCATTAAATTAAATTCTTATTGCCTTCCTCCCCGAGGAAGGTGTCAGCTATGCTGACGGAAGGAGTGCAGCAATTATAAGCCTTAGTCAATGAAGCCTTGTGCCGTTACACTCCCTCAGTCGAAAAGGGAGCCTCTGCATTACTTAAAATATCTCTTCAAAAGTCCTTCAAGACCTCTTCCGTGACGGGCCTCATCTCTTGCCATTTCATGAACTGTGTCATGGATAGCATCCAAGCCGTACTTCTTTGCCATAACAGCAAGGTCAAACTTACCCTTTGTTGCGCCGTATTCGCAATCAACTCTCCACTTGAGGTTATCCTTTGTTGTAGCCTTCATGTTGGGTTCAAGGTCTTCGCCTAAAAGCTCAGCGAACTTTGCAGCATGTTCAGCTTCTTCATAAGCTGCCTTTTCCCAGTAAAGACCTGCTTCGGGATAGCCTTCACGATGAGCAATTCTTGCCATGCAAAGATACATTCCCACCTCACTGCATTCACCATGGAAGTTTGCCATAAGCTGGTCAAAAATATACTTCTTATCTTCTTCGGGAATGTCGGGATTATTCTTTACTGTCTTTGCGTAAACACCGTATTCGTGTTCAGCAGCAAGTGCTGCGCCTTCTTCCATTACTGTAAAACGGCTGCCGGGCACACCGCAAAGAGGACACTTTTCAGGTGCTGCTTCGCCTTCGTGAACATAACCGCAAACGGGACATACATATTTTTTCATACTTTAATCTCCTTTATGTTTAAATATTTTTATTCCTTCTCAAAACAATAATGATTATCGTTTTCAAAATTATTATACATATATTGACCTTATTTGTCAATACTTTTTTATAAATTTTTTCTTCTTAAATATTCCTTGGTTTTTAATATGCCGATAAGGGTCTTTCCGTCTTTAATTTCGCCACTCATTGCCTTGTCAACCAACGTATCAAGAGGCACCTTTTCAATTATAAGCAGTTCATCCTGGTCACGGTTTACCTTGCCCTCATACAAATCTGTAGCAAGAAACAGATGAAGCCCTTCCGTGCAAAATCCCGGGGACGCATAGCTTACGCCAAGATAAACCCACTCTTTAGCCAAAAGACCTATCTCTTCCTCCAACTCACGCTTTGCGCATACGACAGGCTCTTCATCCTTATCCCTCTTCCCTGCAGGAATTTCGTAAACAAGGTCGTCAAATGGTCTTCTGTACTGCCACTCCATGTATACGCATCCGTCAGTATCCAATGCCACAATTCCCACTCCGCCGGGGTGCTCCACAATTTCACGCGCTGCCACATTCCCCTCGGGAGTTTTCACTGTATCAAGGCGCATATTTACAATTCTGCCCTTGAACTTATACTCATGGCTTATTTCAATTTCCTTCATTGTATCCTTATTCATATTTACCTCTTTTTATAACAACGTCCACCTTACCCTCACGGAGAAGATAGTAAGCATCATTTTCCTTTACAATCTTAAATTCTGTCAGAGAAGGTCTCACAAGCTTACTGCTTCCGTCGGTTGTGGCGTTATGCTCTTTATTCCAGTCAGATGTAGACAAAGGGTTACTGCTCACCCTTCCGCAGAAGGTAACAGTAGTATCTTCAACCTTTAATTCAACATCCCCGTCAGAGTAAATAACGCCCTCCTTAGCATCATCACATGTAACGGTTATACCATCGCCAAACCTTTCCTCACCCGCTTCTCCGTCCATCCATATTCCCGTGGGGAAGCCCTGTGGGTAACGGGAGTTTACAATCCAGTAATAATAGTCCCCGCTCATCCATACAAGAGGACCTTCTTTAATTTTGTAGGGTCTGATATTATTAAGCTCAGAATACTTTGTCATAACCCTTCTTGTAACATGGTCATTTTCGTCAATTGTATACTTTACAATTTCAAAAGCTGTACCCATGGGTATTGATACATAGCATACACCTTCACAGTCACGGTCAAGACTCATACCTCCGCCATAGCAGAATTCTGTCTGCGAACGGTGGAATTTATGTGCATTACCGATAAATATCTTCTTCCATGCACCGTCAGCATAATAGGTATAGTAATAATGCTGAGTAATCTTATCCTGGGCAATATTAACAATTGCGGCGCTTACACCTCTCTCACCAATCATAACGTCCCACACCCAGCCACGCTTGGATGAGTAATAGGGGTCAATTACAAACCCGGGGTCTGTCTCATAGCCTGAAACGACAAAGGGTGCTTCGTTAATCTTATCCTTTAACTGATTGCCTTCAATGTCATAAAGGGTAAAATCCTTCGTGTCAAGGCAGGAATAATATATACAAACAGGGCACACGTTGTCAGGATGCGTTGAAGAATACACCATATGTATCTTGCCCTTGCCGTCGGAGACATATTTAGCATATGGACGGCAGCCATTTCCCTGAACATTGCTCTTCACAATCTGAAATGGCTCAACATCAAAGAATATATTATCATTCTCATCAGGCATTGTAAGACGGGCGCACGTAGGATGCCAGTTAACACCGCGGTAGCAAAGATAAATATGTTCTTTATCGTTTTCCATAACAAAAAGTGAAGGATATGTTGTATTATGGTCTGTTTTTAAAATCTTTTCTTCACCTAAATCTGTAATATCGCAAGGATTTTTGGAAATTCGGTAATAAAAGCACGCCTCATCTGTGTGACGGGAATAAATTATCATAATTCTCTCGTCAGGAAGCACTAAAAAAGTAGGATTATCGTGGTCGTCAGGCTGGAAGTTGGAGCGCACCAAAACCTCAGTCTTTTTGCCCTCATGAAGCATAATAGCCTTTATATTTCCGTGCACGTCAATACAACCGATAAAAGTTCTGCCCTTATAGGAAATTGCTCTCGGGTCAGCAAACCAACACCATGCGCCTTCCTTTTCAAGAATATTCATATTCATAACAAAAACCCCTTCCTTTCATAGTCAGTTTAATTATATCACTCCAAAAATTCCCAGTCAATACAAAAAGCTGTCCGGAACATTCCGAACAGCTTAAAATGGTAAAAAAAAAGACAGACAATAATTTCGATCTTGTCTGTCACTAAAAGGAGGGAAAATGAAAAAAGTTTCGTACCTTTTCGGTACAACTAAAGTATAGCAAACTATATCGAATTTTGCAATACACGAAAAGTTAGAAGTATCATCATATTTTTGTATATATTTTATGCAATTTTCACAAAATCACATATTTTCACTTCATTTTTTACAGTTTCAACGTTCTTAACGTATTCAACACCGCTATTACCATAACTCCCACATCCGCAAAAACTGCCTGCCACATATCCGCATATCCCAAAGCGGTAAGTATCAGCACCAAAACCTTAACGGCAATCGAAAAAACAATATTTTCTTTGACAATATTCAAAGTTTTTCTTGCAATGCGGATACTCTCAGGCAAAAGTGCTATATCGTCATTCATAAAAACAATATCGCTTGCCTCAATTGCCGCACCACTGCCCGCTGCGCCCATGGCAATGCCGCAATCTGCTCTCTTTAAGACAGGCGCATCATTAATTCCGTCTCCGATATACACGACTTTCCCCGTGCATTTACCTATAATTTCTTCAAGCTTTTTTACCTTATCCACGGGCAAAAGCGAATGATACATTTCATCAATTGCCGTTTCCTTAAAAACAGCTTTTGCGCCTTTTTCACTATCGCCTGTCAGCATAACAACCTTCTCAATACCCATTGCATGTAATGCTTTTACTGTATCACGGGCATTTTCCTTTACGAAGTCTGTAACAGTTATTCCGCCGGCGTAGCTTCCGTCAATGCCTATAAACACATTACCTTTCCCCGTAACTTCAATGCCATTTTCCTCAAGAAGGCTTCTGCTCCCCACTACAACCTCTTTTCCTTCGCAGGTAGCACTCATTCCCTTACCGGGAATTTCACATACATTCTGCACGTCATACAATGCATTTGTTGCGAACGAAACAGCTCTCGCAACAGGATGATTTGAAAATCGCTCGATACTTGATGCAATTCGGGTAGCCTCTTTATTTTCAAAATCTGTCACCAAAAGCTTCCCCGTTGTCAGAGTGCCTGTTTTGTCTGTTACAACGACTTTTGCCTGAGCAAGTATTTCAAGATAATTACTGCCCTTTACCAGAACACCGCGACGGCTTGCCGCTCCTATACCGCCGAAAAACGACAGCGGAACACTTATTACCAATGCGCACGGACAGGACACAACCAAAAACGACAACGCTCTCAAAACCCATTGGGTCAGGTTGCCCAAAAATATAGGCGGAACAAACGCTACAACCAATGCAAGAAGCACCACTACAGGCGTATAAAATCGGGCAAAGCGTGTAATAAAGCTTTCATATCTGCCCTTATTCATAGCCGAATGCTCCACTAACTCCAGAACCTTCATAACGGTTGAGTCGGCATACTCCTTTAATGCCACAACCTCAATGGGGTTTGTGGTATTTATACATCCGCTTATAACATTATCGTAAGAGCTGACAAACTTAGGTATACTCTCACCGGTCATTGCAGATGTGTCAATATAGCTCTGTCCCTTCACCACATAGGCATCAACTGGTATCTTTTCGCCGGGTTTAATTAAAAGGGTGTCACCTACTTTTATCTCCTCGGGCGAAACCTCACAAAATTCTCCGTCACAAAGGACATTTGCAATCTCGGGCGCAATATCCATCAAATCCGATATGGACTTTCTGCTCCTGCCCACCGCTATATTCTGGAAAAGCTCACCAATCTGAAAAAACAGCATTACAAACACCGCTTCTGGATATTCACCTATTATAAAAGCCCCCACCGTTGCCAATGACATAAGAAACTTTTCTTCAAAAACATGCCCGTTTGTGATATTTCTTATAGCCCCATACAGCACGTCATACCCCACAATAAAGTAGGGCACTAAAAAGAGCAACATCTTCCATATGCCGTCAAATGGTAACAGTACCACACCGACAAACAAAACCGTTGCCGCTATTATTCTGTACAAATTTTCTTTCTGTCTTCTGCTCATAGCTACCTCACAATCCTGCAACGGGGGTCAACCTTTTTAATTGCCTTCTGCGCTTCATCCGTAATTTTCTCAAGGTCAGCCTCGTCACATTCAATTAAAAGCTTTTGCGTTACATAGCTCACAACCGCATTTTCAACACCCTTAATCTTCTTGATTGAGTTTTCCATATTCTGTGCGCATACCGCACAGTCAACCTCATCTAATTTATATACCTTTTTCATAAATAAATTCTCCTTTTCTGTCACATCAGTTTATTCACCCAGTGTCCCATGCCGGTTCTCCCGGCAACTCATAGCGTTCATCATTCGCTTATGTGTTCAAGTCCCATTTTAATTATGCTTTTCACATGGTCATCTGAGAGAGCATAAAATACTGCCTTGCCATCTTTTCTGTATTTAACCAGTTTTGCCTGTTTTAATATCCTTAACTGATGGCTTATTGCACTCATTGTCATTGAAAGCTCCTCTGAAATCTCATTAACACACATCTCTTTTTCGCTTAAGGCGTACAAAATCCTTATTCTCGTGCTGTCTCCAAATATCTTGTACAATTCTGCCAGGTCGTATAACAATTCCTCTATCACTTCATCACATCCAATACTTGAACAACTGTTCAATCATTAATTAAAATATAACACCTCTCAACCCATTTGTCAAGAGGTGCTTTATTCACATACACAAATCCACAATCTCAGCCTTAACATACTCAGCTAATTTTTCGCCGTTTAAAATCATCTGACAGCCTCTTACACCTGCTGATACGGCAATTCTATCAAAGAGTATAACAGTTTCGTCAATGTAGGTGGGGTACTGCTTTTTCATCCCCACAGGACTGCAGCCTCCGCGGATATACCCTGTCAAGCTCAATAAATCTTTTACGGCAACCATTTCAAGCTTTTTATTGCCCGTTACCTTTGCCGCTTTTTTTAAATCAAGCTCACCTGTTACGGGTATGCAAAAAACCGCAATGCCATTCTTATCGCCCTTTGTAACAAGAGTTTTAAAAACACTGTCAGGGTCCATATTGACTTTCATCGCAACGGTTTCCCCGCTAAGGTCGCTTTCGTCAACCTCGTATTCCTTTGTCTCAAATTCAATACCGGCTTGTTCAATAAGCCTTATCGCATTTGTCTTTACCATAGGTTCCCACCTCTTATAGTCAAGAGTATATGTCGGCTCCCTCCCCGAGGGAGCTGTCAGCGTAGCTGACTGAGGGAGTGGTGCAACTACCCACAAATCAATTTGTTATCATAGTGCCTACGCCCTTATCAGTAAATATTTCCAAAAGCAGACAGTGATGTACTCTGCCGTCGATAATATGCACCTTCTGTACCCCTGCATCAATAGCGTCAACGCAGCCTGTTACTTTGGGTATCATACCACCTGAAATTACGCCGTTTTTAATATTCTCATGAACTTCTTCACAGCTCATAACGTAAATAACATTACCATCGTTATCCTTAACGCCCTCAATATCGGTTAAGAAAATAAGCTTCTCCGCACCTACAGCTGCCGCAACAGCACTTGCCACATCATCAGCATTAATATTATAGCTGTTACCCTCATCGTCTATACCGATAGGCGCAATAACAGGTATGTATTTATCCTTACAGATAAGATTTATCACCTTACCGTCAACCCTTACTATGTTACCGACAAAGCCTAATTCAACCTCTTTGCCGTCAACTGTGGTTGTCTTCTTTTCGCACTTGATACACTTGCCGTCAATACCACTGATACCGATTGCATTACCGCCATGCTTTTCAATTAAGGATACAATCTCCTTGTTGGTTTTACCCACAAGTACCATCTGGGCAATTCTCATGGTGTCTGCATCTGTGTAACGGAGACCGTTAATGAATTTTGTTTCGATATTCGCGTCTTTAAGTGCACTTGTAATATCGGGTCCGCCACCGTGTACAACAATGGGGTTTGCACCGATAAGCTTTAAAAGCGCAATGTCCTCAACGATAGTCTCCTTCAATTCCTCATTAATCATAGCGTTGCCGCCGTATTTTACAACAATTGTCTTGCCGGAAAGCTTCTGCATATAAGGCAGCGCCTCAACCAGCACGTTTGCTTTTTCAATATGTGAATTCATAATC
This sequence comes from Clostridia bacterium, assembly GCA_017547445.1. Lineage (GTDB taxonomy): Bacteria > Bacillota > Clostridia > UMGS1883 > UMGS1883 > RGIG1927. Next base: position 13,347 of record JAFYPR010000115.1, read on the forward strand.
AAATCTCCTTTCCTATCAGGCTCCCTCCCCGAGGGAGCTGTCGGCAAAGCCGACTGAGGGAGTGCTATAACTACGCACTCATTACATATAAAATCCTGCATTGGCAATGCCTGTTTTTTCGTCCAAGCCGAACATAATATTCATATTCTGCACAGCCTGACCAGCCGCACCCTTAAAGAGGTTGTCAATGGCAGAAACCACAATAACTCTCTTCAATCTCTTGTCAACCACAACACCTATATCAACAAAATTACTTCCCGACACGTGGTTACTCTCAGGAAGCTTTCCTGCATCGTAAACCCTTACAAACTGTTCATCCTTGTAAAACTCCTTATAAAGCTCTACAACCTCTTCAGTTGTCTTGTCCTTAGTTAAGTTAGCATAGCATGTTGCAAAAATGCCTCTCTTCATAGGCACCAAATGAGGTGTAAAAGAAAGCGTAATCTCTTCCCCCGCAAGTAAACCAAGCTCCTGCTCAATTTCACTTGTATGACGGTGTGTACCAACCTTATATGCCATTAAATTTTCAGTACATTCACAGAAGTGATAGTTAATATGTAAGCCCCTTCCCGCTCCTGTTACACCGCTCTTTGCGTCGATAATAATGGAAGAGTTGTCAATATAACCGTTCTTTACAAGCGGAGCCATACCCAGGATTGAACAGGTAGTGTAACAACCCGGGTTACCTATAAGACGTGCATTCTTTATCTCTTCACGATGCAATTCGCATAATCCGTAAACAGATTCGTCCAATAATTCGGGATTAGAGTGCTTTTCTCCGTACCACTCTTCATACACCTTTACATCGTTGTATCTGAAATCTCCCGAAAGGTCGATAACCTTTAAACCTGCAGAGTATAATGCAGGGATAACCTCCTTTGATGCACCGTGAGGAAGAGCTGTAAATACAACATCACATTCCTTAGCAGCCTTCTCTACGTCCAGATCCTCACATACAATATCACAAACGCCTCTTAAATGAGGGTAAATATCACTCATCTTCTGCCCTACATAAGAATGAGAAACAAGCATCTTGATTTCAACATCCTTGTGCCCTGTAAGTATTCTTACAAGCTCCTCGCCTGCATATCCTGTAGCACCTAAAATACCAACCTTAATCATAATATCATGTCCTTTTCAAAAATATTTATAATTATACACCCTCACGCATATTATTGCAACCCTTTTTTGCGATATTTATATAAATTATTTTGACAAACATTACAGTATATTATATAATCGTATATATAGATATCCCAAGGAGGAAAGCTTATGAAAAGGTTTCTTTTATTCACACTTATTTTTATGCTGATTTTATCCGTAGTCCCTGTATCTGCCGCATCTGATTATATAACTGTAATCATTGACGGAGAGGAGCTTATCCCCCAAGACGTTAACGGCAATATTGTCCGTCCGCTTCTTGTCAAGGGCACAACATACCTTCCTGTAAGGGCTGTTGCCAATGCATTAAACCTTAATATAGGATGGGACGATCACACAAAAACAGTTTTCATCAACGGTGTTGTTGACAGCGAAAAGAGAGAAAATGTAAACGTCTATATAAACGGCAAATTAATTATTCCCACGGATGTTAACGGCAATGTTGTCCATCCCATTTTAAAGGACGGCACAACATATCTTCCCATACGTGCAGTAAGTGAGGCCCTTAATAAAGAGGTTTCCTGGGAGCAGGAAACTCACACAGTTATCCTCACAACTCCCTCTGTAAAAGGCTTTGAAGAGGGCAAAATCTATGCATTTATAAACAAAGCTAACGGCAAAGCAATCAGCTTAACTGACAAAGGACTGGAGCTTACCCGTTTTTACCATTACGATTTCCAGGGTTTTAAAATTACCCCTACAGATAAAGAAGGTTATTACTACATAACAGCGTCCAACGGCAAAAACTTTGACGTTAACGGCAACAGTAAAAATCCCGGCGCAACAATCATCACCTATAACGCCGGTACAGCCGATAACCAAAAGTTCTGTTTAGAAAAAACAGAGGACGGATATCTCATTTACTCGCTTTCCTCTCTTTTGCCTATTGAGGACTCGGCAGGTGTGGTAAAGCAGAATACAAAGCGCGACAGTTTAGTTCAAAAGTGGGATATTATCGAAATGGTTTTCTCTCGTGAGAAGAAGGATAAAGCCTACTTTCTCATCGGTAACAACGGAGCGGCACTTAATGATGAAGCAGACGGTCTGTTTTATGGTTACATTGATGACAGCAACAGCGATATGTGGTCACTTACCCCCAACGAAGACGGCGAGTATATTATTACTAACAAATCCACAGGTAAAAGTTTAGATGTTGCAAATAACTCCAAAACCCCGGGCGACCCTGTTATTACCTATCAGACAAGCGGTGATGCTAACCAGAGATGGATTTTTGAAAAATGCCCTGACGGTACATATCTTATAAAGAGTGTTCATTCGGGGTTATATCTTTCCGTAAAGGATAATACACTCATTCAGTCCGAATTAAATGAGTCTTTAAAACAAGCCTGGACTCTCATAAACTGAAATTATTAAAAGAGGGCACACGCCCTCTTTGTTTTTGGAGGATTTATGGAACACTTTGACATATACGATGAAAACGGTAACCCTACAAGTGAACGAATTGAGCGCTCGCTCGCCCATGAAAAAGGGGTGCTTCATGCGGCAGTACACATTTATATTTATCGCATAAATTGCGGCAGATACGAAATCCTCTTACAGAAGCGTGCCGACGATAAGGACAGCTTTCCCTCCTGCTACGATACCTCCTGCGCAGGTCATGTATCGGCAGGTGACAGCTTTGAAAAGACAGCACTAAAGGAGCTTTCCGAAGAATTGGGTGTAACAGTAAATATAACAAGCCTTACTCACGCCTTTGACCAGCTGGTTGAAAAAATCAATGTTTTTCACGGTAAAACCTTCATAGACCGTGAGTTTAACAAGGTTTATCTCTTAAATTATGATGCTCCCGAGGATTCCTTCACCTTTCAGAAGGATGAAATTTCCGCATTAAAATGGATGGATGCAGACGAGCTTTTATATGAGCTTGAATGTAAAAACCCCGACTACTGCATTATGACAGACACCTACAAAAAAGCTTTATCAACACTCAAAAGCGAAGGGTTTGGGAAAGAAGGTTTCCCAAAATAAAATCGGAGGGGTTAATCGCATTCACCCCTCCGAAAGTGGCGATTTTAGGGCTCCCATAGGGAGTCTTGCACGAGAAATCGTCACTTTATTCCTTATAAAATTCAG
>JAFYPR010000116.1 GCA_017547445.1 Clostridia bacterium
AACAGCTTACTCATCGGTCACAACATTTGGGCTGTTATTAGGCTCACCAGCAGCCCAATTTGTGTATTCCCACACTTCACCCGTTACCCAGCTCCATGTCCAGTCTATCCTCTGCTCACGATATGCACCAATCCATAAATTTTGACCGGACTCATTCAATCGTTCTATAAACTGTTGTTCATCTGCCGAAGTGATTGTAACAAGATGTCCGCCGTTATTTTCGCACCACGTCTTTGCTTCTTCCCATGTTACGGAGCAATGGTATACCCTGTAGGTGTGGCCAAGGAACTCACCCGTATTTTCTTCAGTTCCGTCTTCTGTGGGTGCCTCTGTAGGCTCTTCTGTTTTGTCTTCGGTGGGTGCTTCTGTAGGCTCCTCGACATCCTCCCCATATACGTATACAGGATAGGAATACAACATTCCATAATAATTATCTGCAATGTAAAGCTCTGCTTCGCCTCCGCCCACTGCATAAACATAACCATCTCTCACACAGAAAACCTTTTCGTTTGTACTTCTGAGCGTATAGGGAACTTCTAAAGGTGAATTTGTGTCGATATAAACTTCGTACACTTCGCCTTCTTTAATCTGTATGCCACCCTCAATGTAAATGTCAAAGTAATACTCTTCTTCGGTAGGTTTTTCCGTAGACTCTTCAGTAGGTTTCTCCGTAGGAACTTCTGTAAGAGTGCGGTCCCACTCGCAGATAAAGCCATGCTGTTCATAAACATTTTCATTGCTTAAATCGTTCCATTCCATGGGCCAGAGAACAACACAGTTTTCGTCGGGCACAACGTTAGGGCTGTTGTTTGGCTCGCCCTCTGCCCAGTTTGTGTAATCCCATGCTTCGCCTGTCACCCATTTCCATTCCCAGTCTATTACCCTCTCACGATAAGCACCTATCCACAGATATGCAAAAACATTGTTAAAATATTCTATGAAATTCTGCTCATCCTCCGATGTAATTGTTACAAGGTGACCTCCGTTACTTTCACACCAGGCTTGGGCTTCCTCCCATGTTTTAGTGCCATAGTACATGGAATAGGTATGAGAATTATAAGTATTCCATTTTACAAAGGACACGTCACTTTTAATTTCTGACTCTCCCGCAAAGACACACAGCGGACAAAGCATCATTAAAGCAAGAGTAAGAGCAGTCAGCTTAGTCAGTATTTTTTTCATTTTTCTCTTCCTTTCTTCATATTTATACACATCATTCTACAAGTATCATATATGAAAATCATTCCTTAGTCAAGGGAATAACAAAGCAAAATCTGGTTTTCACACAACAAAAAAGGATTTTTAACCGGAACTCCTTTTTTTGTTGCAATCGCTTTCCCGTTGTGATATTATATAAGGTAGAAATTTTTACAGCAAGAAGGTTTTCCCATGGCACAGAGTATTTTTTCAGACAAAACGAAAGACTTATCGGGCAGCGCAATAAGAGCAACCTTTAAACTTCTTGCCGACCCCGAAATTATATCCTTTGCAGGCGGTGCTCCCAGTCCTGATGTATTCCCCAAAAAGGAATTGGAGGAAATTGCGCAAAACATTTTTGCCACACGGGGCAACCTCGCCCTTCAGTACGGCATTACAGAAGGCTATGACCCTCTTCGTCAGTTTGTCAAGGACAGACTTGTAATGCAAGGGGTTATCAAAGAAACAGAATCTGTTATCATCACAACAGGCGGTCAGCAGGTTATCGACCTTTGCGCTAAAGTGCTTTTAAACGAAGGCGACAATGTGGTTGTTGAAGCGCCCAGCTTCGTAGGCGGTTTAAACTGCTTCAGAAGCTACAATGCAAACATGATACCCGTAAACGTCCTTGATGACGGTATGGATTTGGACTATCTTGAAGAAGAGGTTTTAAAGAAGGTTAAAGTCAAGCTTGTATATACAATTGCAACCTTTCAGAACCCTTCGGGCATCACTATGAACCTTGCAAAGCGTAAAAGGCTTCTGGAATTAGCGGATAAATACGACTTCTTCATCTTAGAGGACAATCCCTACGGCGAGCTTCGTTACAAAGGCGAGGCAGTGCCCGCCATAAAGAGTATGGATATCCAAAACCGCGTTATCTATGCAGGCAGCTTTTCCAAAACGCTTTCTCCCGGCTTAAGAATAGGCTTTTTCTCCGCAAGGGAGGATATTTCGGAAAAAATGGTAGTATGTAAGCAAGTTACAGACGTGCACACACCTGTTTTAAACCAGCTTATTGCGTATGACTTCGTTACAAAGCATGATTATGATGCTCATATAAAGCTCAGCTGTGACCTTTACGGCAAAAAGAATGCTTTAATGCTTAAGTGCATGGACGAAGCTTTCCCCTCCTATTGCACCTACACACGTCCCGAGGGCGGACTTTTCCTCTGGTGCAATCTGCCCGAGGGCTTCGACTCCGCTCTTCTCTTTAAAAAAGGCGTAGAAAAAAAGGTAGCATTTGTCCCCGGCTCCTCCTGCATGGTTGACCAGACAAGGACATACCCTAACTTCCGCCTGAATTTCTCCAACACATCAGACGAAAACATCATTAAAGGCATCGGAATTCTTGCCGATGTTATAAAATCCTTTGAATGAGAGGTAAGATACCAATGAATGAAAAGAAAACTATACTTTCGGGCATTCAGCCCTCTGCAGCATCCATAACATTAGGTAACTACTTAGGCGCAGTGAAAAACTGGGCAAGTCTGCAGGACGAATATAACTGTATGTACGCAATGATGGATTTGCACACAATAACAGTAAGACAGACCCCTGCGGAATTGAGGAAAAACACAGTTTCTCTTTTAGCTCAGTATATCGCCTGCGGTATCGACGCTGAAAAGAATCTTATGTTTATCCAGAGCCATGTGCCTGCCCACGCAGAATTAGCATGGATACTTAACTGCTATACACAGATGGGCGAATTACAGAGAATGACCCAGTTCAAGGATAAGAGCGCAAAGCATAAGGATAATATCAATGCCGGATTATTCACATACCCTGTTTTGATGGCAGCTGACATTCTTCTTTACCAGACAGACCTTGTTCCCGTGGGAGCAGATCAGAAGCAGCATCTGGAAATCACACGTGACATCGCCGCACGCTTCAACTCAATCTACGGCGATGTATTCAAAATTCCCGAGCCTTATATCGGCAAGGAATCCGCACGTATCATGAGTCTGCAGACACCCACAGCCAAGATGAGCAAGTCTGACCCCAACCCCAATGGTTGTGTGTTTGTTCTTGACGATATTGATGCTGTTATCCGCAAGTTCAAGCGTGCCGTAACAGACTCTGAGGCATGCGTTGAATACAAGGAAGGAAAGGACGGAGTCAATAACCTTCTTAACATCTATTCCTCCGTTACAGGCAAAACTGTTGAAGAGGCTGTAAATGAGTTTGCAGGCAAAGGCTACGGTGACTTCAAAATGGCAGTTGCAGAGGCAGTTGCAGAGGAGCTTCGTCCCATACATGAAAAGTACAATGACCTTATGAAGAATAAGGATTATCTTGAATCAATCTATAAAAAGGGCGCAGAAACAGCTAATTACATGAGCCGTAAGACCTTAACAAAGGTTAAGAAGAAGGTCGGCTTTGTAATCTGATTTTGAAAGGAGCATATCGATGGGTTTGAAAATGACTGAAGACTCCATTACCATGTTTGCATTTTTGCTATCCTTCGTTGTGGCATTTGCAACAACACCCTTTGTAAAAAGGCTTGCATATAAAATAGGCGCAGTTGACGTACCTAAAGATAGTCGCCGTATGCATAAAACTCCCAAGGCAAGACTTGGCGGTCTTGCAATATTCTTAGGCTTTCTTGTCAGCGTATGCATCTTCACCGAACTGCCCAAAACAGTTGTAGGCATACTTTTGGGAACAATCGTGATAGTTGTTTTAGGCATATTTGACGACAGAAGTCCTTTAAGTGCTAAGTTCAAATTTGCCATTCAGATTTTAGCGGCAATTATCCCTGTAGCTTTTGGTGTTGTTATCGAAAGAGTAAGCTTACCCGTTTTCATTTCACCTACAGGTGTTCTGGAATTAGGCTGGCTCGGATATCCTCTGACAGTTTTATGGATTGTGGCAGTTACAAATGCCCTTAACCTTATCGACGGTCTTGACGGTCTTGCTATCGGCGTTGCCACAATTTCATCAATTACACTTTTGTGTATATCCCTTCTTTTAGGCAATGGCCTTGTGGTTGTTTTAACAGCAGCTCTTTCCGGTGCATGCCTTGGCTTTTTCCCATATAACTTCAACCCCGCTAAATTATTTATGGGCGACACGGGCGCACTTTTCTTGGGCTTTACCCTGTCAACCATATCTGTTTTAGGTCTTTTCAAGGGTTATGCAATCATCTCCGTTGCTATCCCCCTTCTTATACTTGCATTGCCCATTTTTGATACAAGCTTTGCCATCTTAAGGCGTATTAAAAATCATAAGCCTATTATGGCACCTGACAGAGGTCATCTCCATCATAAGCTTATTGACCATGGCTTAACTCAGAAGCAGGCAGTTGGCTGCATCTATGCAATGTGCGTTGTGCTTTGCCTTTTCGCAATCTTCCTTCTTTCAACGGGAGCTGTAAAAATGGTGGCACTTCTCCTTATCGTAGCACTGTTTGTGGTGTTTATGGTAATAACGCCGCGTATTATGGCTACACTTCACGACGAAAACGAAACAAACGATAAAAAATAAGAAGCAAAAAATTGGTGTTGCATTTGCAACACCAATTTTTTGCATTTTTTGTTTCTTATCTTACGGGAGAAATTACAAAGCTGTAGTTATATTCCCAATTTGTCTGATTCTTGTACTGAACAAGAGGACGGCTGCCCCAGCTGTCGTCGCCGCCTACACCCATCATACGGCAGTTAACCTTGTAGCAAACCTTCTCGTATTCGGGAAGAAGATAGTCATGGTCATAGCCTTCAGTTTCAATAGGTGTATAGTAGGAGGGTGAAATTTCTACTGCTTCGTCAGCATCAAGTCTGATACCTACTCCTGCAGCATTTACAAACTCTGCCCATCTTACACCTGTCTTATTGGCATTTTCCTGAGGCACGAGATAATGTGTTCTCTGCTCGTCAACAGTATTTTTGTAAATACCCAGCTTTGCGGAAACATTTCTGTCGATATAGTTTTCGTGAGGACCGAAGCCGTAATACTTCATTGTATCGTATTCACGCATCATGGGCACCATTACACCTACGCAGGGGATGTCAGCATCCATAATCTGAGGTGTAAGATTACCTGCAACGTTAATCTTACCATCGCCTGTCATAACGTATGTAAACTTACTCTTTGATTCCTTTTCTGTGGGAACAGTATATTCACATTCGATTACAACAGCACCGTCACACTGACTGATTTCCATATTTACAAGAAGGGCATTGTTGCCGGCTTCTCTCCACATAGCGCTTCTCTTATAAAGCCTTGCACCCTTATCGTTATCAGTCATTGCTCTCCAGTAGTTCTGTATAACTGGAGCATAAAGCATTTCAGTACCATCAACCATGTAGCTTACCATGTTGCCTGTACTCTTGTCAAATACTGCCTTAACGCCGTTTGCTCCAAGTTCTACCTTTTCTTCAGTTTCTTCAAGTGAAACTACGCCCTCGGGCACGATAACCTCTTCAGCCTTCTTTTCATAAGGAAGAACAAACTGCTCAAAGGCTACCTCGTGACCCTTTTGTGCCCAGAGAGTATCATTCTTAAGATGAGCAGATACTGTAACAGCATATTCGCTGTCTCTTTCCTCAGGGATAGTAAAGCCCATGGAAACAACCTTCTTTGTAAGAGGCGCAACATCACAGGTAAAGTCGCCTTCACCAATCACTTCGCCGTCAACCTCAATCTTATACTTAAAGTCGTAATCGGAAAGGTTTGCAAAAAGGTGCTGGTTGTGGATTCTTACTCTGCCGTTTACGATATCAGCATCCTTGAACCACATGTTCTGATAGCACTTCTTTGTTTCGATAAGCTTGGGCGTAATCTTTCCGTCAGCGAAAAGAAGACCGTTACCTGCAAAAGTACCATCATTTGGTGTATCGCCGAAGTCACCGCCGTATGCAAGATATTCCTTGCCGTCAGCACTTGTAGTTCTTATAGCCTGGTCAATCCAGTCCCAGATAAAGCCGCCCTGAAGCGAGGGGTATGTATAGAATAATTTCCAGTAATCGTGCAAGCCGCCGCAGCTGTTACCCATAGCATGAGAGTATTCACAAAGGATAAAGGGCTTATCATTGTTGCGGTTGATATTGCCCACAACATTCCAGGGACGTGTATACATTTCGCTTTCAACGTCTGTTGCATGTTCAAAGCGACGGAAGTGGCAAGTACCTTCGTAATGAATAACACGGCTGGTATCCTTTGCAAGGATAGCTTCACGCATTTCGATGAAGTTCTGACCGCCGAAGGATTCGTTACCAAGAGACCACATGCAGATAGATGCATGGTTCTTGTCTCTTTCTACCATTGTGCATGCTCTGTCAACAACAGCCTCTCTCCACTCAGGACGGGAAGCGGGAAGTGTTTCTTCCTCTTCTCTCTGACCGTAGCGCCATGTACCGTGAGTTTCAAGGTTTGTTTCGTCGATTACGTATAAGCCGTATTCATCACAAAGCTGATACCAGTAAGTATTGTTGGGATAGTGGCTTGTACGTACAGAATTTATATTGTGCTTCTTCATCATAAGGATAGAATGAAGCATATCCTCCTTTGTTGTTGCACGGAGGCTGTCGCAAGTGAAGTCGTGGCGGTTAACGCCCTTGAACATAATCTCTTTTCCGTTAACAAGCATAAGACCATTCTTTATTTCATACTTTACAAAGCCTACACGGCTTGATACAAAGTGTGTTTCCTTGCCGTCTTCGGAAAGGGATACAACCAATGTGTAGAGATTGGGGTATTCAGCGCTCCACTTTTTGGGGTTTACAACCTTTGTGTCAAGAGTTATCTTCTGGAATTCTTCACCTGTAAGAGATACGGGAAGAGCCATTCTTGCAACTGTTTCGTCTCCGTCAAAAAGCTCTGCATAAACTGTAACGTTTTTAGTAACCTTGTCAACGTTTCTTACAGTAACGTCAATTTCAACATCAGCATCAGCGAAGCTTTCGTCAAGCTTTGTCTTGTAGAAAACATCATAAACTGCCACGGAATTTGTATATTCAATATAAACCTCACGGAAAATACCCGCCAATCTCCAGAAGTCCTGGTCTTCAAGCCATGATGCATCACACCAGCGGAAAACCTTAACGCATACACGGTTTGTACCCTTTACAATGTAAGGTGTAATGTCAAATTCGTGAGGAGAGAAGGTATCCTTACTAAAGCCTACGAATTCGCCGTTAATCCACAGATAATAACAGGATTCAACACCGCCGAAGTAGATTGAAACAGGGCTTACGCCATCCCATGCGTCGATTTCAAAATCCTTTACATAGCTACCTACGGGGTTATACCCTTCAGGTGCATAGGGAGGTCTGAGCTTAGGCTCAGCCTCGCTCCAGGGGTAACGTGTGTTTGTGTACTGAGGGTAGTCGTAGCCCTCACTCTGCCAGTTAGCAGGCACCTTTATATCGTCCCATGCATCCACATCGTAACCCTTTTCAAAGAAGCTACAGGGTGCACTTGCGGGGTTCTTTGCAAAGTTGAACTTCCATGTCCCGTTAAGGCTCACCTTGCGCTTTGATGCGTCTTTTTGAAGAGCTTTCGCCTCTGACATAGTGTCATATGCCACTAAGTCAGCACGTGCGGGAAGCGCATTGATATGCGTGATTTCAGGGTTATTGTTCCATTCAGGATAACCGTTTTTGGGCGCCTGATAGACAAACTTTTCTCTCATTTTTTTCATCCTCTCTTTAAATTGTTATATATTTATTTTTTTAATATATTCAAGTCCTTTGGGAAGTCTCCCCAATTGATGCGATAGAAATTCCTCCGTCAGAAGGCTCACCTCATTGGAAATTGATGTATCCACATCAAAGGTTAAAGTCTCCTTTAAGTCGGCATTCTGCACATACTGAAAAACCTTTACTGCATAGGGCGAAAGCTTCCTTGAATGCTCCGTTCGGTGAATGGGACAAACCATTTCGCCTGAAGAAACGTCAAAATACACACCCTCTTCTCCGCAGCTGCACGATTCCATATAAGGTGCAAAGCCTGCATACTCGCAAAGCTTAAGCTCAAATGCACATTTTAAAACATCCCGTCTTTCAGGGTACTTGCAGAGCATATAGAGGCTGTTTAAAAGAAGCCTTATCTCATCCTCGGCAAAATTATCCCTACCCACACTGAATGCTGCAAGCTGAGCAAAATACACACCGTATGAAAGATTTATTACATCCTCACGCAAAGCATAAAAGCTTTCAATCACATCGGCAGATACCAATGAATATGCATCACCGGATTTTTTCAGTACAAAATCCGAGTAGCACAAGGGTGCCGCCGAGGGTGCATTCTTGTTTTTAAGGCTTTTAACACCCTTTGCCGCAATTGTTATAACGCCCTTCTCTTTTGTGAGGGCAGTCAGCATTTTGTCGTTGTCTCCCCAATTAGCGGCATTTACCACAATCCCCTTGATTTTTAAAGGCTCGTTCATAAATTCTCCTTATTCGTTAAGGTTAAGGATAATATTGTCGTAAAGGGCAATATTACTGTATCCGCCCTGACCGGGAGCGCTTGCATCCACCAGTAAAAAGTCGTCCGAGCGGTAAACCTCGCTGATGCTTCTGAATTCAAGAGAAACCTCATTCTGCACCCACACACCCTGTACTCCCTGAACGCTTACCGCATTTCTGGGGATATAAATACCCGTATAGGTTTCCTTGCAGATTTCAATTTCAGTCTCTCTTATGGAAGTGAAATCGGCTATGTACTTATCAAACTGCATGGTTACTGCGCATCTTCCGTCCTCGCTGACGGGTGAGATGTATTTAACTGTGCCGGGAAGCTGAGTATCATTAAGCTCCTTGAAGTTAACGCTGTAGGTGCTTCCCACACCGAGACCTCTGCATTCAGCCTCGGGAAGATTGAATAATACATGCCACTTAAAGTTATTTATAATCTTACAAGGTCCCTCTGCTGCAGCCTCTCCTATCTTTTCAAAATAGGAATCCACATCCTCTACAGTAGGCTTCTTGACTGCATCGGGCGTAAGGATTTTTTCCATGCCATCCATGTTGTCGCTGTATACTCCCGCCATAGGCGCATAAAGCTCCTTATGGGCACCGCCTAAGCTTGATGCTATTGCATCCCTCTTTTTCTGTGCATCTTCCAGTTTTGCCTGAGCTGTGGAGCTTGACATAACCCCCGCCTTACGCTCTGTGAGAATACGCACATTTTCCGCCTGAAGCATAGCCGCACCTGTATCATTTTTTGCCGCGGCATACCGAAGGTTACCAAGGGACAATTCCAGAGTGCTTCCCACCTTGTCATCGGCTATGGTCAGTATACCTGCCTCACTTAAGGTACGTGTCAAAGAATCAATTTCATGGTTTAAATTCTTCAACTCATTAACCTTGTCCTTATTTATTTCGCCTGTTATCACTGCACCGAGTCTGGAATAAGCAGAAACCCTCTCCCCCTCGGAAACAGAAGGCTCCATAATGCCCGTCAGAGTCGGCTGAACGATGTATTCATCCCTTACCACAAGGGCATCCGCCTCGATAGACACAACGTACGTGCCCACCCTGGCGGTATATTTTACATAAGGCGAATTGCTTGCACGGAATGAATTAACCACCACAACAAGTATTGCACATACTAAAATTATGGCTATTACTCCGTTGATTTTCTTAGTCATCTGCTTCTTCAGTCTCCGCCGCTGTAAATCTTACGGGTACAAGGGGGCTGATTGTGGAAACAGCGTGCTTATAAACCATCTGCTGCTTACCTTCAGAATCAAGAATAATAATATAGTTATCAAAGCCGCGTACAATACCGCGGAGCTGGTAACCGTTTACTAAAAAGATAGTAATGGGAGTGTGGTCCTTTCGCACCTGATTTAAAAATACATCCTGAAGATTAGTTGCTGTTTTCATTATTTATCGTCCTCTCTTTAATTATCTTCACTGCCTCATCAAAGGCTCTTTCTTCATTAAGCCAACATATGTCCTTATTACGTCTGAACCATGTGAGCTGTCTTTTTGCATAGTTTCTTGAGCGTTTTTTTATAAGGAGGCTCATTTCCTCGTAGGTTATATCGCCGTCAAAGTACATCAAAACTTCCTTGTAGCCGATACCTGCAAGAGAAGTGGTGCATTTATCCCTTATGGGGACTATAACCTTCTCCACTTCCTCCAAAAGACCTCTCTCCAGCATAACATCAACACGCTTGTCTATTCTATTATACAGTCTTTCCCTGTCAATATCAATAGCTAACCATATAGAATTATACTCATTTTCTTTTATTTTTGTATCCTTCACAAAACCGCATCTGGCTCTTTCAATGGCACGGATAATTCTCTTTACGTCGTTTTTGTGGATTTTCCCTTCATATTCCCCTGCCTCAGCAAGGAAAATTTCGTAAAGAGCATCAATCCCCTTTTCCTCATAAAGAGCAGTAAGGGAAGAGCGCACCTTCTCATCGCTTGCGGGAGCGTCAAAATCCATCCTGCCTGTCAGAAGGTCAAGATACATTCCCGTCCCCCCTGCTACAATAGGCAACTTGCCCCTTGATAGGATATCCTCTATAGCGCATTTTGCGCCGTCAAGGTAATCCTTTGCGCTGTAACCATCCCCCGGGTCTGCCACGGAAAGCATATGGTGCCTGATGCCGTCCATTTCTTCATCATCAGGCTTTGCGGTGCCTATATCCATATTTTTATAAACCTGCATCGAATCTGCCGACACAACCTCACCGTCAAAAGCCTTTGCCAGCTTTATGGCAAGGGAGGTTTTCCCCGATGCGGTTGCACCTGCTATAACAATAATATTCTTCATCAGACTATCCTTTTAAACATTTTTTCAATATGGTACTTTGTCATATTAACCCTTATAGGTCTTCCGTGAGGGCACGTGGATATACCCTCTAAGGCAAAGCTTTCACGCACCAGAGCATCCATTTCCTTTACCGAAAGGGTGTGGTTTGCCTTTATTGCCGCCTTACAGGCAACTGTATATATAGCCTTATCCCTTGCCTCGCTGACAGAGCCCTTATCCTGACCCATAAAGGAGCCTATAATTTCAAGGAGCAAAGCCTCCCCGTCTTCATAATCAATATCCGAGGGAAGCGCACGTACAATAATGCTGTCATTGCCGAAAACCTCCGTTTCAAAGCCCATACGGTCAAAAAACTCTCTGTTTTCTTCCCATACTGCCATCTCACGTGCAGTCAGGGTTATATTTACAGGAAGGAGCACCGTCTGCTTCATCGCACCCTGATTTTTTATCTTCTCATAATTAATTCTCTCATGTGCCGCATGCTGGTCAATAAGTATCATTTCATTGTCACTTTCAAGAATAATATATGTTCCGAATATCTGACCTATTATTTCAAAGTCGGGTATTTCAACTACCGTCTCTTCCTTTGGCAATACCTTCTCTTCAACGACCTTTTCTTCTTTTACAACCGCTTCCTTAACAATCAAGACTTCGCTCTCGCTTACTTTAAGGGTCTCGATTGCCTTAACGGGCAGCTCCTCAGGGGTCGAAACAAGCTTTTTTTCTTCCTTCTTAACAGGGGCAAAAAGCTTCTTTTCCTCTTTTTTAACAGGAGCAACCTCCGTCACCGAAGGCTTTACGGGTGTAAATGTACTTTTAACAAAGCTTTTTGTACCCTTTAAGGTCTCCTGTACAACCTTAGGCGTATCAACTGCCATTTTAAAAGCATTCTGTGCCTGTCTTAATGGATTTGTATTCTTCGCATTTTTTGTTATGGCATCTCTTACAGCCATAACCACATTCCTGTAAACCTCTTCCTCGGATACAAACTTAACCTCCGTTTTTGCAGGATGTACGTTTACATCCACCATATCACAGGGCAGAGAAATATCAAGCACGCATACGGGGAATTTACCCACCATCAATTCGTTTTTATAAGCCTCGGTAAGCGCCATTGATAAAAGCGCACTCTTTACAAGTCTTCCGTTCACAAAGAAATACTGCATATTTCTGTTTGGTCTCGAGAGGTTATTAGAGCCTGTAAGCCCCCTTACGGCATACACACCCTCTTTACTGTCAACCTCAACCATGGCATTGGAAATATCCTTCCCGAAAACTGCCCTGACGGTATTTTTTATCTGATTATCACCGGGAGTAAAGAAAATATCACGCCCGTCACGGATATAACGGAACGAAACCTCGGGATGGCTGAGCGCCGCTCTCTGGCAAATGTCTGTTATATACGCCGCCTCGGTAGCATCTTTTTTTAAGAACTTCATTCTTGCAGGCGTATTAAAGAAAAGATTTCTCACCGTTATGGTTGTACCCAAGGGGCATCCTGCCGCATGGTAATCCTTTGCTTCTCCGCCTTCAACTGCCATATATGTGCCCACCTCTTCATTCTGAGTACGGGTAATCATCTCAGTACGGCTTACCGCCGAAACAGAGCAGAGTGCCTCACCGCGGAAGCCCAAGGTTGCTATATTCTCTAAATCGCTCTCATCCTTTATCTTACTTGTGGCATGTCTTAAAAAGGCAGTTGCCACATCCTCAGAGGCAATACCCGACCCGTTATCCGTAACACGGATATAGCTTGTGCCGCCCTTTTCAATTTCAACAGTCACGCTTGTGGCAAGCGCATCAAAGCTGTTTTCTATAAGCTCCTTTACAACGCTTGACGGTCTTTCAACCACCTCGCCTGCGGCAATTTTTTCCGCAACAGCTTTGTCAAGCACACTAATTTTTCCCATAATCTCACCTTCTATGGTAGAATTCCTAATTATTCTTCGCCTTTTGGCACAGCTCGTACAATTTATTCATTGCCTCAATAGGTGTAAGAGTTGTCGGGTCGATACTCTTAAGCTCGTCTATCACAGGGTTTGACATTGCAAAGCCCATCTGGTTAAAGTCCTCGTCCTTTTTATTTGACTTAACCTCAACGCCTTCGCCCGATTCAACACCCTTTAAAATTTCCTTTGCCCTTTTCACCACATTCATGGGCACACCGGCTAAAAGTGCAACCTCAATACCATAGCTTGCCTCAGCACATCCGGGCACAATCTTACGGAGGAAGGTAATATCGTCTCCCCTCTTCTTGCAGGCAGTATTGAAATTTTTAACACCCTCCAGCTCATCCTCCAGAACAGAAAGCTCGTGGTAATGTGTTGCAAAAAGAGTTTTTGACTTAATCTTCTTTGCAATATGCTCCATAACCGCCCATGCAATAGACAAACCGTCAAAGGTTGATGTACCTCTTCCTATTTCGTCAAGTATTACAAGGCTCTTCTTTGTGGCATTTTTCAAAATATAGCTTACCTCGTTCATTTCAAGCATGAACGTGCTCTGCCCCTTTGTCAGATCATCCGATGCACCTATACGTGTAAATATCTTGTCAACAACACCTGCCGTACAGCTTCTTGCAGGTACAAAGCTGCCCATCTGCGCCATCAGCACGATAAGGGCATTCTGTCTCATATACGTGCTCTTACCTGCCATGTTAGGTCCTGTAATCACCATGGAATGTACAGTATCATTAAGTGCAGTATCATTAGGCACAAACACACCCTTTGTAAGCTTTTCCACCACAGGATGTCTGCCGTCGGATATGGAAAGCTCGCCTCCCACCGTAACAGTGGGCTTTGTGTAGTTATTTTTAACTGCAACTGTGGCAAGGGAGTATATGGCATCAATTTCAGCTATCGCCTTTGCAGTACGGCTTATTCTCTCCATAGCTTCAATATCCTTGTCCCTGACGGATACATTGGCTTTATATTCCAGTTCCTGAAGTCTTTCCTGTGCACCTAAAACTGCACTTTCCGCTTCCTTTAATTCCAAAGTTATAAATCTTTCATTGTTAACAAGGGTCTGCTTGCGGATATAATCCTCAGGCACCTTGTTAAGGTTGCCCTTTGAAACATCAATATAATAGCCGAAAACCTTGTTAAAGCCAACCTTAAGGTTTTTAATGCCTGTTCTTTCTCTTTCCTTAGCCTCTAAGGATGCGATATATTCCTTGCCGCTCTTTGCAGAAATTTTCAGCTTGTCAATCTCCTCGTCAAAGCCGGGCTTTATTATACCGCCCTCACGAAGGCTTACAGGCGGTTCGTCCACAATTGCATCGTTTAAAAGCTTATATATATCCTCCAGAGAGTCCATCCTTCCCTCACGGTAGGAAAGGTATACACTCTTTGTATCCTTCAGCAGACTCTTTATTGCAGGCAGATGGCAAAAGGACTCACGAAGTGCCGCTAAATCCTTCGCATTAGCCATCTTTAAGCTGACACGTGCCATAAGGCGTTCAACATCCCATATACGGGAAATATATTCCGCCAAGTCCTCACGGAGGGCAAGATTTTTAACCATTTCTTCAACGGCATCAAGCCTGTTTGTTATCATAACTGCGTTTACAAGAGGTCTTAAAATCCAGTTTCTTATCACTCTTGAACCCATAGCTGTCTTTGTCTTGTCAAGAATGCCGTATAATGAGCCTCTCTTCTGTTTGTCACGCATTGTTTCCGTAAGCTCTAAGTTACGCCTTGAAGCCGCGTCAATTTCCACAAACTCACCCGATGTGTAAATAGATATCTCTCTTAAATGAGGCACCCTTGCTTTCTGCGTTTCGTTTATGTAGGAAATAACGGCAGCTACTGCAGTAAGCATATCCTTATCTTCAATTTCATTGAAATTTTTAATCTGCGCGGCAACAATCTCTTTTGCATCCTTTTGTATCATTTCCTCATCAAAGGTAAAGCACAAGGTCCCCGACAGAATATCAAGATAGCTTCTTACCGCCTTGTTATCCTGAGCAGTACCGCCCAGAGCAAGCTCCACAGGCGAAAAGCGTGCAAGCTCGTTTACGGTAAGTGCTCCTTCGGTATCATTTTCAACCACAGTTGCAGTAAGTGTGCCCGATGCCACGTCTGCAAAAACAAGTGCGCTTTTATTCTCTTTTCTCAAAACCGCACCTATATAATTTGTGCTCTGGCTGTTAACAACTCCGTCGTCAAGGTTTGTACCGGGGGTTACAATTCTTATAACCTCTCTTTTTACAATACCCACCGCTTCCTTAGGGTCTTCAACCTGTTCACATATTGCAACCTTATAGCCCTTTGCCACCAGGCGCGAAATATACACCTGTGCCGCATGAAAGGGCACACCGCACATAGGCGCTCTCTCTTCCTGTCCGCAGTCACGTCCCGTAAGAGTAAGCTCCAATTCCTTTGATGCAACAATTGCATCGTTAAAGAACATCTCGTAAAAATCGCCCAATCGGAACATAAGTATAGCGTCTTTATTTTCTTCCTTTATCTGAAGGTATTGTTTCATCATCGGAGTCATTTCTGCCATAGGTTTTACCCCCTGTCCTTAATATTAAAATTATATCACACCCCATATAAAAAAACAAGAAGTGATTGCACTTTTGCAGTCACTTCTTTCAGACTGTCGAAAAAGTCATTTTCTGCACAATAGCGAAGGGTTTGGGAAAGAAGGTTTCCCAAAATAAAATCGG
>JAFYPR010000117.1 GCA_017547445.1 Clostridia bacterium
ACTTCCTGCTTCCTTGGAGCCTTACAAGCTGACTGTTTATACTGAAGAAATGCAAGTGGTTGTAAACAAGGTTTTTGTTGGGGATGTATTCGTACTGGCAGGACAAAGCAATATGGAACAGACCTACAAAAATTATACAGAGCAGCTTGGCAATGGTGTAACGATGGAGGCGATGCCTGCGCAGGTAGAAGACGAGAGAATAAAGTATCTGACACTGGCAACAACATCATCTGCAAGCGAGAGCTTTGATGTTCCCTTTTTGAACAACACAGGCTGGCAACCGCTTAACAGTTCAACGAACAAAAGGTTGTCGCATATCGGTATGTTCTTTGCCCAGGACAGGCTTGAAGATGAGCCTGATGTCCCCATCGGCTTATTAAATGTGGCTTGGGGCGGCACAAGGATAGATGCATGGATAAGAAAAAGCGATGATAACAAAACCGAAAACTATACTCCCTCAAACGGCAAAATATACAACAATCATATCGCCCCCTTTACAAATTACCCTGTAAGCGCAATTTTGTGGTATCAGGGCGAGAGCGATTCTAAAAACTATTTCTGGTATGGAGAAGCTTTTGAGGCAATGGTAAAGGATTATCGTAAATTATGGGAAAAAGAAGATTTGCCTTTTCTTTATGTACAACTTGCAAGA
Source organism: Clostridia bacterium (assembly GCA_017547445.1). Taxonomy (GTDB): domain Bacteria; phylum Bacillota; class Clostridia; order UMGS1883; family UMGS1883; genus RGIG1927. The sequence goes on from JAFYPR010000117.1 coordinate 653, forward strand.
TATACAAAGGATGATTATCAGTATATGAGGGATGTGCAGCTTAAAGGCTTAAAAATAGATAATACAGGTATGGCTGTAATACTTGATACCGACCAAGGCACTCAGGCAAACATTCATCCTTTAGGTAAACCCGAAGTTGCAGAAAGATTGTATCTTCTTGCCAGAAAGTATGTTTACGGTGAAGATATTGTTGCGCAAGGTCCCATTTACGAAAATAGCCGAATTGAAGGAAATGAAATTATAATATCCTTCAAAGAGGATACAATCGGAGACGGCTTGTGTATAAAAAATACATACGGACAAACAAGCTCCGGGTTATGCGAATTTGAAATTGCGGGCAGAGACGGGAACTTTGTAAAAGCCAATGCAAAAATTAATCCCGATAATACAATAACTATATGGGCAGACGGAGTAAATAATCCCGAATATGCAAGATATGCATTTTCCAGAGTGCCTGAAAACCCTAATCTTTTTAATGAAAACGGACTACCTGCATCACCGTTTACAACGGATGAAAGAGTGTTTTCCGCTGCAATGTTTTTTTCAAAGCATACAGAAGAAGTAGATAACGGAAAGGTACAGAAGGCAGAGTTTGTGCTTGTGCCAGAAAAGGATAATATAAACGGTGTTATAAGCTTTACGGGAAGACGTAACCGCATAACAGGATGGGGAAGCTGTGGTGTTACAATCCGCTTCCAGGAGGACGGATACTTTGGCTATATTGACGGATCTGGTTTTATAACAAGCAATATTGCGTATTCCAAGGAAAAAAAATATCGCGTTACTATTATCTGCGACTTTGAAAAGAAAACATATTCCGCAATTATAAACGGCACGGTTATGTGTGAGGGCGCAGCGTTCAGAGACGGAGCACTCAGCATGAACAATATGGGACGATTTTTGGTGCGCGGAGGCGAAGGCTCTGAGGCAAGAGAGTTTTATGCAGAAGCATTTCCTGAAATTGAAGAGTGTGATGAAAATACAATTGTTCGCGGAGTAAATGGCGAAGAAGTGATCTTCGGATTGAAATTGGAAAACGGTGTAAGAGTTGCAAATTATGTTGATGATACACTTGTGAAAGCCGTAGATGTTGTGCCAACTGGCGGAGTAACAATCCAGAAGATGCCGCAGGGTGAGAATAAAGTTTTTTTCTGGGATGGTGCCATGGTACCCTGTGAGGGCGCGAACATTCTCAAACCTGATTTGGTTACAGTTTCGAGCGAGCCCGAAGAAGAAAATAAAGGTGTAAATGCGACAGACGGCAATCTGTCAACAAAATGGGCAGGCTATGGGAAAAATCAGGTTATAACACTTGATTATTCAGTTGAGCAGCATATAGATTCTGTACAGATAGCTTTTATGGCTCCGGAAACAAGAATGGCGTACTATAATCTTGGTGTTAGCTGTGACGGCGAAAATTGGGAGACGGTTTTTGACGGCAAAAGCACAGGTCAGGTTGTGGAAACAAGAAAAGTAGGGAAAGATGCACGATATATCCGACTTTCGGGTCGGGGCACAACAGTAAATGAAAATTGGTTGTCAATCAATGAAATGACGGCATTTAATTAAAAAGAAAGGATGTTTGAAATGAAGAAAGTTACAGCAATATTACTTTCAATGATGGTAATGCTTTCCACAGTTGGAGTAATTGCAGAGGAAGGCACAAAAATATTTGTGAACGGAGAAGAAATTGGATTTAACAATGACTGCGTTAAAAAAGATGGCACGGTGTATTTGCCCGTAAGAGAATACGCAGATATTTTCGGGGCAGAGGTTTCATGGAACAATGAAGAAAAAATTGTTGAAGTATTCAATAACGGTGTAGAGGTTGAGATACCTATCGGTGAAAAGTGGTTTAAAAAGCAAGGCTTGAAATACACCGTCAAGAACGAGTCATGTCTTGTTGGAGGCGTGTCATATATGCCTCTTGAAGTGTTGGATGCCTTTGACTCTGCTTATGAGTGGGACGGAGAAGGTGCTGTTAAAATCAACACAAGCGTATTAAACGGCAAATATGTTGTGATTACATATAAGGATAATTATGTAATGACTCTTGAGGGTGAAGAGAGCGAAAACAAGGGAAAGATTTCGGTAGCTGAAAACAAAGAGCTTGACAGTCAGATATGGCTGATGGAGTCAAGAGGAAGCAATGTTTACCGAATGATTAACAAGGAAAACAATAAGGCTGTTGACATTTCAAGCAACAGCAAAAACCCCGGTGTTATTTTTGCCACATACTCTAAAAACGGCGGCAATAACCAGAACTTTGTGCCCGAAAAGTGCAAGGATGGCTATTATATAAAGTGCTATCATTCTGACCTTTATGCAACTGTGGGTGAAAACTCTCTTGTTACACAGGAAGAATTTACAGGTGCAGAAAATCAGGTTTTCAATTTTGTTGTTGTGGGAGAAAATGAAATTGTGAAGAATGTAAAGGTTGAAGACAGTGTAATTGACCCTATGGGCAATAAATTCTTTACAATAAAAGGGGATAAGATTGACGGAGTTTATAAGCTTATTCTTCAGGGTGAGGGTAAATATCTTATAATTGACAAAAATACAAAAAAGTCAATTACGGGAAGTGCTGTTGATTTTTCCAAGGGACAGATTTTCTCTCTTGAAGAGGCAGACGGCAAGTATTACTTAAAGGACGGAAACGGCAGTTATTTTATGAATAAGACTGCTTTTGAAATAACAGAGCCCGAAATTACACCTCCCGCCCGTGATGAGGATTCTATGGGCGGTAAGTATTATACGCTTACACACAAGGCTACAGGAAAGAAGCTTATCTATAACGGCGAAGCTCTTACAATAGCCGACGGCGACGACTGGTGGGGCTTTATTGCCTCCGGAGAGGATATGTTCACTCTCATAAACAAGAATGTCAACAAGGCTATTGATATTCCCGGAGCAAGCGTTGAAGAGGGCAAGGCGGCTATCGTTTATGATGCAAATTATAACGATAATCAGGTTTTTGTTACAGAATTTAACCCTGACGGCTCCTTCTGCCTTAAGAATAAAAATTCGGGAATGTATCTTGCATTAAAGGACAATGCGGTTATCCAGAGCGCAAATAAAAAGGATGCATTTACTGCAGAATATAAGGATGTATGCAATCTTGGCAAGAGAATGGCTGCAACTGTAACACCCTTCCTTTTAAAGGGAGAGGATGCTGTTACAAACGTGAAGCTTCAGTGGAACGAAATAGGCGGTGCAACAGAGTATGACGTTTACAGAAGCGTTGATGGTGGTGAATATAAGTTCCACACATCTCTTGAGGGTATCACGGTTGATGATTATGACTTGGAGCTTGGCAAGTCATATCAGTACAGAGTTTATGCTTTAAGCTCTGCAGGTTTGATTGAATCTGCCGAAACAAAGCCTTTTACACCCTATGAGCTTCCTTGCGATATGCTTGTTTCGGGTAATCTGGAGCCTTCAGGCATGTCAACACCGGGTGGTGGAATGCAAGACAAGGACGGCTTGTACTATCGCTTCAGCCAGAAGAGCAGAACAGACGGCGGCAAGGGCTTCGGCACTATGGTTATGAGCACAAGTGAGGATGGTGTTACATATACTGAACCTAAGGTTGTACTTACAGTTGAGGATATGCTCGCACATGAAACCTGCAAGGATATTGAAGATATCAGATTTGAAAGCGTAAACATCAAGTATAATCCCAAGGCAAACAACTTCGGCTTTATTGCCCATGCGGAAAAGGGATCGGGCGGCTACGGCTTTGCAAGAATTTCCATTGCTACATATACTCCCGGTGACGAAAAAATGGTATTCCACGGTGCAGTACGCCCCGGTGGTGATGACGTAAGAGACCTTAACACATTTATTGATGATGACGGTACAACCTACATTATGGGTGCAACCCACGGTAATGCAGATCTGGCAATTTACCGCCTTAAGGATGACTGGTCGGGTATTGATAAGAGAGTTGCTCTTATCAATAAGGGCAAGTGGAGAGAATTGCCCAACGTTTTAAAGGTTGATGGCATTTATTATCTCTTTACTTCGGGCTGTGCAGGCTGGTATCCGACCCCCGGTATGTATAACAGTGCTACAAGCATGGAAGGCCCCTGGAGCGAATTAAGAAGAGCTGGCAATACAACAACCTTCTCTTCCCAGTCCGGCTATGTTGGTTCTTTGAAAACCGGCGAGGATAACTTCTACATGAACTCCTACCGCTGGATGGGTAACTGGAAGGATGCAACTGTAAGAACAACACAGTCCCTCCGTACACCCGTTACCGTAGCAGACGGATTTGCATTCTATGATTACTTTGAAGAGCTTCTTTATAATTGGGAAGAGAATTGTCTTATTCCCGTACAGCGTGGAAGAATAGTTTCCCAGAGTATGCCTAATTTAAGAGGCAGTGCTTGGGATATAAGAAGTAATGCAAATGACGGTAAGTATCTGTCCCAGTGGTCAACTGAAAACAAGTGGCCCTATGTATGGGAGGTAGACTTAGGACAAAGCTATAACATTACACAGGCACAGATTTCATGGAGAATTATAAATGGCGGAGAAGCCTACTATCAGTATAAGATCGAAGGCAGTAACGATGGAATAAATTACACAACAATTCTTGACCGCACAAAGGGCTATACAGATTACGGCTTTACTGTTGACAACATGACAGGCAATGCTCGTTTTGTGCGCCTTACTGTTGAAAAAGCGGTGCCCAGAAGTGAAAGGGATTATGAGGCGCAGCTTATGGAGGTTAAGATTATAGCAAAGTAAAGGAGAATGTGATGAAAACAAGAATTAAAAGATATCTGGCGTTAAGTTTAATATTATCAGTCTTGTTGAATTCAGTTTTATTTGCAGCTGCAGAAAAAACGAGAGTGTATTTTTCGGTACAGTTTGACGAAGAGAGCCTTGGCGGACAAATTACAGCTTCCGTCAAGGCTGTAAGCTATAATGATAAAGATGCGGATGTAAGCGTTTACATGGTGCGCTACAACAAGGGGAATGAAGTGCTCGACAAGGTTGTACATAACGATACCGTATTGGCAGGAAAAACTCTGGAGTTTGATATAACCGCAGATACTTCATCTGCAGAAAATGGGGACGTGCTCAAGGTTTTTGCATGGCAGCAGGGTAAGATAGTTCCCCTGACAGACGGATATGTGATAACAAAGGCTGAAGTTCTTTATGAGGAGAATTTTGAAAAATATCCTTTAAACGAAGAATTGTCGGATGCACCTCTCGGAGAAGAGGAAGGTAACTGGCGCGCTGCTCCGCTTTACGAAAAAAATGGCGAATACACACCGAATTTAGGAAGCATGCTCTATGCTGCTATAGGCGAAGGCGAGGACGGCAAAGCACTTATACTTCATGACGAGGCAGACCGTACGGAAAGCGAAACAGGAACAGGTGCGGTTATGGTATACAGGAGCCTTCCGAAAACCAATACGCCTTATGAAATTTCCTTCAGGCTTAATATAACCGGCTCTGTAACCTACGGCGGTATTACCCTGTCAAATAATCTTGTAAACACAACCTACGACAGAGAAAACCCCTGTGCTCTTCAGCTTAGATTTCAGGGTAAGGAAAACAACGAAAAGGTGCAGATAATGTCGTACCATTCCGTACAGCTTAATGAAGGCTGGTGGAAGAATTACTTTGACGACACTCCGCTTTTCAATGTGGGAGAAATTGAGTTTTCAATAGCTGTTGACCCTGTAAAGAAAACTCTTAAAACTACTGTAACAGATGGTGTAACAACTGCAAGCAGGCTTCAGTATTTCAATGTGACCGATTCTGTTTTTGACCTGACACAAAGCTGGTCGGATAAATATATAAATACCATAGAAATCAGTACAGGCATAGGCGCAAAGGGCGATATTGTCATAGATGATTTCAAGCTGAAAGCTGACGGATTTTATGACTATGGCGACAAGGGAAAGCTTGAACTTTATGAGGATTTTGATGATACAGAAATACTGAACAAAAGCCTCGGCACAGATGTAGCTGTGGCAGATTGGTACATAAGACCGATTATTGAAGTGAATCAGACCCCCTACACGCCCGGCTTGGGTAAAAAGCTTTATGCAAAAATTACAGGTGACGATAATGAGGGCGGAAAGCTTTATGTTTATGATAATGTGGGCAGAAAAACCGACAGCACAAACGGTGCAGGCGGTATGCTTATTTACAGAAGCTTTACCCCGCCAGAGAATGACTATGCAATAAAATTCTCTTTGTATGCTCCAAACGATCTGGGAAGCCAGCAATATGCAGGCATAAGCTTGGGCAGTGGAGTTAACACAGGCGGTGAGGATACGGAAAATCCCCTTGCATTACAGATGGTATTTACGCCAAAGTCCGATAATACACTGATGCAGTTTGACAGATATGATTCCATTTATTATAAAAACGGGTCATCAAAAGCATTTCTGGCATCAAGTGATAAAATGAAACAAAATGCCAAGTGGGATTTTGAAATTACTGTTAAACCCACAGCAAAGCGGTTTGAGGTAAAAGTAAGTGACGGAGAAAGTGTAAGCTGTGCAACTGCAGCTTACTCGCAAGGCGAAGGCACATGGGATGAAAGGGACGTTGATACAATTATTTTCAATACAAGTGCAGGTAATAACGGAATAATGGAAATTGACAATTTCCGCATTCTTGACCTTGATGAACAAAGCAAAGAGGGTATGGGGGCAGATAATGATATGCTCATGCTTTCGCCCGTAGAAGAAGGCAGAGAGGATTATTATCTGTACCACTGCAAGGGTGATTTGTCAGACACGGAGAGAGTAAGAATAGCAACAGGCTTAAATCATGCTTATTACAACGATTCGAAGTTTATTGAGCATCCCGGACTTGCGGATAATGCCGGCGTAACACTTGAATCTGTTACATATCCCGGGTATTTCTTAAAGCGCGGAGACTCTGACAAAAATATCTATCTTGTAAAGTATAAGGATACTGATTCCTACAGGGCAAAAACCACCTGGTACAAGGTGTCGGGGCTTTCTGATGAAAGTATGATTTCTTATCGTTCTTATGAAAACGGAACAGAGTATCTTATGTATAAGAACGATAAAACGCTTTCGGGAGAGCCTGCAGTATTCTATTCAAAGGCAGAAACAGAGGATGACATGATTCGTGCCACATGGTCTGTTAAGGATTGTGATTTTACAGGTGAAAATTCTCAGTTCTTCTCTGTTGAGGGTGGTTCGATAGATGGTGTTTACCGATTTGTGAGAAACGGTGACGGAAGATATATCATAACTGACAAAACAACTAAAAAGTCAATTACGGGAAGCACCTTTGACTTTTCAAAGGGACAGATTTTCACACTGCAAAGTAATGGCGACGGAAGGTATTTGTTAAAGGACCAGAACGGAAAATACCTGAAGGAGAAAACCGCCTTTACAATTACTGAGCCTGATGTTGAAGAGCCTGATATGTTAGACGGTAAGTATTATGAGCTGACTCACGTTAAGACGGGCAAATTACTTACCTGTCAGAACTCGGGCACTGCCAATCAGACAAAGCTTACTACAGGCACAGCCTCGGGCGATATTGCCGAGTGGGGCTTTGTGAAGCAAGATGGCGGATATACCATAATAAACAAACAGAGCAAGCGCGCCATAGATATACCCGGAGCAAGTAAGGATGAGGGTAAAAATGCGATTATCTATGATGCAAGCTATAACAGTAATCAGATATTTGCGGCAGAAATGAACTCTGACGGCTCCTTTTATCTGAAAAACAAAAATTCATCATTGTATCTCGCTCTTAAAGACGGAATATTTGTGCAGTCCTCAACAAAGGATGCATTCCGTGCAGAATACAAGGATGTATGCGGCATAAAGAAAAATATGGGTGCAACTGTGACACCGTTTGTAATGAAGGGCGAGGGTGATGTAAACCATGTCAGACTTCAATGGAATGATGTAAGCGGTGCAAATATGTATGACATTTTCCGCTCTGTTGACAATGGTGAGTATGAATTCATAAATTCTGTTGAAGGTATAATAGTTGACGATTATAGCCTTGAGATGGGGCATGAATACTGCTATCGCGTATATGCGATGAATAGCACAACTGTTTTGGAATGGGCACAGACGAAGAGCTTTGAACCATATGAAAAACCAAGTGTAAAGGTCAGCGGAAATCTTTCTGAATCGGGATTTTCCACCCCCAGCAGCGGACTGAGAGACAAGGACGGTGTTTATTACAAAATCAGCCAGAACAAAAGAACAGATGGCGGAAGCGGCTTTGGCTATATGACAATAAAAACCTCCACAGACGGAAGTAATTATTCAAGCAGTAAGACAGTTCTCACCATTGACGATATTCTCGCTCACGAAACCTGTAGCGAAATTGAAGATATCAGGTTTGAAAGCGTAAATATCAGATACAACCCCAAGGCAAATAACTTCGGATTTATTGCCCATGCGGAAAAGGGCAGCGGTGGTTACAGCTTTGCAAGAATATTCCTTGCAACATATACCCCCGGTGATGACAAGATGGTGTTCCACGGAGCGCTAAGGCCCGGTGGAGATGATGTAAGAGATTTAAGTACATATGTTGACGATGACGGAACAGGTTATATCATTGGTGCAACCCACGGCAATGCAGATCTGGCAATTTACCGCCTTAAGGATGACTGGTCGGGAATTGACAAAAGAGTTGCTCTTATAAATCAGGGCAAATGGAGAGAATTGCCAAGCGTTATTAAGGTTGACGGAATGTATTATCTCTTTACATCAGGCTGTGCGGGCTGGTATCCCACCCCGGGCATGTACAACAGTGCAACGAGCATGTCGGGCCCATGGAGCGAATTAAGAAGAGCGGGCAATACGACAACCTTCTCTTCCCAGTCAGGTTATACTTTCAGTCTTAAAACAGGAGTAGATAATTTCATTATGAATTCCTATCGCTGGATGAGTAACTGGAAGGATGCAACCGTGAGGAAAAACGTGTCAATCCGTATGCCTATTACAATATCTGACGGCTATGCATTCTATGACTATTTTGAAGAGCTGCAGTATAACTGGGATGAAAACAGGCTTATACCTGCGCAAAGAGGTAGAATTATATCCCAGAGCATGCCTAACTTAAGAGGCTACAACTGGGATATAAGAAGTAACGCAAACGACGGTAAATACCTTTCCGAGTGGTCTGTTGATGAGTGGCCCTATGTATGGGAGGTTGATTTGGGTCAGACCTACAATCTGACACAAATGCAGATTTCCTGGAAAATACATAACGGTGCAGAGGCTTATTATAACTATAAGATTGAAGGAAGTATAGACGGGTCGGATTACATAACGCTTTGTGACAAAACAAGTGGCTATACTGACTACGGATTTACTGTAAATAATATTACAGGAAAAGCACGTTATGTGAGACTCACCGTTGAAAAAGCTAACCCCAGAAGTACAAATGATTATGCGGCAACGCTTTTGGAGGTTAAGGTTATTGCGGAATAATTGGAAAGTATGGAATGAGGGAAAATAAGATGATTAATATTTTTAATAAGATTTTTGCAATAGTTTTAGTATTAAGTATGGTGGCAGGGTTTATTCCTGTCGCTGCGGCGGGAAATAAAATTGACTCTGTGTCGGGATTTGTAAACACTGCTATAACAAAGGTTACAGGCAGAGCAACAATTGAGTTTGATGTGACTGCAAGTCAGATAACAGACGGCTTTATCGGCATTGGTTCAAGCTATGGAAATCCCGCTTACTATAACGGCTATGCAATATGCTTCAGGCTGACAAACAGCGGAGTTTTCGACTCTGTAAACGGCGCAAATTTTGAAGCAACAGAAGAAGCAATATATGAAGCTGGGAAAACATATCACGTGACAATAGATGCCGATGTAAAAAATCAGGTGTTTGACATTTTTGTAAATGACGGCAATAATACATACACTGTTGCAAATTGCTTCAGCTTCCGTACAGAAGCAACAGATCTTGCAGTTATTACCGCAACGCCGGGCTATCAGGTAGAGGCAGGACATTTCTATATTGAAAACGTCACAGTTACCGAAACTGCAGGAGAGATGGAATTTTTAAAGCTGCCTAATTTCTTTACGGACGATATGGTTATCCAACGTGATGAGCCTCACAAAATTTTCGGCAGAACAAATAGTGACGAGGTTGTTGTAACCCTTACTGACGGCATAGTTACATCCACAAAAACAGTTAAGGTAACAAACGGAGAGTTTATGGCAACACTTGAGCCTCTTAGCGCATCGCTCAAGCCCTACAAGCTGACAGTTTCAACGGATGAAAGAGAAGTTGTTATTGATAAGGTATTTGTAGGCGACGTGTTCTTTTTAGCAGGGCAGAGTAATATGGAGCAGAACTACGTTATTCAGATAAGCGTTGAAATGGGTGACGGTGTTACAACAAGCAATATTCCCCAGATGTATGTTGATGACAGAATAAAGCATTTTACATTGGCAAAGCAGTCATCAAACGTTGAAACCTTTGATGTGCCCTTTACGTATTACAACGGCTGGAGAGCATTAAATGAGGATAATAAGGGCGATCTTTCATATATCGGTATGTTCTTTGCAGAGCAGAGGCTGAAGGAAGAACCCAATGTGCCTATCGGTCTTATGGTAACATCCTGGGGCGGCTCGGCTATCAATAGCTGGATGAGGGTAAGCGATGACAATAAAACACCGAACTACACGCCCTCAAATGGCGGTATTTACAATAGCCACGTTGC
>JAFYPR010000118.1 GCA_017547445.1 Clostridia bacterium
ACGATTTCTCGTGCAAGACTCCCTATGGGAGCCCTAAAATCGCCACTTTCGGAGGGGTGAATGCGATTAACCCCTCCGATTTTATTTTGGGAAACCTTCTTTCCCAAACCCTTCGCTATTGTGCAGAAAATGACTTTTTCTCATCTTTTTTTATGTCGTTCTACGAATTTGGCTATACGCTTTAACGCTTCACGGATGCTTTCGATTGAATAGGCGTAGCTGCAACGGACGAAGCCTTCACCGCATTCACCGAATGCGGTGCCCGGAACAACTGCAACCTTTTCTTCTTCTAAAAGCTTTTGCGCAAATTCTTCACTTGAATAGCCGAGGGAAGATATATTGGGGAATACATAAAATGCGCCTTCGGGCTCAAAGCAGCTGAGACCCATCTTTCTGAAGCCGTCAACAAGGATGCGTCTTCTCTGGTCATATTCCCTGCACATATTTTCAACATCCTTATCGCAATTTCTGAGTGCCTGAACAGCCGCCATCTGACTTGTTGTAGGAGCGCACATGATTGCATACTGATGTATTTTGTACATTACCTTGCACAATGGCTCGGGAGCAGCGGCGTAGCCTAATCTCCAGCCTGTCATGGCAAATGCCTTACTGAAGCCGTTGATTGTTACCGTTCTTTCCCACATGCCGTCAATTGAAGCAAAGGAAACGTGCTTCTTTTTGTTATATGTAAGCTCGGAATAAATTTCGTCGGATAAAACGATAATGTTTGTATCACGGAGAACAGATGCGATTTCTTCTAAATCTTCCTTTTCCATAATAGCGCCTGTGGGATTGTTGGGGAAGGGGAGAATTAAAACCTTTGTCTTGTCCGTGATTTTTTCGAGTAATTTTTCCTTTGTTAAACGGAAGTTATCCTTTTCTTCTGTTACAATAGGCACGGGGATGCCCCCTGCAAGCGTTGTACAGGGCTTGTAGCATACAAAGCTGGGCTCGGGGATTAAAACCTCGTCCCCGGGATTGATAAGTGCACGGAGTGTGATATCAATAGCTTCACTGCCGCCTACTGTAACTATAATCTCACTTTGGGGATTATAGTTAAGGTTGTACTTACGGTTAACATAACGGGAAATTTCTTCTCTCAATTCCATCATACCTGCGTTTGAGGTGTAATGGGTTTTGCCATTTTCAAGCGATGCGATACCTGCCTCACGAATGGGCCAGGGTGTTATGAAGTCAGGCTCACCAACGCCTAAGCTGATAGCGTCCTTCATTTCTGAAACAATGTCAAAAAACTTTCTGATACCCGAAGGAGGAATACCTGAAGCAGATTTTGACAGGATATTGTCGTAATTTATCATAATGTAATAACCTCTCTGGGATCAACCTCGGGATTAGCGAAAATAACGTTTTCCTTCTTATATGTCTTAAGAACGAAATGTGTTGTTGTGGCTGTTACAGAGTCCATCTGTGAAAGCTTTTCGGACACAAACATTGCCACGTCACGGAGTGTTTCGCCTTCAACCTCAAGTAAAAGGTCATAGGCACCGCTCATTAAGGTGAGACTCTTAACCTGGGGGTATTTATAAATCTTTTCGGCAACCCGGTCAAAGCCCTTTGCCGCCTGAGGTGTTATCTTAAGCTCGATAAAAGCTTTGATCGTATCTTTATCAACATGCTCCCAATTGATGAGAGTGCGGTAGCCGAGGATAATTTTATTATCTTCAAGCTCTTTAATCTCTTCCTTTACCGCTTCTTCTGTTGTGCCGAGCATAACTGCAATTTCAGAAGGTGTTATACGGCTGTTTTTTTCAAGTATTGATAATAAATCCTTGTTCATTAAACCAAGTCCTTTCAATATAAAAGTCCGAATTATACGTATTATATAATAGGAAAGATGGAAATGCAAGAAAAAATTTTTTTAAAAAGGGTATTGACACGGAGACAGAGGTGTGGTAATATATCAGGGAATAAAGCAGAAGTAACCGCTTCTCACCTCGAGCAATATGGCGTACGGGGTTAATAATGTGACCGGAAAAGTACCGGTGATTTATTTGAGTGCGGTGAAAAATTGTTTTCATCGTATTTTTTGTTTTAAAATTTTTCGGAGGTGTTTCTTATCAGTAAGGAATTGTTGATAAACGAGGAAATTCGTGAAAAGGAAGTCAGAGTTATAGGCAAGGATGGCGCTCAGATGGGTATTATGTCCATTAAGGATGCTTTGGAAGTTGCTGCAAAGGAAAACCTGGACCTTGCGCTTATCGCTCCTAAGGCGACTCCACCTACCTGCAAGATTATGGACTACGGTAAGTTCAAGTTTGAAGAAGCTAAGAGAGAAAAGGAAAACCGTAAGAACCAGAAGGTTGTAGATACAAAGGAAGTAAGACTTTCCCCTTCCATTGATACACACGATTTTGAAACAAAATTAAGAAATGCTGTTAAGTTCTTGAAGGGCGGCGACAAGGTTAAGGTAACAGTTCGTTTCCGCGGAAGAGAAGTTCACCACAGTGCCGTAGGTGAAGAATTACTTAACAAATTTGCCGAAGGTGCAGCTGAGGTTGGTATTGTCGACAAACAACCCAAGCTTGAAGGCAGAAACATGGCGATGTTCTTATCGCCCAAAAAATAAGGTTTTTACGCTTAAGGCGTGAATAATAAATTTACAAAGATTATGAGAGGAGAGGTATTATGCCTAAAATAAAGACACACAGAGCTGCTGCTAAGCGCTTCAGTCTTACAAAGAGCGGCAAGGTAAAGAGAGCTAAGGCTTTTAAGAGCCACATCCTTAATAAGAAGGACACTAAGAGAAAGAGAAGACTCAGAAAGGTAAGCTACGCTTCTGTTCCCAACGCAAAAGTTATCAAGAAGCTTATACCTTACAAATAATTGATAGGAGGATTTACTAATGGCTAGAGTAAAAGGTGCACTTAACACCAGAAAACATCATAAAAAGATTTTGAAGCTCGCTAAGGGTTACCGTGGCGGTAAGAGCAAGCTTTACAGAACAGCGAACCAGGCTGTTATGAAGTCCATGAGCTATGCTTATGTAGGTAGAAAGCTTAAGAAGAGAGACTTCAGAAGACTTTGGATTACAAGAATCAGCGCAGCTTGCAAGATGAACGGAATCAACTATTCCAGATTCATGAACGGCTTAAAGAAGGCTAATGTTGATATCAACAGAAAGATGCTTTCCGAAATCGCTATCAACGATGCAGCTGCTTTCACAAAGCTTGTAGAGACAGCTAAGGCTGCTCTGTAATTTCGGGCTGTTGCCTTTAGCGCACACCGCTCAAAGGCGATATTTAAAAAATAATGAATATGTAGAAATCCGCAATTCATTGCGGATTTCTTTCGTATTGTATGCCTTTGAGCTATAAACCAAACTCACCCTCGCAGTATAGCATACAGCGTCGGGCAATGTCGGACAGCAAAGCATTGCAGCCCGATGAGTTTGATTCATTGTGCATCTGAATTCAACTACCCCGAAGGGGTCGGAGGAATATTTATGGAAGGTTTAATTACAAGCAGAGATAATAAATACGTAAAGCTTGCCAAGTCTCTTTCTGCAAAGCAGGGAAGAGACAAGGAGGGCATGTTTATAATAGAAGGCTACAGAAATGTACACGATGCCGCTAAAAAGGGCGCAAAGATTGAATTTATCCTTGTAAGTGACCGTTGCAGTTATGATTTGTCAGTTTTCAGGGGATATAAGATGTATACTTTGGCACCGAGGATTTTTGATTATGTTTCTGATACGGTAACTCCTCAGGGAGTTATGGCAATCTGCAGGATGGAGGAAGTTAATTTTTCTGACATTTTATTAGATGAAAACAGTCTTATTGTGGTGTGTGAAAATCTGCAGGACCCCGGTAATGCAGGCACTATTATACGTACTGCCGATGCGGCGGGCGCAAAGGCTGTTATTCTGACAAAGGGCTGTGTAGACCTTTACAACCCTAAGGTTACAAGAAGCGTTATGAGCAGTCTTTTTTCCGTTAAGGTCATAAGAAACAAGAATATTGACTCGGTATTCGGGTTTTTAAAGAGTAATTCCATTAAGTCTGTAGCAGGCGCGCTGAGCGATAAATCCTGTCATTTGTTTGATGCGGACCTTTTGGGCAGTTGTGCCGTTTTTATAGGAAATGAGGGCAACGGATTAACGCCCGATACAGTAAAAAGATGCGACGTTAAGGTTACAATCCCCATGCTGGGCGGAGCGGAAAGCCTGAATGCTTCAACTGCAGCATCTGTTATGATGTATGAATTTGTGAGACAGAATAAAACCTACAAAAAGGACTGAGATAGATGGAAAGAGCTATAGCCTGGGTTTTGCTTGCGCAGAAAAACAGACAAAACAGAAAAATGCGCGCTCTCAGTGAAGAATATGAAAAGAAAATTAAATCGGTTGATTATACCTCGTCTGAGGCAATGGCA
Source organism: Clostridia bacterium (assembly GCA_017547445.1). Taxonomy (GTDB): domain Bacteria; phylum Bacillota; class Clostridia; order UMGS1883; family UMGS1883; genus RGIG1927. Next base: position 4,393 of record JAFYPR010000118.1, read on the forward strand.
GTTGGCGAGGAAATTGAAAAGGCGCTTAAGGCAGGGTATGGGTTTATTACATACATGGACAAGGATTATCCCGAAGAATTGAGGAATATTGCATATCCTCCGCCATATTTATTTTTAAGAGGGAACAGAAAGCTTCTCTCTTACCCTGTTAAGGCGGCTATTGTCGGAAGCAGGGAAGCCACATCCTACGGCATGAATGTGGCGGCTAATTTTGCCCATGAGCTGGCCGATAACAATGTGTGCATAGTATCGGGCGGTGCCCGTGGTATTGATACTGCGGCAATACGCGGTGCAATGCGTGTATCAACAAAAATTATTGTTGTTATCGGTACGGGTATAGATAAGGATTACCCTCCTGAAAATGCGGATTTGTTTAAGAAGGTAAGCGAAGTGGGCGGACTGATTATTTCGGAGTTCCCTCTTGGTATGGGTCCTTTGGGTCAGAATTTCCCTGTAAGAAATCGTATTATGACTGCGCTCAGCGATACTGTTACCATTGTTGAGGCGGCAGAGAGAAGCGGTGCGCTGATATCTGCATCCCACGCCAATGAGCAGGGGAAGAGCGTATTTGCGGTACCGGGAAATATTGACAGTCCGAATAGTGCGGGGACAAACGCTCTTTTGCGTGACGGAGCGATGTTTGCCCTTTCGGGAAGCGATATTTTATACGAAATGATGGACAGAATTCCTCAAGCCTTCCAAAAGGCAAAAAGCTTCGGAGAAGAGGAAGAAGAACCGGTTGAGAATATAAAAATTACAGAAAAAGCAGCCCCGAAAAATGAAGACGGCGAAAAAAATAATCATCTTTCACCCTTTGAACAGGCTATTTTAAATGCCTTAAAATCGGGGAAAGAAACCTATGAGGAAATTCAGGAATTTACATTGATGGAAGCGGGAAAATTAACTTCGGTCTTGACAATTATGGAAATTAAGGGCATAATAAAGCTTGCTTTCAGAAATAAATATAAATTGAATGACTAAACAGAGGGGAAAGAGAAATGACTAAAAGTCTTGTTATAGTTGAGTCGCCTGCAAAGGCGAAAAGCATAAATAAATATCTGGGAAAGAATTATACTGTTATGGCATCAATCGGACATGTAAGAGATTTGCCAAAAAGTACTTTGGGTGTTGATACGGAAGATAACTTTGAGCCTAAGTATATTACTATCCGCGGTAAGGGTGACCTTATTGCAAAAATGAAAAAGGCGGCAAAGAACGCCGATAAAATTTATCTGGCAGCCGACCCTGACCGTGAGGGTGAAGCCATAAGCTGGCATCTTTTAAAGCTTTTGGAGCTTGATGAAAAATCAAAATGCCGTATTACCTTTAACGAGGTAACAAAGAATGCTGTTGTGGCATCATTGAAAAACCCCAGATGCATTGACATTGACCTTGTAAATTCACAGCAGGCAAGAAGAGTTCTTGACAGAATTGTGGGTTATAAGATAAGTCCTATCCTCTGGAAGAAGGTTAAAAGAGGTCTTAGTGCCGGCAGAGTGCAGAGCGCAGTTACAAAAATGATTGTGGACAGGGAGAAGGAAATTGAAAACTTTATCCCCCGTGAATACTGGACAATTACCGCTCTTCTTACGGATGAAAAGGGCAAGCATCCCTTTGATGCCCGTTATTACGGATTAGGCGGTAAGAAGAAGGAAATATCAAGCGGTAAGGATGCGGACGAAATCCTTGAAATTATAAAGGATGCGGAATACACTGTTACAAAGGCGGTATATTCCGAAAAGAAAAAGCATCCCATGCCTCCCTTTACCACAAGCACACTTCTGCAGGATGCAAGCCGTAAGATAGGCTTTACATCCCAGAGGACAATGAGTGCGGCACAGACCTTGTATGAAGGTGTTACAGTACCCGGCAGGGGTCCTATGGGTCTTATCACATACATGAGAACTGACTCTATGCGTATATCAAATGAAGCATTGGACGCAGTTAGAAGCTTTATAGATGAAAAATACGGCAAGGATTATCTGCCCTCTAAACCAAATTACTATAAGACAGGCAAGGATGCACAGGACGCTCACGAAGCTATCCGTCCTACAGATTGCACCATTACCCCCGAAATGATACAAAAGAGTGTAACGGGCGATCAGTATAAGCTCTATAAGCTTATATGGGAAAGATTTGTGGCGTGCCAGATGAAGAGTGCAGTTTATGATGCTGTTTCGGCAGATATAAATGCAGGCGGTGTTACCTTCAAGGCATCGGGAAATGCTATTAAGTTCCCCGGTTACCGTGCAGTATATATTGAAGGCAGTGATACTCAGGTTGAAAAGGACTCCAAAAAGCTATTAAAGCTTGAAGAGGGGCAGAAGCTTCTTTTGTCCGAGATTACTCCCGACCAGCATTTTACAGAGCCGCCCGCAAGATTTACGGAAGCAAGCCTGATTGAAAAAATGAAGGATGCAGGTATCGGAAGACCCAGTACCTATACACCCACAATCACTACAATTACAGGCAGAGGCTATGTTGCAAGAGAAAAGAAAATGCTCAAGCCTACAGAGCTTGGTTGCATTGTAAATGATATTATGCAGTCAAACTTTGAAAATATTGTTGATGCAGAGTTTACTGCAGAGATGGAATCTGAGCTTGATAAGGTGGAAGAAGGAGCAAGAGACTGGGTTGACCTTCTCAATGAATTCTATACACCTTTCAAGAAGACCCTTGAGGATGCAGAAAAGAACATTGATAAGGTTACTATCGCAGATGAGATTTCTGACGAGATTTGCGATAAGTGCGGAAGAAGAATGGTTATAAAGGTAAGTAAGTTCGGTAAGTTCCTTGCTTGCCCCGGGTTCCCCGAATGCAGAAACACAAAGCCCATTATCAAGGATACAGGTGTTGTATGCCCCAATTGCGGCGGAAGAATTGTGGAAAGAAAGAGCAAGAAGGGGAAGAAGTTCTTCAGCTGTGAAAATGCACCCAATTGCGACTTTGTGCTTTGGGATCAGCCTATAAAGATGCCCTGTCCCATCTGCGGAAGCATTATGGTCAAGAAGTTTTTCAAAAAGGGCAGTATTACAGCCTGCTCGAATATAGAATGCAGGTCAAATAACAGGAAAAAGTCACAGGACGAGTAAAGGAGGTGGAAAATATGGAAGGGTTAAAGATTATAGGCGGAGGTCTTGCCGGCTGTGAAGCGGCATGGCAGGCGGCACAGCGAGGAATTAAGGTAAAGCTTTATGATATGAAGCCTTCTGTATTTTCACCTGCTCATACAAGCCCTGATTTATGTGAGCTTGTGTGCTCAAACTCCTTAAAAGGGGCAGGACTGGATAATGCCTGCGGACTTTTAAAGGAAGAAATGCGCCGTATGGGTTCGATTGTAATAGCCTGTGCTGACAAAACACAGGTGCCTGCAGGCGGTGCTTTAGCCGTTGACAGAGACCGCTTTGCCCGCATGGTTACGGAAGCTGTGCGAAATCATGAAAATATTGAGGTTATATCTTCTCTTGTGGAGGACATAAACCCGGATGAGTACACCATTGTTGCAACAGGACCCTTGAGCCATGGCAAAATCTGCGATGCCATTGCAAGCCTTACGGGGGCAGAATATCTGTCCTTTTACGATGCGGCGGCACCTGTTATTGAAACAGAGAGCATAGATTTTGAGAAGGTATACAAGAGTGCGAGATATGGTAAGGGCACGGCGGATTATATAAACTGCCCCATGGATAAGGAAGAATATCTTGCCTTTTACGAGGCTCTTACAAGTGCTGAAAGGGCGCCAATTCACGAGGATATAGATAAGCCTAATGTGTTTGAGGGGTGTATGCCTGTTGAAATTATGGCATCTCGTGGTGTGGACACTCTTCGCTTCGGACCCCTGAAGCCTAAAGGACTTCCTGACCCCAAAACAGGAAGAGAGCCTTATGCGGTTGTGCAGTTAAGACAGGACAACACCGAGGGTACAATGTTCAACATGGTTGGCTTTCAGACAAATTTAAAGTTCGGTGAGCAGAAGAGAGTTTTCTCCATGATACCGGGCTTAGAGAATGCAAACTTTTTAAGACTGGGTGTTATGCACCGCAATACTTATATAAATTCGCCCGAGGTTTTAAAGGCAACCTTCGGTATGATAAATTACCCCAAGGTTTATTTTGCAGGGCAGATAACAGGCGTTGAGGGTTATGTTGAGTCGGCGGTTTCGGGCCTTATGGCAGGCGTTAATGCGGCACGGGCAATAAAAGGCGAGGAAGGAATTATCCTTCCCACATCCACCGTGACGGGCGCCCTCTCAAATTATATCACCGTTGGTGCAGTAAAGGGCAGATTTCAGCCTATGAATGCAAATTTCGGCATTATTGAGCACCATGTGGGCAGAATTAAAAACAAAAAGGAAAGATACCTTGCAATTGCAGAGGAAGCACTTCAAAGCCTTTCTGAGGCTTTGAATAATGAGTAATGAGCAATGAGTAATTAGCAATGAATGTTAATGATTTTAGCGAAACAGGCGTGTCCCCGTACCTTATAAAAATGTTGCAATTACCTGATCAAAGTAAACTGCAACCCACACAGAACAAAAAAGCTCCGCCACGGCGGAGTTTTTTGTTTTTAAGAAAATAGCAATTATAGCAATGAATATAGCAATAAATGAGTGGAAAGCTATTAAAAATTGCGGTATAATAAAACACAGGGGGGATAAGTATGGGAAAATGGTATACATATCATCACAGTATAAATGAGCATTGTAATAATGAGGATTTTGAATTACACTCCCATGACAGCTATGAAATACTGATATTTCATCATGGGGATACAAAGCATGTTGTGGAAGAGAAGATTTATTCTTTAAACCCCGATGATATAATTGTATTGAGAAAGGGTGAAATGCATCATGTGCAGCATAACAGTGACACCCTCTTTGACAGGACAGTTTTAAATATTTCACCCCGTTTTTTTATTGATAAGAATTGCGAAGAATATCAGGAGGTTTTCCTGAAAGACAGCAGAAGGTACGGCAACAAAATAAAAGGTGAGGATGTAAGAAAAAGCGGGTTGCACGATGCCATTGAAAGGCTGAGAAAGTATTCGGAGGATTTTACCGTTTATGAAACGCCTGTTATAGATGCGGCTCTTGTTGAGGTTTTATATCTGCTCAATACCATTGATACCTTCAAGGAGGCTGAATTTGAAAATAAAAGGTTAAAGCCTGTTATAAGCTTTATAAAAGAAAATTTCACAAATGACATAACTCTTGATGAATTAAGTAAAAGATTTTTTATATCAAAGCATCATTTGTGTCGCAGCTTTAAAGAGGCAACAGGGCATACGGTGCAAAGCTATGTAAGATACAAAAGGGTAATGTATGCAAGGGAATTGATAAAAATGGGCGAAAGCAAGACCTCGGCGGCATTGAAGGCGGGGTTTAACAGCTATTCCTCCTATTATCGTGCAGAAGCGGAAAGAGATTAAGAAAGGAAACGGAAAAATGAAAAAGAGATTTATTTCGGCATTTTTAGCCTGTGTTATGGCAACGGGAACATTTGGGGGTATATCAGCCCTTGGAGAGGAGAAGGAAATGAACGTAAGCTCCGTTTTGACTGAAAATATTGTTTATGTATCACAGGAGGGAAAAAGCGGTGCGACAGGCTCAAAATCTGACCCCTTCAGAGCGATTTATGAAGCGCAGGAGTACCTCAGGGAAAAGGAGCTTTCCGAGGAAAACCGCGGTATCATTTATTTAAGAGAAGGCACTTATAATGTAACGGAGAGCATTGAAATAACAGAGGCTGACTCGTACATAACTCTTTCGGCATATGCTGATGAAAGAGTTGAAATTACAGGGTCTGCAGAGCTTGAAAACGCAAAATTCAAGAAGCTCAGCGAGGCAGAAGGCGGGCAGTTTTCCTCAAAGGCAAGACTGCAGAGCGGAGTGAAGGATAAAATTTACGTTTACGACATGGGCAGTGAGGGAATGAGCGTGGGCGAGATTTATAAAAACGGCTTTAACTGGAAAAAGCTGCCTCTTGCTCCCGAGCTGGTTGTTGACGAAAAAATGCAGACTCTTGCAAGATACCCCAATGAAGACAACATTTTTCTTACAAATGCGGAAATGGGCAAGGTATCTGGCGGAACAAATGTGAGAAATTACTTTTTCGACAAAACCGATGAGCCGAAAACCTATGAAGAGATGCTTGGTATGGATGGTCCCATTTTGTCGATAAAAGCTCTTCCCGACAGAGCAAAAAAGTGGGCGGCGCCTTACGGAAATGAAACCTACAGTGCGGTAAGCGGTCTGCAGCCTGAGATAAATGTAAATTCTGACAACACCCTGTATGAAACAGACGGCTGGATAAGAGGCAGAGTAGGCAATGATTACAGCGATGACAATCTTAAGATGTACTCTGTGAAAAACGATTCGGGCACATATAAGATATACTTTAAATATCCGTCTCTTTACGGTGTTATGAACGGCTTTAAGGTGCAGGCAATAAACCTTCTTTGCGAGCTTGATACCCCCGGTGAATATTATATCGACCGTTTTGGGGGGAATAACGTTTTGTATTACTACCCCGAGGACGGAGAAATAGACGGAAAAAGTATTAAAATTACTGCCCTTGACAAAAATCTTGTATATATGAATGGGGCAAAGGGTGTAAGGCTTAATAATATTATTTTCACGGGCACAACAAACAGCGGTATTCAGATGACAGACTGTGAGGATTGTGTTGTTTCGGACTGCGAGTTTTATAATATTCTGATGGATGCGATAAGAATCGGAGCAAATAACGATGCCATTACCTGCGACCCTTCTTATGAAACATGGGGCGGAGGTCACGATAATCTTGTGACAAACTGTTCAATTCATGATATGGGACACGGCGGTGTTTATGTTTCAGGTGGTGACTGTAAGAGCCTGGAGAGAGGCGACAACATAGTTGAAAACTGCGAAATTTATAACTTCTCCCGTCTTGCAACATATACTCCCGGTATATATCTTGAGGGCGTAGGGCATACGGCAAGGAATAATTACCTTCATGATGCGCCGCATATGATGCTTCAGATTATGGGCAATGATATGCTCGTCACTCACAACAGATTTGTAAATTCAGCCTATAATTCAAATGACCAGACACCTATTTACATTGGTCGTAACTGGATGTGGATGGGCAATGAAATCTGCTACAACTATATAGATAATGTGCATTGGGAAAATTCCACAAACTTCAACTTTGGTATCTATATGGACGATAATACTGCCGGAGTAATGATACATCACAACCTTTTCCATCAGGTTGGCGGCAATGCGTTTTATTCCAATACAGGTTATCTTATGTATGTGACTGATAATATTGTTGTTGAAACAACAGGCCCCTACTTCAGATTCAGAACTGAAGGCGATGCAAAATGGGCAAGGCCTATTGTAAATGAAAAACCCCTGAAATACAGATTTTTCGATATTATGAGAACCCGGGAGGAAGCAATTGCATCAGGCGATGAGGATAATGAGTACACCAAAGGCTACTGGAACACTCAGGAAAACATTGATAAGTATATAAAGCATTATAATGAGCTTTATAATAACCTTCCCGAATTCAGCAAAAAAGAAAAATATGCCTTTGATTTATCCAAAAAATATTTTCCCGCAGAGGGCGATGCAAGCGCAAGGGTGTGGACAGACCGTAACAATGTCATGACAATCGCCGATGTAACCATTGTGAGAAATATTACCGTTGATTCCGGAGACCTCTGGAATTTAGGCGGATTTTATAATAACGACATCTCTGCCGTTACAGACCCTGACACCTTTGATATAAAGCGCCACAGAGCCGACAGCACGGACGATTTGGGATTAGACCTTGAAACAGGCAAAATTGACAAGGGCTCAAGCCTTCTCTACGATGAAAACTTCGGTGAGGAATGGGTTAAGGAATGGAACGAAAGCTTTACTGCAGCCGAAGCAGGATTGTTGCCAAAGGTTAAAAAGCATCGTTTATGGAATAAAATAGGCGAGGCTGAGGCTATAGAAAATAAATCAGGCGGATTAAAGAGTGCTATCGAAAAGGCTCATGCTGCAGCCACCTGTTATGAAGCAACTCAGGCTGATATTGATAACAGTACGGCTTTACTTATGAATGAGCTTGAAGAGTATGCTCCGCAGTATGATTTAAGTGAATATTCTCTTAATATGGAAATTGGTGACAGGGCAATTCTCAGTGTTATAAATCTTAAAGAAGGAGACAAGGTTTTGTGGTCTTCTTCAAATGAAGCTGTTGCAGGGGTTGAAGAGGGTGTTGTAACGGCACTTTCGGGTGGCACAAGCCAAATAAGTGCAAAAATCGGAGAAACTGAGGTTTCCTGTACTGTAACAGTTAAGGATTTAGTGCTTACAATAAGCAGAGAAAATGCAGTATTAAACCTTTCTGATGTAACGAGCGTAAATTTGAAGGCGACAGGTGTGCCCGAAGGGGTGGAGGTTTGCTGGACGACAAGCGACGAGGCTGTTGCAAGGGTTGAAAACGGCACTATAACGGCTACGGGTGCGGGCGAAGCGGTTATTACTGCAGAGACCTGCGGAAAAGAGCTTTATTGCAATGTAAGGGTTTTAGATATTGAAATCAGCGATGATGAGCTTGCCATGCATTTTAAAGCAGATGAAGGTACTGTTACCGACGAGGATGACAACCTTTCCAAATGGGAAAACCTTGCCCCTTCGGGCGGCAGTGCACTGCAGAGCACTCAAGGTAAGCAGCCGAAGCTTATTGAAGATATATCAGGCAGAAAATATCTTCAGTTTGACGGCACGGATGATTATCTGCAAATGACAACAAGCTATAACTTCAAGGGCAGAAATGAAGCTACAATCATTGTGGTGAGCGAGTCCGAGGAAGGGACAATCACCAAGGACAACGGAGACTATTA
>JAFYPR010000119.1 GCA_017547445.1 Clostridia bacterium
CAAGATTATCTTTGTAAAAATCAGGTCGCAAGAAAAAAGTGTTGTCAAAGTGTTGTCAAAATCAATTTTAAAACGGTCTTTGATAACGCTAAAAGTGGCTTAAACACTGTGTTTCAAGCCACTTTATATATTTTGTGAAATTACTCCCACTCTATCGTTCCGATAGGCTTGGGAGTGAGGTCTAAAAGCACTCTGTTGATACCATCAACCTCATGTGTGATTCTGTCTGTAATATGGTGAAGAATCGGATAGGGTATTTCTTCAATAGTAGCTGTCATAGCATCCTTTGTATTGACAGCACGGATAATTGCGGGCCAGCCTTCATAACGCTTACTGTCCTTAACACCTACGCTCTTAACGTCGGGCACAGCAATAAAGTACTGCCATACCTTGCCCGCCAAGCCGTTCTTATCAAATTCTTCACGTAAGATTGCGTCAGCTTCTCTGAGTGCATGAAGTCTGTCACGTGTAATAGCGCCAAGACATCTTACACCCAGACCGGGGCCGGGGAAGGGCTGACGGTAAACCATCTCGTCGGGAAGACCAAGTGCACTGCCCACAAGTCTTACTTCATCCTTATAAAGAAGCTTTACGGGTTCAACAAGCTGAAGGTCCATTTCTTCGGGAAGACCGCCAACATTGTGGTGAGCCTTAACGCCGTCAGACTCTAAAATGTCGGGGTAGATTGTGCCCTGAGCAAGGAACTTTATACCTTCAAGCTTCAAAGCCTCTTCGTTAAACACTTCAATAAATTCGCCGCCGATAATCTTTCTCTTTCTTTCAGGCTCTGCCACATCCTTGAGCTTATCGAGGAAACGGTCAGTTGCATCAATGTAAATGAGATTTGCATCAAGCTGATTTTTGAAGACCTCGATAACATTTTCGCTTTCGCCCTTACGCATAAGGCCGTGGTTAACGTGTACACATACAAGCTGCTTGCCGATAGCCCTGATGAGAAGTGCTGCAACTACCGAAGAGTCAACACCGCCGGAAAGTGCCAGAAGCACCTTCTTGTCGCCTACCTGCTTACGTGTAAACTCAACAAGCTCGTCAATATAAGCTTCTGCCTGAGCCTTTGTTGTAATTCTTTCCATTGTTTCGGGTCTTACATTACTATTCCAATCCATAAATCGTTTCCTCCTGATGTAATATTTATCAAATACACTCACAAAAGGGTGTTATTCAAACAAAGGTGTAGAGAAATACCTCTCTGCCGTATCGGGAAGCACTGTTACAACAGTTTTCCCCTTTCCCAGCTTTTTAGCCATTTTAATTGCCGCAGCAACATTTGTACCCGAGGATATACCGCACATGATACCTTCCTTTGATGCCAGCTCCTTGGCAATACGGATAGCCTCTTCGTCCTTTATAATGCAGATATCATTATAAATTTCAGTATTCAAAATTTCGGGGATGAGTCCGTCGCCTATACCCATCTGGATATGAGTGCCAATAGACCCGCCCGATAAAATCGCCGCATGCTCAGGCTCAACCGCCCATATTTCCATATCAGGGTTTTCCTTCTTCAAAGCTTCGCCGATACCTGTTATTGTACCGCCTGTACCGATACCTGAGCAAAAGCCGTGGATAGGTCCGTTTACCTGACTGAGGATTTCCTGTGCAGTAACACTGCGCTGGATTTCAGGGTTTGCAGGGTTTTCAAACTGCTGAGGCACGAACACGTTAGAATTTTCTCTCTGCATTCTGAGTGCTGTCTGTAAGCATTCTTCAATACAGTCACCAATATTGCCCGCATCGTGAATTAAAATTACCTCTGCACCGTAATGCTCAACAAGCTTTCGCCTTTCCTCGCTTACCGAGTCGGGCATGATGATAACGGTTTTATACCCTCTCACCGCACCGACCAGTGCAAGACCTATGCCCTGGTTACCGCTTGTAGGCTCCACGATAATTGTATCGGGGGTAATTCTGCCTTCTTCCTCAGCTTTTCTTATCATGTTGAATGCAGTTCTTGTCTTTATAGAGCCGCCAACATTCAAACCTTCAAATTTCACAAGTATATCAGCCGAATTTTCATCGGATAATCTGTTAAGTTTTACAATGGGAGTATTTCCCATTGCTTCTAAAATATTATTACAAATCATTGCTACCTCCGGGAATTTTTTCTAATATATATTATTCACCATAAATCCCCATTGTCTTTTATTAGAAAATTATAGCACAGTTTATTTTCATTTTCAATATTTTTATTATGTTTCAGGGCCAAAATTTCAACAAAAAAATGCAGTAAAATATTATTTTTTTACTGCATTTTATCATTATTTTCTTTTGTGGTTGGGTTTTCTTTTCATTATACGGTCAGTAAGTGCAAATATGCAATCCCAAAGGGTAAACACGCCCACGGATATAACCATAACTCCCAAAGCAAGTAAAAGTCCTGCCTTTCCGCCGCCAAATGCAGAATATACAACCGTGCGCATAATTCCCGTAGCTACTAAAATGGTAAGGGCGCTGTATATGTAATCATAAACCTTTCCCTCGTGGACAATAGCATGAGCAACAGATAACACCGCCATAAAAACAGGTGTTACAATGAGTCCCGAAAGCACATCAACAGTAATCAGGCTCATACCTGCCGCCTTGCCGTTTAAAACGGCAAAAGCAATCAGAAGTCCCCCATGCCAGAAAAGGGGAAGAGTGAGAAATCTTTTAATCTTATCCATAACATTCACCTCAAAAAAAGAGATTGCAGAACACCCTCTGCAATCTCAATTATATCCTTATTCTGAGTTGTTGTCAACCTACAATGTAATCCATAGGGTCAACAAAATCTCCGTTATAAAGTATTTCAAAATGAAGATGCGGTCCCGTAACACGTCCCGTAGAGCCTACAGTACCTATAAGGTCGCCCTGTTTAACTTCGCATCCTTCTTCAACGAAGCGGCTTGTCATATGTGCATATGTGCTTGTAAAGCCGTCCCCGTGGTCAATTATGATATAATTGCCGTAACCGCTTCTGGTATCTGAGAATATTACAGTACCCTTTGCGGGAGCATATATGGGTGTACCCGGGTCAGCAGCTAAGTCAATACCGTTGTGATTTCTGCCCCAACGGCGACCGTAGGGAGATGTAAATCTGCCTTCTGTGGGCCAGGGAAGTGTCTTTTCAACCAGACCCTTCATCTTACCTGTACCGATACGTACAATTTCATCGCAAGGCTTTGTTATAGTCTGCTCGATAGTATCAACATCGTGCTTTCTTATGCCGTTTTCGTAAAATACCACATCTTTTCTTATGCCGTGGCCTGTCTTACCCTTCTGCACATATACTGTTGTACCCTCAGGGATTGTTTCATCCTCGATACGTGTTGTTTCGTAAGGGATTTCTAAATCAGTAGTTGTAACGTCTTTGTATACAACAGTAATAAGACCGCTTTCACGGATAAGCTCCACTGCCTCATCTGCGCTTACAATGTCAGTAAGGATAGCCTTATCGCCTGAGATTGTATAGCATGAATATATAAGCGCATCTGCACGGTTAAAGAGTGCAATATAATTCTTTATTGCACATTCTGCTTCTTCTCTTGTTTTTACCCTTGCAATAACCTGACCGTCCGCTTCGATACAAAAGCAGTCCTCCTTGCCCTGTGCGGCTTCAACAATACCGCGGTAAATATCGCTATCTGTAATATCCTCTATGGGGGCAATGGTCATCACAAATCTTAAATCACCGCTTATTCTTGCACGGCTTTTTCTTGCCACATCTGTTGCCGCTTCTTCATAAGCGTCAATAGCTTCCGCCTTGTCGGAAATAACACCTACATTTACATCTTCGTAATATACGTCATAACCGATTGTATAATATTTTGTAATAATTCCGAATGTTGAAATAAGCATTATCGCACAAAGAACCGTGGATAAAAGCTTTCTGTTAATGTTCTTTACTGTATTGAAGCCATTTCTTATAACAGCAGTTACGGATGTATTGTAATCCGTTCTTTTCTGCATAAAATCAGCACCTTTCAATTTTCTCACGTTACCTATTATACACAATTTTCCCTATTTGTAAACCCTTTTTGTAAAACTTTTTTAACATTTTCGTAATTTTTTTAAAATTTGTTAATATTTTCGGGTCGAATTCTGCCTCAAACTTGACCAAATCTTCCATATATGATATACTTAAATAGTTTAAAAGGATGTGAAAATCATGGAAAATGAAATCAGTAAACAGCAAATAACAAAAACCTTAAAAGAAAACTACATGCCCTACGCCATGAGCGTTATCATTTCCCGTGCAATCCCCGAGATTGACGGCTTCAAGCCTTCTCACAGAAAGCTTCTGTACACTATGTACGATATGGGGCTTTTAAAGGGTGGAAGAACAAAAAGCGCAAATATTGTCGGTCAGACAATGCGCCTTAACCCCCACGGCGATATGGCAATATATGAAACAATGGTACGTCTCACCGAAGGTCACGAGGCGCTTCTGCACCCCTTTGTTGACTCAAAGGGTAATTTCGGCAAGCAGTACAGCCGTGACATGGCGTTTGCCGCCTCCCGTTATACAGAGGCAAAGCTTTCGCCTATTGCGGCAGAGGTTTTCCGCGACATTGACAAAAACACAGTTGATTTTGTGGACAACTACGACGCCACAAGGAAGGAGCCTGCACTTTTGCCCTCCGCCTTCCCCAACATACTTGTAAACCCCAATCAGGGTATTGCGGTAGGTATGGCATCAAACATTGCTTCCTTCAACTTAAAGGAAGTATGTCAGGCAACAAAGGCTCTTATGAAGGATGAAAAGGCGGCAATCAGTGACTATATCACAGGTCCCGACTTTTCAACAGGCGCATTTTTGCTCCGTGACGACACTGCCTTCAACCAGATTTATGAAACAGGCAGAGGCAGCGTAAGAGTACGTGCAAAATATAAGTTTGATAAGAAGAACAACCTTATCGAAATAACCGAAATTCCTTATTCCACCTCCACCGAGGCTATTATTGACAAGCTTGCAGAGCTTATCAAGGCAGGCAAGCTTAAGGAAATTAACGATGTCCGTGACGAAACGGACAAGACAGGCTTGAAGCTTACATTGGAATTAAAGAGGAGCACAGACCCCGAAAAGCTTATGGCAAAGCTTTTCCGCTCCACCCCACTGGAGGATTCCTTCAGCTGTAACTTCAACGTGCTCATAAACGGTGAGCCTGTGGTTTTAGGCGTAAGAGGTATTCTCCGCCATTGGATTGATTTCCGCATGGGCTGTACAAAGCGCCGTCTTTTATTTGATATTGAGAAAAAGTCTGCAAGACTTCACCTTCTTCTGGCATTGAAGCAGATTCTTCTTGATATCGACAAGGCAATTCACATTGTCCGCAATACAGAAGAGGACGCAATGGTTGTACCTAACCTTATGGAAGGCTTCGGCATTGACAAAACGCAGGCAGAATATGTGGCTGAAATAAAGCTTCGTAATCTTAACCGTGACTATATTTTGAAGAGGATTGAAGAAATTGATTCTCTCACAGAAGAGATTAACGATTTAAAGGATGCAAGCGAAAGCACCCGCAGAATAAAGAAAATCATCTCCGATGAGCTTACCGAAATTGAAAAGAAGTACGGAAGAGACAGAAAAACAGTTGTTATCGAGCCTTCCGGAACAGAGGAAGAAGCTACCGTTGAAGAAATACCCGATTACAATGTAAAGGTATTTATGACGCGCGAGGGCTACTTCAAGAAGATTACACTTGTATCCCTTCGCTCAGGCGGTGAGCATAAGTTCAAGGAAGGGGACGAATTAGCTCTTGAGTTTGATGCCTCCAACCGCATGGATATGCTCTTCTTCTCGGATAAGCAGAATGTATATAAAATGCGCCTTAATGATATCAGGGATACAAAGGCAAGTGCCATGGGCGACTATCTGCCTAACCTTCTCAACATGGAAAACGGCGAAAAAATAGTTTACTGCATCCCCACCTTAAGCTATACAGGCTTTATGCTCTTTGCATTTACAAACGGTAAAATTGCAAAGATTGACATGCAGGGTTATGCCACAAAGACAAACCGCAAAAAGCTTACAGGCGGCTTCAGTGATAAAGCTCCCCTTGCAAATGCCATGTATATTCCCGAGGATTTGCTCATTGCGGCATATTCCGACAACGGCAAATGCGTAGTGTTTGACACCAGGGATGTTCTTACGAAGACAAGCCGTACAAGTCAGGGCATACAGGTTATGACCCTTCGTAAAAAGGCGTCCCTTTCCCGTATTGCAGATGCGTCGGCAGCTCTCAGTGACCCCGGCGGATACAAGGCACGCTCACTTCCCTCTGCAGGCTATTTCTTAAAGGATGAGGACTCGGGCAAGAAACAACTTTCATTATTCAACGAATAAAAATACAGGAGACGACACCAAAGGGGACTGTCCCAACAAAATTCCGCAGAATTTCTTTGGCTCATCGTCTCCCGATGATGCCAAAGGGGGACTGTCCCCTTTGGTCTGTCAATTTCACACGGGAGGACCATTTACTATGTTATATTTTAAAAACGACTATTCCGAAGGTGCACATCCTGCCCTTTTAAAGCGCTTTTTTGAAACCAATTTTGAAAAGCTTGACGGCTACGGTGAGGACAAGTATTCTCAGTCCGCCAAAGAAAAGATAAAACAGGCAACCGCCTGTCCCGATGCAGAGATTTTCTTTATCTCAGGGGGAACACAGACAAATCAGGTGGTTATCGCAACCATGCTCTCCCGTCACGAGGGCGTGCTTGCCGCACAGACAGGTCATGTTGCATGTCACGAGGCAGGTGCAATTGAATATACAGGTCATAAGGTTATCACACTTCCTCAGTATGAGGGCAAAATTAACCATAACGATATAGCCTCCTTTATAGATGCCTTCTATGCCGATGAGAGCCATAGCCATATGGTGTACCCCGGCATGGTGTACATCTCCCATCCCACGGAATACGGCACTCTCTACACAAAGGAGGAGCTTACAAAAATAAGCGAAACCTGTCATAAATATAACATTCCCCTTTTTCTTGACGGTGCCCGCTTAGGCTATGCCTTAACAGCCGAAACAGACGTTACTCTCCCTCTTATTGCAGAGCTTACCGATGTGTTTTACATAGGCGGTACAAAATGCGGCGCACTCTGCGGCGAAGCGGTTGTATTTACAAAGAAAAATGCACCAAAGCACTTTACTACCCTTGTAAAACAGCATGGCGCAATGCTTGCAAAGGGCAGACTTATCGGTGTTCAGTTTGATATGCTCTTTAACGGCAGCTTTTATACAGACATCTGCCGTAATGCAATCGAAACTGCACAGATGCTTAAGGATGCATTCCGTGAAAAGGGTTATAAATTCTTCATAGACTCCCCCACAAACCAGATTTTCATAATTCTTGAAAATAAACAAATGGAAAAAATTAAAGAAAATGTATGCATCAGCTATTGGGAAAAATATGACGAAACCCACACCGTTGTCCGCTTCGCAACAAGCTGGGCAACAAGCCGTGAGGACGTGGAAAAATTAATAGAGCTTTTGTAAAAACAAAGAGTGTCGGATTAGCCGACACTCTTTGTTTTATTCAATACATTTTACCAGAAAGTCGCACAATTCCTCAGCCGTTTCCATATTCACCCCTTCGCTGACAACATTGAACACCTCCTTTTCCATATCGGGTATAACAATAACCCATCCCTTGTCAAAGGTTATCTTAACCCCCTCCTCCGCTTCACTGCCTGAGGGCAACTGATGTATTTTGTCCATAATTTCGTATCTTCTGCCCTCAGGTATATCCACAACAACTTTTTTCCTTGCACGGGAGGGTATTTCTTCAAGCAAGGCGGCAAGACTTACCTTCTCCCCCGTCAGATAATTCATCAGAAGAATAACCGCCCCTACCGCATCAAAGCGGAATATAAATTCCTCCGACAGATACCTCTCTCCCCCTGCCATATGCTTCATGATTTCAGGGGGAGCAGTTTTTGTGCGTATGATTTCGCACCCGTATTTTTCGCCTAAGTCATTTATACAGCCTCCTGCAGTTACGGGTACATATATTCTGGCATTTTTGTACTTTTTCATAATAATCAGCGCAGTCAATGCCTCATAGGTATCCTCATCAATAATTTTTCCTCCATAGACCACCTTCAGCTTTTCGCAGCCTGTATCCATAATAAAGCCTATATCAAATCCGCCCTTTTGCATGGATAAAACAAACCCCGCTTCTTCCCCTTCCCGTCCCGTGTCACTCTGATATATGCTCACAGGGCAGTTAAAGTCAGCCATAGCAGATGAAATAAGCCTTTTGCCCCATGTGACAGGGCAGTTTAACAAAACCTTCATGGGCAGGCGGTTGTCCTTTTTATAATCCACAATGCTTTTTAAATAATACAGCTTATATTCAAAAACATATTCACATTCCTTGATGCTTTTCGACTCAGGGTATACAATATCCCCTTTTTCAAAAAGCTCCATCAGCTTATGCTTCATTTTTTCGTCTATGTCAAGTCCGCCGTTTCCTATTATGGTTATCTCAGCCACATCCTCGCCCGAGGCAGAATTCACGCTTATGCAAACTGCCCCCTTTAAAGAGTAGAAGGCAGTACCCCGTCTTGTTATTGGCAAGGGTTGTTCGCCGAAATCCTTCACACTGCACCCCGAGCCCATAAGTCCCGATACTATTGCATCTCTCAGCATTGCCCCCGAGGTGGAATCGTCTGTCGAAACCCCCACCTCACCAAAATTGAATACAGCACCTGCCGCCGCACCCAACAGGGTGCAGAAAACAGGGGTAATATCTTCATTGACAACGCCTTTTATTTTTCCGCACTCAAAAAGGGATGTGCGCTTTTTTTGTCCCCACATTATATTTTCGGATACAATTGCACCTTTTTCTATGGTCTTTTCGGGCCAGATCTTTACAAAGGACTTAATAAGCACCTCCGGGCCAACCCTTGCAGAGTAACCTATAACCGCCTGCTCGTAAACAGTTACACTTCTTCCCAGCCTTACGCCCTCATCCAAAACACATCCCCTGAGGGTGCAGTCCGCCCCTATATGACAAAAAGGCGCTATTATACTTCTTTTTATGTTTGCCCCCTCACTAACAGAGCACATTGCCCCTATGAGTGTGTATGCGCCCACCTTTGCCCCCTTGTGAATGTGTGAATTTTTACCTATATAGCAGGGTGCTTCCAGTATTGCACCCTTTTCCACCACTGCCCCTTCTTCAACAATAATCCCCTTTTCGGAAAAGGCTTTAAGAGATTCCAGATATCCAAAGCAGCCTCTCATATATGATGCCGTATCAGTAAGGCTTTCACATACTCCGTCCCATGCCTTTACATAAACACTCTTGCCCGAACGCACAATATTCCCCAAGGTGCTCTGCCCGACATCGCCGTCCTCCTCTGTTATAAAGCTTACCGCCTTGGGATTCATAATAAATATCCCCTGCCCGTTATCGCCGGATATATTTTGCCACATGCGCTTTTCCTCAACCCTGGTGACTCTCCCCTCCGGATCACTTACAAGGTACTCGTTAACACCTTCCTTTGTCAGGGCGGTTACAAAAGCGCCTGTTTTTTTGTGGTAGCTTACAAGGCTTCTTATATCGCAGTCGGTATAAATATTTTTTGATATATAGACAAAATCCTCCCTTTCCTCTTTTGCAATTTCATTCAACGCCTCACGGGGCGAGGCTTTGATATACGAAACATTTTCCATATCGGAAAGAGCGCATTTTATCCCTTCGCTCATATACCCTGTTATTATGGTTATATTATCAACATCACATCTCTTAAGTAATTTTATCAGCCGTAAAGCGACAACCTCTCCCCCTATATAAAGCATTGCCCCGCTTTTAACACAGCTGAGGGGCCTGAGCTTTACACCCTCGTCAGATAAGTTTATAACAGCACGCATATTTCTTCGTCCTCCCAAAAAATATTTTTACTTTTCCCTTGCCTCGCCCTTTTTCTGAAAAAGCACTACCTGAGAGTTTATTGCACTCATATACATAATCTCTTTCACATCGGCAACACTTTGTTTTTTCATTTCCTTTTCAATATCAAGCATTCCCAGATGGGCTTTTTCCATCTCTTTTTTCCTTATCCTGCCGTCAGCTATCACAATATACGGTATCGTTCCCTCCTCTTCTTTAGCTATCACCGACACCTGTCCGTTTGTCTCCACAACTATTTCCGAAACATCGTCAAGGCTTGTGTATCCGTTTATCCGTATCTGCTCTTCAATATCGTCCACATTGACACGCAGCTTCCCCATTTCCTTTTCCATAAGCTTACCACCCTTTACCACATGACAGCTTCTTCCCACTAAAATGCGCCGTATTCTGTGGCTTTTAAGTATCAGAAATGCCGAAAGCAGCTCTAATATAACAAGAGTAAAAATAGGCATGATTCCATCTTGGAGCGGTGTATCCTTTGATTGCATCGGAACTGTTGACAAATCCGATATCATAATTGATACCACTAATTCCGTCGGGTGCAGTTCACCTATGGTACGTTTGCCCATGAGCCTTACGGCAATCATTACCGCAACATACATTATTACCGTCCTTATGAAAGAAATCCACATTTTACCGCCCCTTTCCTTATACAGTAAGTCTTTCCCGCAGCTTAAAATTTTATCCCGGCAAGCCGTGCTTTATGTTGACATTTTGCACTAAAATGGGTTATAATATACTGTGTATATGTGTGTATGTATTGTATATACCCGACTTTTTATGAAAGTGGTGCATTATATAAATGGAAACTTTACGTGTAATCGGTGGCAAACCCCTTCACGGTGAAATACAGACAAACGGTGCGAAGAATGCAGCGGTTGCAATTATCCCTGCAGCTCTTCTTGTAAACGGCATCTGCCGCATTGAAAACGTGCCTGACATCCGCGATGTAGGCGTTATTTTAGAAATGCTCACATACCTTGGCGCAAAGGTTACCAAGGTTGATAATAATACAATTGAAATTGATTCTTCCTGCGTGTCTACCTACAAGGCACCCTATGACCTTGCAAGCAGAATGCGCGCTTCCTATTACCTTTTAGGTGCTCTTTTAGGCAGATTCGGCCAGGCAGAGGTTGCCCTTCCCGGCGGTTGTAACTTTGGCGAAAGACCTATTGATTTGCATGTAAAGGGCTTTAAGGCTCTGGGTGCTACCGTTGATATTATCCGCGGTCAGGTTGAGGCAAGAGCCGGGCATCTTAAGGGTGCAACTGTGTATCTTGATAAGGTAAGTGTAGGCGCAACCATGAACATTATCTTAGCCGCAACGCTTGCCGAAGGCAGAACAGTTATTGAAAATGCCGCAAAAGAGCCTCACATCGTTGACCTTGCAAACTTTTTAAATGCCATGGGCGCAAGAATCCGCGGTGCAGGCACGGATGTTATCCGTATCGACGGCGTAAAGAGCTTAGGCGGCGGCTCTTATGCAATCATTCCCGACCAGATTGAAGCCGGTACCTTTATGATTATGGCGGCAGCCGCAGGCGGCGACGTTTTAGTTAAGAATATTATCCCCAAGCATATGGCGTCCCTTGTTTCCAAGCTGGAGGAAATGGGCGTTGAAATAGAAGAATATGATGATGCAATCAGGGTGGTGCGCACCTCCCCCTTAAAGCCCTGCGATGTAAGAACTATGCCCTACCCGGGCTTCCCCACAGACCTTCAGCCTCAGATTGTAGCTCTCCTCACCTTAGCAGAGGGTACAAGCATGGTAACTGAGGATGTATGGGATAACCGCTTCCAGTACGTGGGCGAATTGAAGAGACTCGGCGCCGACATTTCCGTTCAGGGCAAAACTGCCATCATTGAAGGCGGCAACACTCTCCACGGCGCACCCGTAAGGGCAACAGACCTTCGTGCAGGTGCCGCACTTGTAATCGCCGCATTGGCAAGCGATGGTGTCACGGTAATCAATGACCCCATCTATATTGACCGCGGTTATGAAAATATTGAATTACGTCTTTCAAAGATAGGCGCTACGATAGAAAGAGTGTATATTTCCAATGGTTGAGCTTTGCAGTCTTTTTTCAGGTTCCAGCGGTAACGCCTCCTTTGTTAAGGCAGGCAATACAAACATTCTGGTTGATTGCGGCGAAAGCGGTGCTCACATGGAGGAGGCGCTTAAAAAAATCGGTGTCGCTCCCGATGCTTTGGACTGCATCTTTATAACCCACGAGCATACAGACCACATCAAGGGTGCAGGGATACTTTCAAGAAGATATAATCTTCCCATATACGCCACAGTGGGCACCTGGCAGAGTATGATTTCAAAAATAGGCAAGGTAGCCTCGGATAATATCCGATACATAAAGGGCGGTGTTCCCTTCGGTGCCTTTGATGCAATCGTAACCCCCTTCGAAACCCCTCATGACAGCTGCGAAAGTGTAGGCTTCACTATTGAGCATAACGGAAGGAAGGCATCTGTTGCAACAGATATCGGGGTTATGAACAAAACAGTTTATGAAAATATAAAACATAGCGACATCGTACTGTTAGAGTCAAACCACGATGTGGATATGCTTCTTAAGGGTCCATATTCGCCCGAATTAAAAAGAAGGGTCCGTTCAAGCCTGGGTCATCTTTCAAATGATGACTGTGCATTAACCTGTGCCCATCTTCTCGAGCAGGGTGTAAAGCACATCCTTTTAGGTCACTTAAGCCTTGATAACAATACCCCCTCGGTTGCATACAACGCAACTGAAGAAGCTCTCGTCATGAAGGGCGCAAGGATAGGACACGACATAACCTTAGAGGTTGCTTCCCGCTATACTCCCTCCGCAAAATACACTGTCAGGTAGGTGGAATTATGCCCTCCGTTACAGTAATTTCAGTAGGTAAAATTAAAGAGAAATTTATTAAAGACGCTCTCGGTGAATACGAAAAGCGTCTTTCACGTTTTGCAAAAATTAAAAGTGTCGAAATACCGGACCGCCCCATCCCCGACAATGCCTCCCCCTCCGAGGAGCTGGCAGTGCTCGTAAAGGAAGGGCAGGATATTTTATCAAAGGTAAATAAAGGCGACTTCGTAATTGCCATGTGCATCGAAGGCAAAAAGCTCTCAAGCGTTGACTTTGCAAAAAAGATAGAGGGTGCATATATGTCCGCCTCATCAATAACCTTTATAATAGGCGGCTCCTTAGGTTTAAGCGAAGAGGTCAAAGCACGGGCGGACTTTAAAATGAGTATGTCCGATATGACCTTCCCCCATAACTTAGCACGGCTTATGCTTACAGAGCAAATCTACCGTGCATTTAAAATCAATGCAAACGAAAGCTATCATAAGTAAAAATGCTATCCGAAAGGATAGCATTTTTACTTATGATTATTTAATTTCACATCTTACTTCGCCGAAATAGTTATCAAGTGCTTCCTTTACTTTCTGAGC
This sequence comes from Clostridia bacterium, assembly GCA_017547445.1. Taxonomy (GTDB): domain Bacteria; phylum Bacillota; class Clostridia; order UMGS1883; family UMGS1883; genus RGIG1927. The sequence goes on from JAFYPR010000119.1 coordinate 13,373, forward strand.
ATTTGTTTTCACACTGCTGTGACATTCAATCTCTCTTTCACCAATACAAAGCGTCACACGGTCATATCCCTTAACCTTTTTTATAATGCTTCCTATTTCGTCAAGCTTTTTTACTTCCTCTTCCTTAAGCTTTATAAGAAGTGTTCCCCCTTCATGCGCTGCCTCGGGCTTTTCAAGGATTGTTACCGTATCCATAATAAGCTTTGCGGTAACCTTTGCCTCGCCCTCGGGGTCAACCTCGTCATCCTTTGCATCAATTCGGGCAGTCATCCTTACAAATGCGCCCTCCTCAATAATGGAATCGTGCTTTGATAAGGTTTTCGGGAAAACAATAACCTCAACAGAGCCTGTAAAGTCTTCTATCACAATAAAGCTCATCATTGTATTGCTCTTTGTCCTCTTGTCACGTCTTGCAGTTACCAGACCTGCAACAGTAACATAATCCCCGTCAGACAAATCACCCTCCTTACCTCCTGCAGACAAAACATCTGCAATACGGGTAAAACGGCTGTCTGCTACGATTTCACGGTAATCGTCCAGCGGATGACCGGAAAAATACATTCCGCCCCATTCCTTCTCCATTTCAAGAATCATACTCTTGGGAAGAGCGGGCGCATTGGGGAATTCGTCCTCCTCTAAGGTTGTATCGGGCATAATATCACCAAAAAGGCTTATCTGCCCTTCAATAACACTCTTTTTGTCCTTCACGGCACTATCTATTATCTCTTCAAAGCCTGCCAGAAGCTTGCTTCTGCTCTCTACAACAGAGTCAAATGCCCCTACTCTTATTATGCCTTCAACTGCACGCTTGTTCATATCCTTGTCGCACATTCTCTTTGCAAAATCCGTAAAGGTCTTAAATTCGCCGTTTGCGTTTCTTTCGGCAACCACTCTGTCCATAAAGGCTATGCCCACATTTTTGACACTGCCCAGACCAAAGCGGATATCCTCACCCTCCACGCTGAAGGAGGAAAGGCTCTTATTTATATCGGGTGCAAGCATCTTTATGCCCATGCTCTTGCAGGCTTCCACATAAACTGCCACCTTGTTGCCTTCATCCATAAAGCCTGTAATAAGTGCCGCCATAAAATGAACGGGGTAAAAATGCTTAAGGTATGCCGTCTGGTATGCCACAACCGCATAGCACGCCGCATGGGAACGGTTAAAGGCATACTTTGCAAAGGCATCCATATCGTCAAATATACTTGATGCCGTTTTTTCATCAATACCTCGTCTTAAGCATCCGGGTATAATTACGTTACCGTCAGAGTCTACCTCGCCGTAGATAAAGTTGTGACGTGCCTTTTCCATTTCCTGTGCCTTTTTCTTACTCATGGCACGTCTTACCATATCCGCACCGCCTAAGGAAAAGCCTGCCAGCTCCCTTACTATTTCCATAACCTGTTCCTGATACACAATACATCCGTAGGTGTCCTTCAGTATCCTCTCCAATGACGGATGCTTATACGTAATCATCTCGGGGTTATGCTTGTTTCTTATATACTGTGGTATAAAGTCCATGGGCCCCGGGCGGTAAAGTGAAATACCCGCAATAATATCTTCCAGATTGGAGGGGTTCAGCTTTTTCATGAATTCTGTCATACCGCCCGATTCAAGCTGGAATACGCCTGCTGTATCCCCCTGTGATATCATGCGGTAAACACCGCTCTCCTCGTAGGAGATGCTTCCAAGGTCAATGTCAATCCCCTGATTTTTAGCAAATTCAACGCAATTGCGGATAATAGTCAGGTTTTTAAGTCCCAGAAAGTCCATCTTAAGAAGACCTAACTCCTCAACAGTATCCTTTGTAAACTGCGTTACAACCACATCATCATTTTTTGACAAGGGTATATTTTCATCAAGCCTTTCACCGCATATAACAACACCTGCCGCATGGGTGCCTGAGCTTTTAGGCAGGTTTTCAATACTTCTTGCGGTGTCAACCAACCTCTGTACCCTTTCATCGCTGTTATAAAGCTCCTTCAGCTTAGGTGTTTCAAGAGCCTTTTCCAATGTTATGCCCAATTCCTGAGGCACAGCCTTTGCCACAATATCACACTCAGCATAGGGCATATTCATAACTCTGCCCGCATCTCTTATTGCCGCTCTTGCCTTCATTGTGCCGAAGGTTATAATCTGGCATACGTTGTCGGTGCCGTACTTTTCCACAACGTAATCAATAACCTCGCCGCGCCTTTCCTTGCAGAAGTCAATATCAATATCAGGCATTGAAACACGCTCCGGGTTAAGGAATCTTTCAAACAAAAGCTTGTACTTAATGGGGTCAATATCCGTAATTTCAAGCACATAGCTTACAATACTTCCTGCCGCACTTCCTCGTCCGGGGCCTACATATATGCCGTTGCGCTTTGCGTAACCGATAAAGTCCGAAACGATAAGGAAGTAATCCGTAAAGCCCATGTTGTTTATAACATCAAGCTCGTAATAAAGCCTTTCTTCAATCTCCCTTGTAACACCGTCTCCGTAACGCTTACCAAGCCCCTCACGGCAAAGCTTTTCCAGATATTCCACACGGGTGTATCCTTCGGGAATGGGAAACTGAGGCAAAAGCTTTTTATGAAATTCAAACTCAAAATTGCACATATCTGCAATTTTTTGTGTATTATCAACAGCCTCGGGCGCAAATGCAAAAAGCTCCCGCATTTCCTCCTCGCTTTTTACGTAAAACTCGTCCGTGTCAAAGCGCATTCTGTTTTCGTCGGAAAGGTTTTTGCCCGTCTGTATGCACAAAAGCACATCCTGATAAGCCGCGTCCTCTCTTTTTATATAGTGAACGTCGTTTGTGGCAACCAATGGCGTGTCCGTTTCCTTTGCCAGTCTTAAAAGGTCGGGCATAATCCTTTTCTGCTCTGCTATATTATGGTCCTGGATTTCAACATAAAAATCCTCAAATATGCTCTTATATCGTAAAAGTGCTTCCTTTGCCCTGTCGTAATTACCCTCGTTAAGATTATGAGACACTTCGCCTGCCAGACACGCAGAAAGTGCAACAAGACCCTCCGAGTATTTCTTCAGTTCATCAATATCTGTTCTCGGGCGGTAATAAAAACCGTCAACTGCCGCCTTGGAAACTATCTTACACAAATTGCGGTAGCCTTTTTCGTTCTTTGCAAGAAGCACAAGATGAAAATTATCCGCATCGCTTTTTGTTTCTTTATCAAAAAGGCTTCTGGGCGCCACATACACCTCGCAACCGATAATCGGCTTGACTCCCTCCTTTTTGCAAGCCTTGTAAAAGTCTACCACGCCGTACATAACACCGTGGTCAGTCAGCGCCATTGCGCTCTGCCCCAATTCCTTTGCTCTTTTCGGTAAATCGGCAACTCTTGCCGCACCGTCAAGCAGGCTGTATTCACTATGTACATGTAAATGAGTAAACATTACTTATCACTTAATCCTTTCGCTATCTGTATCAGCTTGTTAAGACGGTTGTTAAGGGTACTCTTTGCAAGGGGCGGGTCGCACATTTCACAAAGCTCCTTCAAGGATGCCCCCTCGTTTTCAAGTCTGAGCTTTGCCGCCTGATAAAGCTTAGGCTTTAAAGAATCAAGACCCACCTTCTTTTCGATAAGTCTTATTGCGTCCGCCTCGCGTTTGGAATTTTCGTTTATGCGGTCAATATTTGCCATATCAAAATTTATCTGCCTGTTTGCCTCGTTGCGCTTTTCCTTTGCAATTTTTACGTCAAGCAGCTTAAAAACCGCCCCCGATGCTTCGGTAACCTTAAGTATATCCGATGCATTTTCACTGTTGTTACCGTAGATTACAAAAAGGTTTTTCCTTTTCACCTTCCTTGCTTCAACACCCAAAGCTTCAAGAATACCCAATACCTTGTCAATCATTTCTTCGTTTTCCGAAAAAATCTCAACACGGTATGTCTTCTCGGGATTTGCCGCACTTCCCGAAGCAAGAAATGCACCTCTTACAAAGGCTCGCATACAGCAATAATCCTCTTCTCTGTCATCAAGTGCTTTTATATTGCCGTCTTCCTCTGCAAGTCCTATTTCCCCTATAATATTATCAGGCAAAAAGAACTTATAACTGCCTGCATTTTCGTCAAGCCTTTCGGCAAAGTCAATATTGCATACTTTTCTTAAAAAACTCGAAAGCCTCTTTGCAAGGGGAAAACTGTCTGTACCGTAAAGAATTCCTCCCTCGTAGCCAATAGCTCCGAAGGCTAAAACACCTCTTATTTCAGCTTGCATACAACAGCTTTTCTTTATTCTCAACTCAAAAAGTTCTTCTTTTATCTCATTAAGAAAGCTCATAATTACTTCCTTTCGATATCTCTGTGGGAGCTTTTTGCAGTAAGGGAATTTTCCTCAAAAATCTTCCTTAATGCCTCTGTGATGGCGACGCTTCTGTGTTTACCGCCTGTACAGCCGATAGAAATTGTAATCTGCCGTCTTCCGTCACGGATATAGTAAGGCACTAAGTACATAATCATTTCCGAATATCTCTTCACAAACTCACTGCACTGCTCGTTTTCTGTAACATATTTAAAAACATCCTCATCAAGACCTGTCCTGTAGCGCATATCCTCCACATAATAGGGGTTAGGCAAAAATCTTACATCCATAACCAGATCCGTTGCAATGGGTATGCCGTACTTAAAGCCGAAGGACATAATATTAACGGAGAAAAACTCCTTCTTTTTACTTGAATCGCCGAACTTTTCACGTACAATTTCGTTAAGCTCACGGGTTAAAAGGTTTGAGGTATTAATAACATGGTCAGCCTTAAGGCGGATTTTCGACATAATTTCCTTTTCAGCATTGATGCCCTTTTCAACAGGTCCGTGAGGTGCAAGAGGATGTGCACGCCTTGTTTCCTTATACCGGCGCACCAATGCGGTATGGTCAGCCTCTAAGAATACAATTTCATAAGGACATTCATCCATTGAAATTTTTGAAAGCTCCTCTTCAATGTTAGAAAACATCTCACCGCCTCGTATATCCGTAACAACTGCAACATTCTTTGCCTTTATCTTGCCCTCACTTACAGCCTTTGCAAAGGCAGAAAGAAACAATACGGGCATATTATCAATACAGTAATAACCCATATCCTCCAAAAAGTGCAGTACCTGTGTCTTTCCCGCACCGGAAATACCTGTTATAATCAAAAATTTCATCTTACCTCATCCTTATTCCCAGTATTTAACCTCTGCTTCAAGTTTAACACCCGAGTGGTCAAAAACAGTCATTTTAACCTTTTCCATAAGGCTAAGCACATCCTCTGTTGTAGCGTCACCCTTATTAATTATAAATCCCGAGTGCTTTTTACTTACCTCAGCGCCGCCCACCGAAGTGCCCTTTAAGCCTGCCTCTTCGATAAGCGCCGCCGCAAAATAACCCTGAGGCCTTTTAAAGGCGCTTCCCGCCGACGGATATTCCAGCGGCTGCTTATCTCTTCTTTTTTCGCCAAGCTCCTTCATTTTGGCAAGAATTTCATCTCCGTTACCCTCTCTGAGCTTAAAGCATACAGCGGTAACTACATAATTCTTATCCGAGAAAAAGCTTTTTCTGTAGCCAAAGTCTGCAGTATCGCAATCCATCCTGTAAACCTCGCCCGTAGGTGCGGCATAATCAATCCAGTCTACAATATCCTTAAGCTCACCGCCGTAAGCACCTGCATTCATACATACACCGCCGCCTGCACTGCCGGGTATTCCGTGGGCAAATTCCATCCCCGTAAGGGAGCCTTTATATGCGGCATATGCCGCGCTTGACAAAAGCGCACCTGCCTGACAGATAACCCTGTCGCCGTCAATTTTTATTTCGCTTAAATTTTTTCCTATATGGATGACGGGACAATCTATCCCCCTGTCGGAAACCAAAAGATTACTTCCGTTTCCAAGAACATAATATTTTTCACCGCGCTCGGTAAGCTTTCTTAAAACCGAGGCAACGGCAAGGGGCGATTCGGGTTCAATCATAACCCTTGCCGCTCCGCCTGTCTTAAAAGTAGTATAATCCTTCATCTGTACGTTATAGCGTACAGTACAGTTTTCAAATTCGTACATCTTTACACCACCGGATTCAGATTTGTGTATAAAGGAAGCTTGCACCCACAACACCTGCGTCATTAAAAAGGCGCGAAACCCTTATCTTAGTGCGTCTTGTTTCATTTTTGTCGGTAATGGAGTTTTCTTCTGCAAACCTCTTGATGCTGTCTGTTATTGCATCACCTTCACGGCTGATGCCTCCTCCGATTACAATTTCATCACTCTGGAAAATATTTACCATATCGCATATGCCTTCAGAAACATAGGAAAGCCATTTTTCAATAACCTCATCAGCTCTTTTATTTCCCTTGTACTTTTCTGCAAAAATCGACTTTCCTGTTACATTCTGTCCAAGTCCTGCCGCTTTTGCCTGTCTTACAAGTGCTGAAACAGACGCATATCTCTCCCAGCAGCCGTATCTTCCGCAGTTGCATCTTTCACCGTTTCTGTCAATTACAATATGCCCGATTTCGCCTGCAGCCGAATTTATACCCCTGAGTATTTTCCCGTCAAGGATAATGCCTCCGCCTACGCCTGTACCTAAGGTAACAAAGACAAAGCTGTCCGCTCTTTTGTCCGACACCATATATTCACCCAATGCCGCACAGTTTGCATCGTTATCCAGAAGGGTGGGGATTCCCGTCTTTTTCTCAATATATGAGCAGATTGAGATATTTTTGCACCCTTCAATGTTGGGACAGCTTACAATAACCCCTTTTTTTGAGTCGCATACTCCGGGCGCACCGATACCGATACTTTTAATCTTATTCATATCAGTTGCCGATTTTTTCACAATCTCGTCAATTATTTCGATAACCTTATCTGCCAGAAGAGTGCCCTCCTTTGGGGTAGGTGTCTTTGACGAGATGATGATATTGCCGTTATTTTCTACTATTGCGGCTTTTATAAAAGTACCGCCGATATCAATTCCGATATTTTTCAATTTCTATCTTCCTTATACTTCAACATTTAAATAATCACAAAGCTTTTTTAAAGAGGTGTTAAGTATCAATTCCTCAGGGAAATCAATTTCCTCCATAAGAGCGATGCTGTTTGGCACAGCTCCTACCTCCAATGAAAAATGGGCATCTGTGCTGAGTACAACAGGCACGGAATACTTCTTGCATAAAAGAGCAATCTCTCTGCAGTTTTCACCGCTTCCCGCCCTCACCTTAAAGGAGTGATTATTTATCTCAATTATCTTACCCTTTTCTTTAGCTTTTTTTACAACAGCTTCATAATCACACATATATCTTCCGTCGCCCATGTGACCTAAAACGTCCACATTCTCGTTTTCCATCACGTTAAGCCATGCCTTTGTAACCTCTTCCTTTGGTGCATTGGGCGGAAAGCAGGGCGTATGGAAGCTTGCAATAACAAGCTCAAGATTTTTAAGAAGCCCATCTTCAATATCCAGTCTTCCCTCTGTATCCATAATATCAACCTCTGCACCGGGCAAAAGGCGCACCCCGTTTACATACTTGGGCAAGTGCCTTGCTGACTGAAAATGGAACCATACTGCCCCGTCTCCAAGCATAGGTCCGTGGTTTGTCATCGCAATACCCTCAAGCCCGGTTTTTTCAGCCTGCCTGAGATTTTCCTCCAGCGTGGAAAAAGCATGGTCAGAAACATTCGTATGTGTATGTGTATCAACCGTAATCTTAATCATAATCTACCTCTTTACTAAAACCCGCAATAAGGCTCCCTCACCGAGGGAGCTGTCACCGGAGGTGACTGAGGGAGTGTTGCAATTTCAAAGCTTAAATAATTCCTGTTGCATCCATATTAAGCTGCTTTGAAAGTCTCTCGTTCAATTCCTCCGCCGCATTATATCCCATCTGCTGCTGACGGAAGTTCATTGCCGCAATCTCAATAATAATAGCAAGATTTCGACCGGGTCTTACGGGTATTGTAACAGAAGGCACTTCAATCCCCAGAATATTTGTATAGGTTTTATCAATACCAAGTCTTTCATAATTCTTGCCCTGCTGCCATAATTCAAGGTTAACAACAAGATTAACGTTTTCAACATCCTTAACGGCACCCATACCAAAGATTTTTTTCACGTCAATAATACCTATGCCGCGAAGCTCAATAAAGTGACGGATAATTTCAGGCGATGATGCCATAAGCGTCTTTGACGAAACCTTTCTTATTTCAACTGCATCGTCTGCCACAAGGCGGTGGCCTCTCTTTACAAGCTCAACTGCAGTTTCACTTTTACCAACCCCTGATTCACCTAAAATAAGAACACCTTCACCGTAAATTTCCATCAGTACGCCGTGACGTGTAATGAAGGGTGCCAGAATAACATTCATTGCCGAAATATATGATGCAATAAAATGTGACGTACTCTCCTCCGTTCTTAAAATCGGAATCTGGTATTCCTTTGCCGCCTGAAAAAGCTCAGAGGGAATTTCAGCCTTACGTGTAACAACGATTGCGGGGATATTTTGCTGACAAAGCTTTTTTAACACCTCGTATTTTTCCTCTGAGGACTTTTCCATCAGATAAAACATTTCTGCCTTACCTAAAATCTGAATTCTGTTATTATCAAAATAATCGTAATAATCCGCCGCAAACTGAATGCCGGGACGATGCACATCTGCACAGTCAACCCATGTCTGCTTCATTCTCTCAGGTGCATATACAACCTCAAGCTTAAATTCACTTATAACCCTTTCGAGCAAAACCTTTTCTTTTCTGTTGGAGTTCATCATGCTTCTCCTTTCAGCTTTTCGCTCTGATAGTATGTGGCAAGAGCATCAACAAGCTCATCAATCTCCCCGTCCATAATGGCGCCAATCTTATAAAGGGTAAGATTAATTCTGTGGTCTGTTACTCTTCCCTGAGGGAAGTTATATGTTCTTATTCTTTCACTTCTGTCGCCTGAGCCTACCTGACTTTTTCTTTCCGCGGCAATAGATGCGTTTCTTTCCGCTTCCATAAGCTCGTAAAGACGGCTTCTTAAAACCTTCAGCGCCTTATCCTTGTTTTTGTGCTGGCTCTTTTCGTCCTGACAGGACACCACCAAGCCTGTAGGCAGATGAGTAATTCTTACAGCCGAGTCAGTTGTATTAACACACTGACCGCCGGGGCCGCCTGCACGGAAAACATCAATCTTCAAATCGTTCTGATTGATTTCAAGCTCAACCTCTTCAACCTCGGGAAGTACCGCAACAGATGCCGCCGAGGTCTGTATTCTGCCCTGTGATTCTGTCTCGGGCACTCTCTGTACACGGTGAACACCGCTTTCATACTTAAAACGGCTGTAAGCGCCCTGCCCGTCAACGGAAAAGGAAATTTCCTTATATCCGCCCAATTCAGTTGCGTTGGAATTCATAATTTCAATCTTCCATCTCTTCTTTTCAGCATACATGGAATACATTCTGAACAATTCCGCCGCAAAAAGCGCCGCTTCCTCACCGCCTGTACCGCCTCTTATTTCCACAATAACGCTCTTGTCATCGTTAGGGTCCTTTGGTATGAGAAGTATTTTCAGTTCTTCCTCAATTGTGGGGATTTTGCTCTTTGCATCACTTATTTCTTCCCTGAGCATTTCTTCAAAATCCGCATCAACCTTTTCCTCAAGCATTTCCTCTGCATCGGAGATTGTCTTCATAATCTCTTTATATTCCTTATACTTTTCCACGATGGGGGTAAGGTCACTGTGCTCCTTCATAAGCTTTCGCCAGGAGTCAATATCCGCAATAACGTCACCGTCGCTTATCTTCCCTGAAAGCTCCTCATATTTTTCTTCTATAAATGCCAGCTTTTCAAACATATTTTGTCACCTCAGAATGTCACACTCATTAATATACCTATCAGAAGTCCCAGGAAAAACCCCATAACAACCTGAAAAGGACTATGCCCTAAAATTTCCTTCAACGCCTTTTCCTGACCTATGGTGCTGTCCTCCTTCAGAGCATGTATAATACGGTTAAGCGCCTTTGCCTGCTCACCAACCGCCCGTCTTACACCGCATGCGTCATACATAACAACCATTGCAAATGCCGCCGCCAGGGAAAAATATACGCTTCCCAGACCGTACTCAAAGCCTATAACCGTAGCAAGCGCCGTAACAAATGCACTATGGGAGGAGGGCATACCGCCCGATGCAAAAATGCTTTCCCATATAAATTTCTTTGACATGACAGATTCTATCAGAACCTTTAAAACCTGTGCCGCCGCCCAGCCTGTAATAGCGGCAACCAAAGGCGTGTTTGCCATAAATCGCACTAAAACGTCCATCCTTCATCCTCCACGTATCAGTTTTCTCTCTCAAGCATAGCTTTTGCAAGCAATACCAAAAATTCACCCTTGTCACCGAAAACCTCACAGGCAGCTATTGCCTTTCGAGTCTCTTCTTCAAGCTCTTTTTTTGCCTTTTCAAGTCCCATCAGGGTCACAAAGGTGGACTTTTCAGAATTTATATCCTTCATGAGGGTTTTACCCATTTTTTCCTCGATTCCTTCAACATCCAAAATATCGTCCTTTATCTGGAAAGCAAGACCTAAGCTTTTTGTATAGCCTTCAGCAAATACAGCGGGTACACCTGCGGCTATTGCCCCTGCGGCACCTGCCGCATTTATAAGGGCGCCTGTCTTTCTTTCGTGGATACGCCTTAAAGTATCCATGTCAGCTTTTTCGCCCTCCGCCTTTATATCATCAGTCTGCCCTCCGACCATACCTTCAATCCCCGCCATAGCGGAGAGGTAAGAGATAAAATCAAATGCCTTTGCCTTATCCTTAACATTTCTTGTTATATGGGTAAAGGCATGTGTCAGAAGCCCGTCACCTGCTAAAAGAGCATATGCCTCGCCGTATTTTACGTGACAGGTGGGCATACCGCGTCGCAAAGTGTCATTATCCATACAGGGCAAATCGTCATGTATCAGAGAATATGTATGTATCATTTCCAGTGCACAGCCAAATGCTGTTGCCATTTCCATGTCACCGCCGAGACTGTCACAAACTGCAAGGGCAATAACAGGACGTATTCTCTTGCCCCCTGCCAGAAGCGAATATGCCATCGCCTCAGATACAATATTACCCTCGGGCAACTGTTTCACAATATCCTCAAGGGCATTATTTATTCTTTTCGTATATTCCGCAAGCTTTTTGTTAAAGTCCATTATTCTGCTCCTTTGGTAAAATCCTCACAGCCCTCTTCTGTTACCTTCTTAACCTTAAGCTGTGCCTCATCAAGCATTTTTCTGCAGTTTTTTGTAAGAGTAACACCCTTTTCAAAAAGAGCTAATGCTTCTTCCAGGGTTGTCTCTCCGCCCTCAAGCCTTGTTACGGTTTCTTCAAGTTCTTTTAAAGCTTCTTCAAATGTCATAACTGTTCCTCGATTCTGTTTATTTGTGCATGAACTCTGCCGTCGCTGAGCACAATCTTAACCTCATCCTTATCCTTTACCTGTTTAACGCTTTTTAAAACCTTATCGTCTTTGTATGAAACGCTGTACCCTCTTTCAAACACCTTAAGGGGACTTAACGCATCCAGCTTTACAGCCTTCTCCGATAAAAGGTTCATCTTTTTTTCTATCTTGCCTTCCATTGCACGAAGGAGCATATCAAAGCTTCTGTCCGTTGTCTGCATCAGGTTTTCAATCCGTCTTATAAAGCTTTCCTTAGATGCTCTTTCCGATATGAGCCTGAGCCTTTCTTCGCTTGCCTCCGCTTTCTTTAAAAGAAGGTTTTTAAGCCTTATACGGGTTTTTTCAAGACCTGCTGTAAGCTCTTTTACATCAGGCACCGCAATCTCTGCCGCCGCAGAGGGTGTTGGTGCTCTTAAATCCGCCACCGCATCAGAGAGGGTAAAGTCCGTTTCATGACCTACCGCCGAAATAACAGGTATTTGCGAATTGAAAATTGCCCTTACCGTTATTTCCTCGTTAAATGCCCATAAATCCTCTATGCTTCCTCCGCCTCTGCCTGCGATAATAACGTCAACAGGGCATTTATCGTTAAAAAATTCAATACCCTTTACAATGCTGCCTGCCGCACCCTGTCCCTGTACCAATGCAGGGTAGAGATAAACCTCCGCTAAAGGATAACGCCTTGTAAGAATATTTAAAATATCCCTTACTGCCGCACCTGTGGGGCTCGTTACAACACCCACTCTTTCGGGGAATTTCGGGATAGGCTTTTTATACCTTTCGTCAAAAATGCCCTCCCCGGAAAGCTTTTTCTTAAGCTCCTCAAGCTTTTTATATAAATCGCCCTGACCCTCCTGCTCCATATCCTCTATATAAAGCTGATATGCACCGTCACGTTCAAAAACGCCTATTCTTCCGTTTGCGGAAACCTTCATCCCGTTTTCCATCTTAAAGGGCAGCTTCATAACAGCCCCCTTGAACATAACTGCTCTTAAGGTAGCACCTTCGTCCTTCAAGGTAAGGTATACATGCCCCGAGGAGTGATACTTAAGGTTACTTATTTCACCCTTTATCCACACATTCTGCAAAACCTCGGTCCGCTCAAGTATTGCCTTTATGTAATTGTTAATCTGCGTTACTGTAGCTTCTCTGCGCTGCACCATTATTGACCGCCTTTCAGTTTCCCACCAATAAAAAGGAAAGATGGTTGTAGGCTCCCTCTTTGAGGGAGCTGTCGCCAAAGGCGACTGAGGGAGTGTTGCAATTATTCACTTACTTATTCTTCAAATACTCTGCCAATACACCATTTATAAACTTATATGTATCCTCCTCGCCGTATGCCTTTGCCAATTCAACTGCTTCGTTTACGGCAACACGGGAGGGTACATCGTCCATATTTTCTATTTCATAGATTGCAAGCTGTAAGATGGCAAGGCTCACCTTGGGAAGTCTTGCCACATCCCACTTTTTAAGGAGGGGCGCAATCTTTTCATTCAATTCATCCTTTGTTTCCGCGGCACCGAAAACAACCATCTTCATGTATTCTATATCGTTTTTGTCCATGGCTGCCTCTGCCCACATTTCGTCCTTCATTGTCTCCTCAAAATATTCACACATATCATGAGGAGGCTCCTTCATAAGTGCACAGTTATAGATTATCTTGAATGCATTTTCTCTTGCTGATTTTCTGCTCATGTCATTTCCTCATTTCTACAGTAATTTCATAATATCCGAATACATAACAAATATACCAAGTCCCAGTATAAGCACAAGTCCTATAAGGTTTATATATCCCAAAACCTCCTGCCTGAGCTTTTTACGGGTTACAAGCTCAATAAAGGCAAATATAATGCTTCCGCCGTCAAGTGCAGGGAATGGCAGAAGATTAAACACACCTAAATTCACACTTATCATTGCAAAAAGCATCAGTATCTGCATTATAACAGCCAGAAGACCGTATGCACTTGCCACCTGTGCAGTATCGTCCACCACCTGTACTATACCCACAGGTCCCGACATATCGCTTACCTTTGCCTCACCCGTAAAGAGCATCTTAACAGATACAAGCACCGCCTTTACAACGTATCGGGTATCATAATATGCAAATTCAAAGGTTTCAAAAAAGCTCAGCTTTTTTATGCTTGGCTTAAAGCCTATAAGAAGCCTTCCGTCCTCCATGGCAGGTGAAAGAGTAACCTTTTCCTTAACTCCGTCACGAAGGTACGTAACCTCAATTACCTCAGGGCTTCCCATCATAAACAAGCTTACGTCACTCTGTGTGGCAACGGGGGTATTATTAAGCCTTATGATTTCATCCCCCGCCGTAAGACCCGCCTCTTCTGCGGCAGAATTTTCAACGATTTCACTTATAACGGGCACCTGTACATTGGGGTACACATTATTTATAATCACAAAGCATACAAAGCCCAGGAGTATATTCATCGCCGCGCCTGCCACAAGAATGCATATACGCTTTATGGGCGAAATATTTGAAAACGCCCTCGGATTATCGCTTTCCTCATCCTCACCTTCGAGCTTTACATAACCGCCCAAGGGCAAAAGACGTAAGGAATACTGAGTCTCGCCCTTGCCCCACTTAAAAATAAGAGGCCCCATACCGATAGAAAATTCATGTATGGTAACACCGAATTTTTTTGCCATCGCAAAATGCCCCAGCTCGTGAAGCATAACCATTATTCCGAAAGCAATGATTGTAACAATTATGGAAACGCCCATAAAAACCTCCGAAAAAAATTACTTGCCTGCCGCCTCGCGCACCATAGCACGTGCAAAGGAGTCGGCTTTTTCAATATTTTCTATTGATGTATCTTTTACTACACTATGTTTATCCATTGCGTAGGAAATATACTCCGTAATATCACCGAAACGGCATTCACCCTTCAAAAACATTGCAACGGCCTCTTCGTTTGCTCCGTTGAACACCGCAGGCATAGTGCCGCCAATACGTGCCGCACTCTTTGCCATGTTAACAGCGGGGAAAGCCTCATTGTCGATTTCCGAGAATGTAAGAGTGCCGATCTTAGCTAAATCCAGCCTTTCAGAAACCCGTATGCTTCTTTCGGGATAGTGAAGAGCATAGCTTATGGGCAATTTCATATCAGGCACACCAAACTGCCCGATAACCGAGCCGTCACAGAATTCAACCAATGAATGTACAATGCTCTGACGGTGCACAACAGGGATAATATTATCAACCCCCACACCGAAAAGATGCATGGCTTCAATAATCTCAAGACCCTTGTTAACAAGAGTTGAGCTGTCAATTGTAATCTTTGCGCCCATTGCCCAGTTGGGGTGCTTCAATGCATCAGAGGCAGTAACATCAACTAATTCCTCCCGTTTTTTCCCAAAGAAGGGACCGCCCGATGCAGTTATTATTATTTTATCCACAAATTTGCCCTGGTCTGCAATGGACTGGAAAATTGCACTGTGCTCGCTGTCAACAGGCACAATACGTACATTCTTTTTTCTTGCATAATCCATTACATATTCACCGGCAGTAACAAGTGTTTCCTTGTTTGAAAGGGCAATATCACAGCCCGCTTCAATTGCCGCAAGGGTTGGGCGAAGTCCTGCAATACCAACGATTGCAGTAACTGCCATTTCTCCCTTTCGGGCACACTCTGAGACACCTTCCTCACCCGAAAGGACAACAGTATCAGTGTCTGCTACCCTTGTTTTTAAATCCCTTGCAGAGTCTTCATCATACATAGCCGCAAACTGGGGCTTATATCTTCTTATCTGTGCCTCTAATAAATCCGTATTTTTATATGCCGTCAAGGCGGCAACCTTTAAAGACGGGTCCTTGTCACAAACGTCTAAGCTCTGTGTACCTATAGACCCTGTAGACCCTAATATAGAAATACTTTTCATCTTAAAATTCCTCATTTTGCATTTTTATTTATCCTATAATCTCAAATACCTGACTTATAAAATAAACAAAGGGTGTCGTAAGAAGCACACTGTCAAAGCGGTCTAAAATACCGCCGTGTCCGGGGAAAAGCGTGCCGTAATCCTTAACATTGAATTCTCTCTTTATGGCGCTTGTGGCAATGTCTGAAACAGGGCCCAAAGCCGCACAGCCTAAGCCGACTGCTATAAGAGCAGCCTCGTTACAGGGCACCTTAAGTATAAAATTGAGAACTCCCGCATAAATCAGCATACCCACAGTACTTCCCAAAAATCCTCCGAAAAAGCCCTCCCATGATTTTTTGGGGCTTAAAACAGGCGCCATCTTATGCTTACCGAAATGAATACCTATAAAATATGCTCCGCTGTCCGCACACCATGTACCGACAAAAAGTGCAATAATTATAAGTATTCCGTTTTCTGCCTCCCTTAAAGGGATAAGGTACGAGAAAAGCACCGCCACAAAGATTGACACAAAGAACGCAACAGATACATCTGCAAGCTTCACATTTTTATGGTCGAAAACCATAAGGCAAAACATAAAGGCAATATATAACGATAAGCATAAAAGGCATATATCGTATGTAATAACCTTATCATTAAGATGCATACATCCCAAAAGCGCACAGAATGCAATGCCGAAACAGCCCGAAATTGCAAGAGGGAGCTTTTTGGCAATACCTGTTACCGTATAAATTTCATATGTGGCAATACCTGTTACTATAACAGTTGCAAGCTGAAATACAATAGGTGGTGCAAGGAGCAATACAAAAAACAGCGCCGCACCTACACCTGAAGTAATAAGTCTTGTTTTCATGTTTCTCTCCTTCGCGCAATCAGACACCGCCAAAGCGTCTTGTGCGCTGTTGATAATCATAAATAGCCTGGAGTAAATCCTCATTTGAGAAATCGGGCCACAGTATATTGGAAAACCACAATTCACTGTACGCACCCTGCCAGAGGAAAAAGTTAGACAATCTGTACTCACCCGAAGGACGTATAATAAGGTCAGGGTCAGGCTGGGAAGCAGTATATGTTCTGGAGGAAATATCTTCTTCACAGATATCCTCAACCTCCATTTCCCCCGTCTTTACCTTTTGGGCAATTTCCTTTACCGCTTTTATAACCTCGTCGCGTCCGCCATAGTTTAAGGCAACATTAAGCAAAAGACCACTGTTATTTTCAGTGGCCTTTTCCATGTAGAGCTGTTTTGCACGGAAGGTTTCCGAAAAGGCACTTCTGTCACCGATGAAATGTATCTGAACATCTCTGCCTGCCAGTCTCTGAAGACCGTGGTCAAGATAGTCCTCCAAAATCGCCATAAGCGCATCTACCTCTTCCTTGGGTCTTCTCCAGTTTTCCGTTGAAAATGCATACACGGTAACAACCTTAACGCCTATGTTACCTGCATACTCAACAATTCGCTCAAATGTTTTTGCCCCAACAGCGTGACCGGAGGTACGGGGCAGACCGCGGCGTTTAGCCCATCTGCCGTTTCCGTCCATAATAATTCCGATATGCTTGGGTAAGTTATCAAAGTCCACTTTTTGCTCTAAGGCCTTTTTACGGAAAAAGTCCTTTATTTTCATATAGACATAATTTCCTTCTGCTTCTTTTCTGTGATAGCGTCGATTTCCTTGATCTTCATATCGGTAAGATCCTGGATATCCTTTTCAGCAGCCTTTAAATCGTCTTCTGTAATTTCGTTCTTCTTCTTTAATGCCTTGTATTCGTCCATAGCATCACGACGAACATTTCTTACGCTTACCTTTGCTTCTTCGCCCTTCTTGGAAACAGTCTTTGTTAATTCCTTACGTCTTTCCTCTGTAAGCTGGGGGAAACTGAGGCGGATAACCTTGCCGTCGTTCTGGGGGTTAATACCCAATTCGCTGGCTAAAATTGCCTTTTCAATAGCCTTTAAGAGGCTTGCATCCCAGGGCTGAATCATAAGTGTTCTGGGGTCAGGAGTAGAAATAGTACCAACCTGTGCAACAGGTGTCATTGTTCCGTAGTAGTCAACTGCTACCTTGTCAAGCACTGCAGCATTTGCTCTACCTACTCTGATTGTGTTTAAATCGTCCTTGTAATAACCAATGGCTTTATCCATTCTTGCTGTAATCTCTTTCATGATTATATTCCTTTCTTTTCTCTTATCAATTTACTTTGATTAGGTAACTGCAACATTTTTATAAGGTACGGGGACAGGGTAGCGAAGCGGCGACGAGGTAGTGAATGACAATCCGGTGGATTGTCAGAGCCGAGTCGAGACCGAACCGCGGTGAGATATGCTTTTTGAAGTCGGGCGACGACTTCAAAAAGAACATCTGCGGATGTTTTTTCACCCGCTGTCCCGCGTTGTGGGTTGCAGTAAAAGTTGTGGTTACTTTTTACTCAGTAACCAATGTACCAATCGCTTCGCCCATAACTGCACGGTAAATGTTTTCGGGGTCGTCTAAGCCAAACACCTGAATAGGCATCTTGTTGTCACGGCAAAGAGCAGTAGCCGTAGAGTCCATAACCTTTAAGTCTCTTGCCAGCACCTCTGAGAATGTAAGAGTATCAAACTTCTTTGCATCAGGGTTAACATGGGGGTCAGAATCATAAACACCGTCAACCTTCTTTGCAAGTAAGATTACATCCGCATTAATCTCAGCAGCTCTTAATGCCGCCGCAGTATCAGTTGAGAAGAAGGGGTTACCTGTACCGCAACCGAAAATCACCACTCTGCCACGGTTCAAGTGACTGTTTGCCTTACCGCGGATATAAGGCTCTGCAATAGCTCTCATTTCAATGGCTGTCTGCACTCTTGTTGCAACATCAATAGCCTCCAAAGCAGAGCAAAGAGCAAGAGAATTAATAACAGTTGCAAGCATACCCATGTGGTCAGCACGGCTTCTGTCCATATTTTCACCGCTTCTGCCTCTCCAGAAGTTACCGCCGCCTACAACAACGGCAATTTCCACGCCTGTTTCGGCGCACCTTTTAATTTGTTCACAAATTGCATCAATAGTAGGCTGGTCAAGACCGAAGCCCTTGTCGCCTGCCAATGCTTCACCGGATACCTTCAAAAGAACTCTTTTGTACTTAGGTTGCATTTCTATCTCTCCTTTAAATAAATTCGCATAATTATATATAGTAATTGTATCAAATAAATCTCATTTTGAAAAGGGTTTTTTATAAATTTATGCAAAAAAAAGAGAGGAAAGTCAAATTCAATGTCATTAAGTTAGCATTTCGCATTTTCAGCCATTTCGGGACTGTCCCAACAAAACCTCGCAAGGCTTCTTTGGTTTGTCGTCTCCCGACGAACCAAAGGGGGACTGTCCCAAATGGCTTTTTCTTAACTTAATGACATTGAAATCAAATTCCTCTCTCTTTTGTTAAAATCTGAAGTCTCTCGTTCCCTTTTCGATATCGGAAAGATTCTGCTTTGCTCTTTCCTTTACCTTTTCGTTAGTGATGCGTTCAATCTCACGGGAGATTATTTCTTCGCCCTTTTTCTTAGTATCCTCGCTTGCATAATCCATCAGGTATTCCTTGAGTGTCATCAGCGCATTGGGGTGACAGCAGTTGATAATCTGCCCCGATTTTAAAAGGCTCATAAATCTGTCGCCCGTTCTGCCCTCACGGTAGCAGGCTGTACAGAAACTGGGCACATGACCCATATCAATCAGCCAGTTAACCACCTCATCAAGACTTCTTCTGTCGGAGAGGTCAAACTGACTTGTGCTCTCGTCGATATATTCAGGCTCGGTATATCCGCCAACGGAGGTACGGCTTCCGCCCGATATCTGGCTTATACCCAATTGAAGAACCCTCTCTCTTACCTCCTTGCTTTCACGGGTAGAAATAATCATTCCTGTATAAGGCACCGCAATACGGATAATTGCAACAATCTTTTCAAAAATTTCGTTACTGATTGCATTTGTAAAATCGTTAACGTCAATATCGTCTGCAGGGCATATTCTGGGCACGCTTATTGTATGCGGTCCAACACCCTTTGCCGCCTCCAAGTGCTCTGCGTGCATGAGCAATCCCACTAAATCATAGCGGTACAGATTAAGACCGAATAATACACCCAGGCCCACATCGTCAATGCCACCGTCCATGGCTCTGTCCATAGCCTCGGTGTGGTACGCATAATTACTCTTTGGCCCTGTGGGATGAAGCGCTTCATAATTCTCTTTATTATATGTTTCCTGGAAAAGAATATACGTACCTATACCCGCATCCTTCAGCTTTTTGTAGTTTTCAACACTTGTTGCCGCAATATTTACATTAACACGGCGGATAGCACCGTTTTTATGCTTTATGGAGTAAATGGTCTTAATGCTCTCCAGGATATATTCCAAAGGATTATTTACGGGGTCTTCACCTGCCTCTAAAGCAAGGCGCTTATGACCCATGTCCTGAAGTGCCATAACCTCAGCACGTATCTCCTCCTGAGTAAGCTTCTTACGGGGAATAGTCTTATTCTGTCTGTGATAAGGGCAGTATACACAACCGTTAACGCAGTAGTTTGAAAGATACAAGGGTGCGAACATAACTATACGGTTACCGTAGAATTTATCCTTTATTTCCTTTGCTAATGAATAAATTCTTTCGTTTGCCTCCCGGATTTCACATTCCAGTAAAACTGCCGCTTCACGGTGGGTAATACCCTTCATTTCCTCAGCTTTCTTTATAATAGAGTCAATAAGCTCCTTATTATCCTTATTTTTCTGTGCATATTCCAGTGTTTCGAGGATTTCTTCATGATTGATAAATTCCTCTGCTTTTGAGCTTTTTACGTCGTATTTTGCCATTCCAATCACCTCTTCCTTACATTATATCACCCTGCCGCCTTTTCGTCAAACCCATTATTTACATAAAAGATATTACAAATTTATGACGAAATAAAAAAGCGAGGGCGAAAACACTTCCGCTCCACTTTGATTAGGTAATTGCAACATTTTTATAATGTGCGGGGACAGGGTAGCGAAGCGGCGACGAGGTAGTGAATGACAATCCGGTGGATTGTCAGAGCCGAGTCGTGACCGAACCGCAGTGAGATATGCTTTTTGAAGTCGGGATACAACTTCAAAAAGGACCTTTGCGAAGGTCTTTTCACCCACTGTCCCACGTTGTGGGCTTTAGTGAAGTTTTCGCTAAATTTAAAAAAGGAGACTTATTATGAAAATCAAGAATCTAATGGCAATTTCACTTGCCGCATTAACTTTATCCACGCCTGTGCAGGCGGCAAATCACACCGTAGTAAAGGGAGATACCTACTGGACAATTTCCAGACAATATGGTGTAGACTTCAAAACCCTGTTACAGGCAAACGGCGCAAATGAATCCTCATGGCTTGAGATTGGCGATATAGTCTATGTGCCCACCGAAAAGGTGCATGTTGTATCAAAGGGCGATACCTACTGGCTTATTGCAAAGTGGTACGGGGTTGACTTTAAAACACTTCTAAAAGCCAACAATGCCACAGAAAGCTCATGGCTCGAAATCGGTGACAGGGTTATTATCCCCCAAGGCAGCTCCTCGTCAGGCTCAACAGGTTCATCAGGCTCAGCTTCCACAAAACCGTATGTGACTTATACTACATATACAGTTAAATCAGGCGACACCTACTGGAACATTGCCAACAACTTCGGCATACCCATGGAGGAGCTTTTAAACACCAACGGGCTTACCGAAAATTCCTCTATCTATGCAGGCAAAACCCTTAAAATTCCTGTTCATCACGTGCCCGTTACCTCTACCCCCGGCAGTCAGTATGGCGAATATCTCGACTGGTGGGAAGCTGCACAGTATGTCATCCCCGTAGGTGCAACATTCACCGTGCAGGACTTTTACACAGGTCAATCCTTTAAGGCAAAGCGTACCACAGGCTCGGGTCATGCAGACTGCGAACCCTTAACCGCATCAGATACCTCTAAAATGAATACAATATTCGGCGGACAGAACTGGACAAGCCGTCCCGTTATAATTATCTACAATGGCAGAAAAATTGCCGCCTCCGCCACAAGTAAGCTCCACGCAGGCAACGACGGAGCCGCAGGCGGTGTATGGACTTCTTGGCGAAGCGATGATTACGGCGCAGGCTATAACTTTGACTGGGTTAAGGGTAATAATGCTCACGGCGTATTCGACATTCACTTCTTAAACTCCATCCGCCACAATGACGGCAAGGTACACCAGACTCACCAAAAGAATGTCCGCACTTCCGCAGGCAAATAATAAAAAGGCGGTCACCGACCGCCTTTTTACCTTAATTCCTAATTCCTAATTCCTAATTATCTTTCGGCACTATCACACCTCTTGCCCACTTTTGTTCAAAAACCATATGTGCCGCATTTTCAATATCCTTTTTTGTTATGGAGTTAATTGCTTTTACAATATCCTCCACAGGGGTCACCTTATTGTAAATTAAAAGGTCCTTGCCAAGTGCCGTCATACGGCTTGCAGGGTTTTCCAGATCCATAAGTATTGCCGCCTTCACCTGCTCCTTGCCCTTTGTAAGCTCGTAATCGGTTATTCCGTCCTTTAAAAGGGCAGATATTTCCTTGTGTATAAGCTCCTCCGCACTGTCTAAGCAATTTACATTAAGTCCCGTATATATGCCTAAAATACCTGCCGCCTCCGTCTGCATGGAGTAGGAATATACACTGTAGCACAAGCCTCTTTCCTCTCTTACAGTACGGAAAATCCTTGACGACATACCTCCGCCGAAAATACTGTTCAATGCGGAAAGCGAATAATCCATCTTATCGTCACCTGTTGGCACAGATGGGAAGGAAAGGCACAAATGCGCCTGTTCAACGTCCTTTTCCCATTTTATATCAACCGCCCTGAACCTGGGCTCAATTATCCTGTCACCTTTAAAGGCTGCGATATAGCTTCCAAAATATTTTTGTGCATATCTTATTGCATCTGCCTCGTCAAATTTACCGCACACGGTAATAACGGTGTTGTCGGGGGTATAATAGCGGGACATATATTCAAGCATCAGCTTTCTGTCAATTTTATCAACAGACTCAATAGAGCCTGCGATTTCACGGCCCAATGCACTATTGGGGAAAACCGCCTCTAAAAGTCTGTCCTGAACCAAATCCTCAGGGCAGTCCTCAAACATCATGATTTCCTCTTTGATTACGCCCCTCTCTAAATTCACATCCCTTTTATCCATTTTCGGGTTATGGTAAATATCAGAGAGGATATCAAAGGATAATTCCATATGCTCGGGAAGTGTTCTTGAATAATAGCAGGTGCAATCACGGCTTGTAAAAGCATTTACCTGACCGCCCACATAGTCTGTTTCTTCGCTTATCTGTTGCGCAGTCCTGTTTTTTGTGCCTTTGAAAACCATATGCTCAATAAAGTGGCTTATCCCCCACTCTTCATATGTTTCATTACCGCTTCCGCACCTTACCCATACACCCACAAAAACGCTTTGTGCGCCCGGCATCGGCTCGGTTATTATTTTAAGCCCGTTATTCAAAACTGTAATTTTATTCATTTACTATCACCTAAAAATTAAGGGCGGATAACATATCCGCCCTGATATTTTTATTATTCCTGACCTTCAGGCTTGGGAAGAGCGTCCTTACGGGAAAGATTGATTCTGCCCATGCGGTCAAATTCGATAACCTTAACCATAATTTCATCGCCAACACTTACCACGTCACTAACCTTTTCAACTCTCTTGTGGTCGAGCTTGGAAATGTGAACAAGACCTTCCTTACCGGGAAGGAATTCAACAAATGCACCGAAGTCCATAAGCTTTGTAACCGTTCCGAGGAATACTTCGCCGATTTCGATATTACCGCAAACGCCGTTGATAAGCTTCATAGCCTTTTCAGCAGCTTCTGTATCAGTTGTAGCGATAAGAACTGTACCATCGTCCTCAATGTCAATCTTAACATTTGTCATAGCTGTAATCTTCTGGATTGTCTTGCCCTGCTTACCGATGATATCACCAATCTTTTCGGGGTCAACCTGCATTGTGAATATCTTGGGAGCATAGGGAGAAAGCTCTGCACGAGGCTCTGCGATACAGGGAAGCATACATTCGTCAAGAATTTTATAACGGGCATCACGTGTCTTAATAAGAGCTTCCTTAATGATTTCGGGTGCAAGACCGTCAATCTTTATATCAACCTGGATAGCTGTGATACCCTTCTTTGTACCTGCCACCTTAAAGTCCATATCGCCGAAGAAGTCCTCTAAGCCCTGAATATCAACCATAGTGATGAAGCGGTCGCCTTCTGTAACAAGACCGCAGGAGATACCTGCAACAGGTGCCTTAATCGGAACGCCTGCATCCATAAGAGCAAGAGTAGAGCCACAGATACTACCCTGAGAAGTGGAACCGTTGGAAGAAAGAACTTCACTTACAAGTCTTAAAGAATAGGGGAATTCTTCCTTGGAGGGAATAACGGGAACAAGTGCCTTTTCAGCAAGTGCACCGTGACCGATTTCACGTCTGCCGGGACCGCGGCTTGCTCTTGTTTCGCCAACGGAATAGCTGGGGAAGTTATAGTGGTGCATATATCTCTTTTCAACTTCTTCATCAATACCGTCAAGAAGCTGAGCTTCGGAAAGTGTGCCGAGTGTTACAGTTGTTAAAACCTGTGTCTGACCACGAGTAAAGAGACCTGTACCGTGAACACGGGGAAGAAGACCAACCTCGGAAGAAAGAGGACGGATTTCGTCAAGCTTTCTGCCGTCAACACGTCTTCCTTCGTCAAGAATCCATCTTCTTACAATGTACTTCTGGAGCTTGTAGATAGCTTCGTCCATAAGTGCAGTTTCAACCTCGGGATACTTTTCACTCATAGCTTCGTATACCTCTTCGTATACGGGCTTAAGTCTTTCTTCACGGATGTTCTTGTCATCTGTGTCAAGAGCAAACTTAACCTTATCAATAGCAAATGCCTTGATATCTTCGTACAAATCTGCAGGTACTTCGATAGGTGTGTATTCAATCTTTTCCTTACCGATAGCAGCCTGAATTGTTTCGATGAACTCACAAATCTTAACGATTTCTTCATGAGCCTTCATGATAGATTCAAACATCAATTCTTCGTCGATTTCATTACCGCCCGCTTCAATCATGTTAACCTTTTCCTTTGTACCTGCGATAGTAAGATACATTTCACTTACTTCTCTCTGAGCCAAAGTGGGGTTAATAACGATTTCGCCGTCAACAAGACCTACAGTAACACCTGCAATGGGACCATTGAAGGGAGCGGGAGAAATGCATGCCGCAATAGATGCACCAACCATAGCCGCAACCTCGGGAGAGCAGTCAGGGTCAACGCACATTACTGTTGTAACGATAGACACGTCGTTTCTTAAATCCTTGGGGAACAAGGGTCTCATGGGACGGTCGATACAACGGGATGCAAGGATTGCCTTTTCAGAGGGACGACCCTCTCTCTTAAGATAACTGCCGGGAATTTTACCTGCAGCATAGAGCTTTTCTTCGTAATCTACAGCTAAGGGGAAGAAGTCAACGCCTTCACGGGGCTTTGCTGAAATTGTACAAGCAGCATGAACTGCTGTGTCACCGTAGCGTACAAGACAGCTACCGGAAGCAAGCTGTGCCATCTTGCCTGTTTCGATAACAAGAGGACGGCCTGCAAATGTTGTTTCAAATGTTCTGAACATATCTTTTTTTCCTTTCTAAAAATACTTTGTTTTTCAGAGAGCTTATGAGATATTATCACTTATGTATATCTCCGATTTTCGGGGACATATATAAGTGATAAGCGAATAGTCATAAGCCCTCGCCTACCATATTTTTCGGTTTGTAAACGTGAAAACAAGGCGGAACAGAATTGCTCCGCCTTGCTCAATAATTACTTTCTCAAACCGAGCTTAGCAACGATTGCACGATAACGATTGATATCCTTCTTTGTAAGGTAGTCAAGAAGACCACGTCTCTTACCAACCATCATAAGAAGACCACGTCTGGAATGGTGATCCTTCTTGAACTCCTTAAGGTGTTCATTGAGGTGGTTGATTCTCTCTGTAAGGAGAGCAATCTGTACTTCGGGAGAACCTGTGTCTGTGGGAGACAACTGGAATTCCTTGATAATCTCTGCTTTTCTTTCTGCTGTCATGGTAATTACCTCCATAAATATAATAAAATTATTATTCCCCGTCAGTCAAAGGCATTGGTCGGAGCTTCCGAACCCCTTGATTGCGGACAAGGCTTATAAAGCCGTTTATTATATTAACACAAGGCATATTTAATGTCAAGATGTTTTTTAAGAAAATCTTGACATTAAATACAATCGGCAACGAGTAATTACTTTCGGTAATTTTGTGTATTGCCACAGAATTATCAATTCATTATGCTTTCATCCAGTAAAAACCTTTCAATACCGATATAAAAAATCCCATTATCGTCATTGTAAGGTATAATATTATCACGTACAACCACAATTTTTTTAAAAGAGTCCCCTACATTTTTCAGCGAGCGTATCTCCTGATTCCGTTTTTCTTCATCCGATATTGACAAAGCTGATTGAATATAATACTTTTGGCTTCCCTTGTTTGCAATAAAATCAATTTCCAGATTTGCACGCTTGCTCTTTTTATCCTCTCCGCGGTAAAAATATTCAACAACGCCTACATCCACATTGAATTCACGATATATCAGCTCATTGTAAATAATATTTTCCATTATATGATTTTCTTCCATTTGTCTGAATTTGAGTCTTACATTTCTTAGTCCCACATCGCTGAAATAATATTTCAAAGGTGAGCCGATATATTTTCTGCCTTTGACATCAAAGCGTTCCGCCTTTGATATGAGAAATGCATCAATAAATAAATCAAGATATCTGCCTACAGTGGCGGCATCAATATTCATTTGGCGATTACTTTTAAAGGTTTTTGCAATATTATTTGCATTTGTAAGCGAACCTATGGAAGAGGACACAATATTTAATATATCATCCAGAACACTTTTCTCATAAAGGATTTTGTTTCGCTCCATTATGTCGCTTAAATATATTTTATCGAAGAGCGACTCAAGATATTTCGTCTTTTCTTCGCGGGTTTGCTTTTTCATCACAAGAGGCAATCCCCCGTAGGCGCAATATTCCTGCCACGCATCACGCTTGTCACCGGAGAAGGCATTATAAAACTCACCAAAGGATAATGGATTAACCCTTATTTCGTCCCCTCTGCCCCTGAATTCCGTCAAAATATCTGACGAAAGCATTTTTGAGTTACTTCCCGTTACATAAAGGTCAATATTATCACGTTTCATAAGCCCCAAAAGAACATCAACAAAGCCTATCTTATCTTCAACATCCTTTATATATGGGTTTTGAATAGTCACAACCTTTTGTATTTCATCAATAAAAACGTAATATGTTTTCTCTTTATCTGCAGTTTTTTCTCTTAAATATGCACCCAACTCCAACGGATTTCGATATCTGATATTTTCATCATCATCAAGGGCAAGTTCAATAACGCAATCTTCCTCTACACCTTGTGAAATCAAATGCTTTTTGTAAATGTCAAAAAGAAGGTATGACTTTCCGCTTCTGCGAATACCCGTAATAACCTTAACAAGTCCGTTTCCTTTTTTGCTTATCAATTTGTCCAGATATTTTTTTCTTTCAATCACATAAATCCCCACTTTCGGCAATTTTGTGTATTGCCACGTTTTTTCCGATTTAATTATATAATATCCAAAGACTTATGTCAATATTCACTTTCTAAAATTTTGTGTATTGCCACAGAATTTTAGAATTTGACTCTGAATTCACTATATGCTATAATCTGAATAAGGAAGTGATAATAATGAAAGCCTCAAAAGCATTTACCGTAATCAGCTACATACTCCAGACAATATTGTTTATTGCAATTATGGTATTGAACTCCGACAACACTGCACCACATATTATTGCATTTGTTACAGTGAATTTAATTTGCATTGCTGTTATGTCCAAGCTGTTTACAAAAGAGGTCTCCTGCGATATTCATGACAAAGTATACACAGAATATCCCTATATAAATCACTTTAAAATTTTAAAGTATGCACTCTTTTCCGAAGATAAGCTTACACGAAACCTGTTACGCTTTCAGTATTTGTTTATCTTCATTGGCTTTGCCGAATTTATTTTATTGGACATTCTTTTATGATATTAATATTTATATCGCAATGAAAGAATTTCGTATGCGAAATTCTACCTGAATTCCTAATTACTAATTACTAATTTCTAATTATATTTGCGGACGAGTACAGAGATAACAAAAAGGACGGCTGAGCCGTCCTTTTCAAGTTATCTCTGTACTCTACCCGAGCCGTCGCCACCCATAAGAGTTTCAACTTCTGCTCTTGTTACCATATTCATATCACCGGGGATTGTGTGCTTTAATGCACTTGCCGCAACACCGAATTCCAGAGCCGTCTTGAAATCCTTACCGTCAACCATACCGCAGATAACGCCTGCCGCAAAGCTGTCGCCGCCGCCTACACGGTCAACGATGGGGCAAATTCTGTATTCACGGGAATGATAGAATTCCTTTGTGTCTCTTGCATAGATACAAGCGGACCAACCGTTGTCGGAAGCAGAGTGAGACACTCTGAGAGAAGAAATTACGTATTCAAAGTTGAACTTTTCAACCATCTGTTCAAAAATGCTCTTGTAGCCTGCCAATTCCAATTCACCGCTTGTAACGTCTGTTTCGCCGGGCTTGAAGCCTAATACCTTTTCAGCGTCCTCTTCGTTACCGATACAAACGTCAACATACTGCATAAGGTTTGTCATAACCTTCTGAGCCTTTTCGCTTGACCAGAGCTTCTTACGGAAGTTAAGGTCACAGGAAACCTTTACACCATGCTCCTTAGCCTTCTTGAGAGCAACCTCTGTTAATTCAGCAGCCGCATCACTTACTGCAGGTGTAATACCTGTGAAGTGGAACCAGTCACAGTCAGAGAAAATCTTGTCAAAATCAAAATCCTCTGCTGCTGCTGTGGATATGGAAGAATGAGCACGGTCATATACTACGTTACTTGCACGCATGGAAGCGCCTGTTTCAAGGAAGTAAATACCGAGTCTTTCACCGCCACGGGCAATGTTCTTTGTTTCAACATTCATCTTGCGGAGTGCCGCTACTGCACATTCACCGATGGGGTTAGAAGGTACCTTTGTCACGAATTCAGCATCGTGACCGTAGTTTGCCAAAGATACTGCAACGTTAGCTTCGCCGCCGCCGTAGCA
>JAFYPR010000120.1 GCA_017547445.1 Clostridia bacterium
AGACTGTCGATAAACCTATTTTTCGCACAATCGCGAAGGGTTTGGGAAAGAAGGTTTCCCAAATAAAATAGGCGGGGTTAATCGCATTCACCCCGCCGAAAGTTCCGATTTAAGGAGGCTCGCAAGCCTCTTGCACGAAAAATCGGCACTTTGTTCCTTATAAACAACAGACCTCAAAGTGCTGAAGGATGTAATCCGCCTTTGAGGTCGAGTGTCGATAAAGTGTTATCGACACTCTGCGGAGAGCAATTTATGATTGCTCTCCTTTTGATTTTACATCATTCTTTAATCACTTATTCCTCTTCCTCTGTGATATCTCTGTAAAACGCCGCTTCGGCAGCGTGTTTATAAGGCGTGAGCCACAGATTGCCGATTCCTAAGGTTAATACTGCAAGTATGTCCCAACCGATAAAGCTCAGTTTAAGGCAGAAAAG
Organism: Clostridia bacterium; assembly: GCA_017547445.1. Classification (GTDB taxonomy): domain Bacteria; phylum Bacillota; class Clostridia; order UMGS1883; family UMGS1883; genus RGIG1927. The sequence continues at coordinate 435 of JAFYPR010000120.1, forward strand.
CCTCCATTTATTGCCGCACATCAGTTCATTGGATTTTGCAATCGCCTCTTTAGGTGAAATGTCGTTATTCTCCGCCATAATATACTTTGTCATAGAGTAGCTATAGGTTGCCACAATGCCGGGCACAATAAACAAACAGGTCCAAAGCATTATGTAAACGCCTTTCCAGAAGCTTACCAAAGCTGTCCGCTTCCATTGTGCTATATGAGAAAACAGATTATCAACCGATATATCACATCCGTCAACGGCGTTGAGGTTAAATTTTGCATAGCCCACCTCCACAAAGCTTCCGAGGATAAAATATGCAACACCGGCTACCAACAACAGTAGGACAATAATGCCTATAACAACACCTATAACGCCCCAGATTGCGCCGGGGATGGAGTCTATCGCATTTGTAATGCTTGCGGCAAGCTCTTTACCTGCACCTGAGCTTATCGTGGCATCCCCGCCACCTCTTGTAATATCAAAATCCACGTTTACGCCTGCCCCGCCACCGAGCAAGGTTGCAAGAAGGCCTGCAATAACGGCAATAAGCCAATGCCCCTTCAGGCATTCCAGTGCCGTTTTTCTGAAATCACTTGCTTTCTTCATTTCAATCACCTCACTACCGATATTTTACCATAAACATGCTCTTTTGTAAACATCAAAAAAGAGCCCCGTTTTTCAAGGATTTGTTTGCTGTCTCAACATGATTACCCGTAAGCCACGCACCCATATATATCCTCCAAAAATTTTATTTCTCTAACTCTTCATATCCAACAGAAAATCATACATATTTATTGCCAAGATACCGTTTTTCATCCTTTATAATAGATTTTTGCAACCTTTTACACTTTTCTATTATACGAACGCTTTAACTTTTATCCAAAAAGAACTCCGCCAAGCGGAGTTCTTTCCATACTTATTAAGTTTACTACAAAACATTATCGATATACAATCTTCGATTGCTCGATATTTTTGCTATCGCAAAATCGATATATTTCTCACATTCGTTCAAAACTCGATATGATATAAATCTCGTTGCCTTGGCAACATATCGGGCCACAAGGCATATCGAGTACTTCAGTACATATCGAAAATCTCGCAAGAGATTTATATCGACGATTTTAAACAAAGTTTAAAATCAAACAATTCCCTGCGCCTTCATAGCTTCTGCAACCTTGATAAAGCCTGCAATGTTAGCACCTGCAATCAAATCATCGCCAAGACCGTATTCGTTGGCAGCCTTTACGGAGTTATCGAAGATATTCTTCATGATTGTCTTAAGCTTAGCATCAACCTCTTCCTCGCTCCATGAGTAACGCATGGAGTTCTGGCTCATCTCTAAGCCGGAAACGGATACACCGCCTGCATTAACAGCCTTACTGGGAGCAATAAGCACGCCTGCATTCTTCATAAGAGCGATAGCTTCGTTTGTTGTGGGCATGTTGGAAACTTCAATATAATACTTAACATTGTTAGCAATGATTTGTTCTGCTTCCTTAACGTCAACCTCGTTCTGAGTAGCACAGGGCATAAGGATATCAGCCTTAACATTCCAGGGCTTTTCACCTGCATAGAAGGGTACGCCAAACTTATCAGCATAATCCTGTACCTTGTTGCGGCCTGATGCTCTCATTTCGAGCATAAAGTCAATCTTTTCGGGGGTATTTACGCCGTTTTCGTCATAGATGTAACCATCGGGACCGGAAATAACAACAACCTTAGCACCTAATTCTGTAGCCTTCTTAACTGTACCCCATGCAACATTACCGAAGCCGGAAACAACAACAGTTTTGCCTTCAAGAGTATCGTTAAAGTGCTTAAGCATTTCAACTGCGTAGTAAACAGCACCGTAGCCTGTAGCTTCGGGACGGATAAGGCTGCCGCCGAAGGAAAGACCCTTACCTGTAAATACGCCTGTAAATTCGTTCTTCAATCTCTTGTACTGACCGAACATATAGCCAACTTCTCTTGCGCCAACACCCAAGTCACCTGCGGGAACGTCAAGGTTGGGGCCGATATGACGATACAATTCGTTCATAAAGCTCTGGCAGAAGCGCATAACTTCACCGTCACTCTTACCGTTGGGGTCGAAGTCAGCACCACCCTTACCGCCGCCCATGGGGAGGGATGTAAGAGAGTTCTTGAAGGTCTGTTCAAAGCCGAGGAACTTCATTGTGCCTATGTATACATTGGGAGCAAAGCGGATACCGCCCTTGTAAGGACCGATAGCAGAGTTAAACTGTACTCTGTAGCCGCGGTTTACCTGTACCTTGCCGTTGTCGTCAACCCAGGGAACACGGAACATAATCTGTCTTTCAGGTTCAACCATTCTTTCAACAACGCCTGCTTCAACCAAGTCAGGACGCTGGTCAATAACGGGTTCGATAGATTCGAGAACTTCTGTAACTGTCTGCAAAAATTCAGGCTCGTTTGCATTTCTCTTCTTTACGTTTTCCAAAACGTCAATTAAATACTGATTTTTCAATTAAAAGACCTCCATTTTTAAGAGCATACATTATTATATGCACACTCCTTGCATATTGCTATTATTATAAATATCTGAAAAACGATTGTCAATACTTTTCAACAAAAAAATGCAAAAATTCTCCTTTATGTCCACCGCAGGCGGACTTTTGTCTTTCTCGAAGCACAAAAAAAACAATATTACCGCAGAAAAAAACATTTACATCATTAAATAAACATGGTATACTTACCTTCATATTATAAAAGAGGAGCAGAAAAAAATGAAAAAAATTATTTCCTTTTTATTGTCAGCTGCACTTATTGCAGCTTTTATAAACCTTCCCGTCGCAACAGAGGCGGCATTTATCCCAACCTTAACTATTGACATGGGCGCAAAAACGGGTACAATGCGCCATGGCTCGGCAGGCTTTTTATATGGCTTAGGCTCTGACGGAACCCCGTCAGCGAACACCTTAACCCCATTAAAGCCATCTACTGCCGTGCAGAAAGCACCCGACGGCTTACAGCACCCTACAGGTGATGTCTTAGACGTAGCGGGCACCTTTATATCCGCAGGCGGTGAACAGGTGCAAATTTATCTTCAGGATATTTATGCCCTCTGGCCCTACGAGCAGACAAGCTTTGAAGGATACCTTTCCCTTATAGAAACAATGGTTCCCAAGATTGTTTCACTCCGCAATTCCAATCCCGATTATAAGGGCAAGCTTGTTTACGTACCCTTTAACGAGCCCGACGGCATCTGGTACGGAAGCATTAATTCCTCCTCATCTGTTCAGTCAAGGTTTAACTCCAACTGGCTCAGTGCATATACCCTCATAAAATCTCTTGACCCCTCGGCTTTAATTGCAGGCACAAGCTGTGCCAACTATCAGTCAGGTCATATGGATTCCTGGCTTAAGTTCTGTACAGAGAACAACTGCGAGCCCGATTTTATCACATGGCACGAGCTGCAGACAGATGACCTTTCATCCTTTAAATCACATCTTGATTCTTACCGTGCTACAGAAAAGAAATACGGTATGACAGAGCGTGAAATCATCATTAATGAATATGCTCCTCAGGACCACTGCTCCAACCCCGGGAAATTAGTTAACTGGATTGCATTATTTGAAGAAAACAAGGTATCGGGCTGTCTTCCCTACTGGCATAATGCAGGCAACCTTAACGACATTGCCGCCGACAATAACGAGCCTAACGGCGCATGGTGGCTTTATAAATGGTACGGCGATATGAGCGGTGAAACCTTATCACTCACTACAAACACCGCCCGCAGTGCTTTTTACGGCTTAGCATCTGTTGACGACAATAAGAAAAGTGCAAGCATAATCTTAGGCGGCAGTGAGGGTACAGGATGTGTTGTGCTTAATAACATAACCTCCGCCCTTCCCTTTGCCGAATCTTTATTTGTCGATGTTGAAGTAAAGGCAACCTACTGGACCGCCTTCCACGGCGTAGCCCGGGAGCCCCGTACAATCATAAAAGGTACATACCCCATTGAAAATGACACAGCTACAATTTCCATTCCCGAAATGGAGGAAAATGCCGCATACCTTGTAACCGTATCCCCCTCTACACGTGATGAGGGCGTTATTTACTACGGCACAGAGCGCAGGCTCTACGAAGCAGAAGACGGAGCGCATACAGGCTCAGCCTATGCAAATAATGTAAAATGGACATATTCCTACTCAGGCGGTTACCGCCTTTCCGGTATACAGACGGAAAACGATGGCTTCAACCTCCCCATTAATGTTGACCATACAGGCTATTACCGTATGGATTTAACCTATTCAAACGGCTACGGCACAAACCCCTCTGACCCATCTGCAAATAACCCTCAGTCACTTGAAGCAACAATCCGCTTTGACAAGGACACAGCACAAACCATCACCCTTGAAAACACCCTCCGTGACGAAATGGCAGGCATGTATACAGATTATGTATACCTCTCTGAGGGCAAGCATACAATGTATCTCCGCGGTACAGCTACAAACGGCGGTGCATTTTCATGTGACAGTGTGGCATTCACATACGTTGGCGGCACAATCAGCGGGTTCGACTCGGTTTACGAGGCAGAATTGGGCGATTTTAACCTTTTAGAGGGCAATACAGATACCACCGTTACAACCGAAAGCATCATCACAGGCTACTCAGGCGCAGGCTATATAACGGGGCTTGATGAAAGAAGCGTTGAGTCAGGTGGCGGTGTGCGCTTCACGGCGGTCGTACCCGATAATTCCCTTTACACAATTGCACTCCGTTACAGTGCAGAGGATAATTCTACAGCTAACATCTATCTTGATAATACTGCACTTGACCTTGATAACATTCTCGCAACAATTGACCTTCCCCAATCAGACAGCTTTGCTACAGAATATATAACAGCCTTTTTGCAAAAGGGCATTAACATTATTGATATTGATGCTACCTCCCCCATTGCACTTGACTATATCAGAATAAAAAAGGCGGAGAGCAACCCCATAACAGTTGAAGCCGAAGAGAGCACGCTTTCGGGCAATGCCGAAGAGCGCGAAAACGCCTTTGCAAGCAAAAACGGATATGTCGCAAACATCGAAGGCGGCACAGAGGATGTCCTTACATTAAACGTAACAGCCCCCGAAGAGGGCACATACAAAATGGTTATCCGCCACTCCTCGGGCGAGCTTTTCGGCGGTCACAGCTACAATGCCCAATTAGTTGACCGCTACGCCTCCTTTAAAGTGAACGACAATGACCCCAAGCGTCTTTACTTCAAGAACACCTATTCCGACTCCAACTGGCGCACAACAGTCTTAACAGTTGAGTTAAACGAAGGTGACAACACAATCGAAGTTTTCAACGACAACTGGCGGCTGGTCAAAAACGGCACAGGCTCAACGGGCAACATTACCTATAACACCCTTGTTAACTATGCCCCCAATTTTGACACATTCGAGTTTTATCCCGCAGTTACCGAAAATTCTGCCCTTACGGAAAGCTTTAAGATGAGTATAATGGCAACAGAGCACGGCACGGTTGAGCTTGACAAAGCCTCTGTTACCCCCGGCGAAACGGTTACCCTCACCTTCTATCCCGAGTACAAGGAGGGTACTGTTGAAGTTTTAGCAAATAACAAGGATATTTCGCAGCTTGTTGAAAACAATTCACTCACCTACACCCCCACAACCGATACAGAATTTTGGGTTAGCTTCCAAATCCCCGAAAATCTGGATAACTATATCGTAAACTCCTCCTTCGGAACAGGCGATTTTACAGGCTGGGCAGAAGAAAATTCCACTATCGAACAGGGCGGAAGCCTTTACTATGCCTCCATTGGCACAATCAGTCAGATTATTGATACAAAAGAAGGCTATTATGATATTTCATTCAGGGCAAAAGGCGACAGTGTAACCGTGAGTGCAAACGAAGATGAACGTACCATCAGTCTTTCCAATTCATGGGAGACCTACACCGTCCGCACATATTCTGACGGTAAAATCCTTCTTACTCTTACAGGCACAGCCTGCATAGACGATTTCGCCCTCAACACAGGTCAGGTTGACCCCAATCTCCTCTACTTTGTTGACTGCGGCGACATTGACCCTTCAACAATCAACAAAGGCGACAAATATGGTCTCTTAAACTCAGCAACAGAGCAGTTTTATGGCGAAGACCCTGTAACAGGCATGGAATGGGGCATTGTAGATGAATATGCACCAAGCAATAAGTACCCCCACCTTTTAACAGGCAAAGAAACCTGGCCCTATGAGTATGACCTCACAGATGGCGAGGACAAGGTTATCACCTACCGCTATGCCAAGGACCAGGACGACAGAACAGGTAATGGCATTACCTATAAATTTGCCCTTCCCGAGGATGGCGACTACGCCTTTGAGGTAGCCTTCTATGCTCCCTCAGGCTGGATGGGAAGTGTTAACCGTAAAGCATCACTTACCATGAACGGTACTACTTTGGCATCGGGCATTATTCCGTCAACAAATGCCTCCAACCCCAATATTATTAAAAAGGTTGCATCTGTCACAGGCGGTGAAGCCGTTTTGAATCTTAAGCTTGATTCCGACGGCAAAGGCGGACCCATGATGAGCTATATCAAAATAAGTAAAGCACCGGATGCTTACCATATCGAAAAAATCGACACAACTAATCTTTCCATCACAGGCTCTGCCACATGGAATAACAACCCCAACACACAGGCAAAATTTGCTTTCGACGGAGACCTCAATACTTTTTTCGATGGTGTCTCCGGTGGTTATTTAATCGTAGATTTAGGTGAGCCTACTTCTATCGGCGCCATCGGCTACTACCCCAGGTCAAATTGGGCAGGCAGAATGGCAGGCACCTCCTTCTACGGCTCAGCAGACGGTGCAAATTGGGAACAGCTTTTTTTCATAACCACTACTCCCCCTTACGGTGTTGAAACAAAAGTTACCTACCCCGAATTTTTAAACATGGGCGAATACCAATACATTAAGTATCAGAACCCCTCCGACTACTGCAACGTAGCAGAAATCAATATTTACGCCCTTTCCTATTCCATCCCCTTTGTCAATTACGATGAAGCAGTATGTAAAGTAAC
>JAFYPR010000121.1 GCA_017547445.1 Clostridia bacterium
AAATAAGTTCTTTGCTTGTAACAGTTTTCTTTGAGAGTTCAAAGCCTTGCGGCAGATAGGACGCAGTTATATTGCTGTCCATATAGCCTGAGGCAGACGGTAAAAAATAAAGGTCGCTATTGGGTGAGTTTTCGTTATAAATAAGCTTCATAAAATGTTCACGCCATGCGCTGACGCTGCTGATGGAAATGCCTGTGACAGTCAACACAATCAAAAGAATACATGCAACACGTTTTGAAGCGGATTTGATTCGGCGGAGCATATCCTCACGTTGAACCTTTTTGAAGAGCTTTTGCATTTTTTCTTCATGTTCGGGCGAAAACTGAACCTCGGGGACTTCGGGAGACGGGGCAGAAGGATTATTTGCATAGATATTAAGAGCTTCGTCAATCATTAAATCGAGAGCTTTTTCAAAAATCTCATTACGTGGCATTATTTACCCCTCCTTTGAAGCTGTGCTTTAATTTCAGCCCGTGCCCTCTGTAAACGTTTTTTGACCGCATCTTCGCTTATATGAAGCATAGATGCAATTTCCCTTTGCCTGATGTTATAAATTTTGTTCATAAGAATAACATCCCTGTATTTGGGGTTCATGTCGTTTATGATGTCAAGAATTTCCTGCAGGCTTTCCCTGGTGATTAAAATGTCTTCGGGAGTTTCGTCCGGAAATTGAGAGTGAGCAGCTTTGATTACGGCAACGTCCTCACGTTTTTGCCTGCGGTAAATATCTATTGCCGCATTACGGCACACGACACACAAAAAGTTGCGTGTGTAAAAGCTGCCGTCTTCTTCTATTTTATTTATGTGCGGGATAATATGTACAAAGGCTTCGTTGACGGCATCCTCCGCAAGAGAGTGGTCGCGGAGCACATCAAACGCTTCGGTGAACATATAATCGCGATGTAAAAAATACAATGTTTCAAGCTTTTTGCGTCTCAAGATAAAATCTCCTTATGGTGTCAGTTGTTTTCCTTTAAGTATTTATCGAGGATATCGGCGGCGATACGGCACATTTCGCCGCAGGGGCGTTTTTTGTAATATTCTTCCGTTCTTTCCTCGGGGACGAAGGTGCCTTCGGGCTCTTTTAAGCCTAAAAGCTCGGCGCAGATGATTGTGCCGCGGTTTAATTTTTTGAACTCGTCGGTAAGATACTGCACGCCCTTGTAGTTTTCCATTTTTTCATCGTGAGTGGGACAGGTGGGGATACCTTTAATAAGACCGTATGCCATAACCATGCCTGTTACGGCACCGCAGGTAAGACGAAGTCTGCCCATGCCACCGCCGAAGGGGAGAGCAAGCTTTAAGAGCGTTGCCTCGTCAAGCCCTGTTTCGTCCTTGAATGCCAGGAGTACTGCCTGTGCGCAGTTCATGCCTGTGGTGAAGTTAGCCTCTGCAATTGAACCTTTTGTCATAAAAAACATCCTTTCTTTTGTTGCTTGGACTTACCGATGGGGACAGTCCCCCTTTGGCAAAATCGGGCGAGGATTTGCCAAAGAAAGTCTGCGGACTTTTGTTGGGACAGTCCCCATTGGTGTAAAAACATCCTTTCTTTTGTTGTCAATGTAAATCTCGTTGCCGTAAGGCAACATATCGAGTGCAATAGCACATATCGAGTTTCTTTGAAACATATCGAAAATCTCAAATGAGATTTATATCGATGCTTGCATATATGCAAGCCTTTATGCATACTTATATAAGGGACAAGCGGGAAATGAAGTAAAGGGCAAAGAGGGTTAACGCTGTTATAAAGGTTATTGCCCAGGCAGATAAGGTATAGCGCTTAGCCTTTTTTGCAAAGGCGAGCGAGCGGTTGTAATTGCCTCTTTCGTAAAGCGTTTTTGCCTTTTTTGCAAAAATGATGGCGGGAATCGTCAGAAAACACATAAACGGCAACAAAACAAGAGTAAATATTGCGCCGAAAGTGCCGAAATTAACAGGGCGGAGAGAAGTGTCCGCCGCCTGGGGAGAAAATATTTGCATATTATAATCACCTCTTTTTGAATTATATACCAAAATGCGGGGTTTGGGAATAGCAAAACTAAAATTTTTGCAAGATTTAACGCACAAGTGACAAAAATTTAACGCATAAGTGACAAAAATCAATTGACTAAGAGTGAAAAATTTGGTAAAATGTACTTAATGTATTTTGGAAAGTGGTGAAAATATGCAAAAGGAATTTTTTGGGGATGTATCTTACAGAGAAAATCCTTTTAATGATGACTTTGCCGTATATTTGTTCAACGAGGGTAATAATTATAAAAGTTATGAAATCCTCGGAGCACACAAATGCACCCTGAACGGAAAAGAAGGGTATCGCTTCGCCGTATGGGCGCCTAAGGCGAGAGCCGTGCATGTTACGGGCGATTTTAACGGTTGGGAAAAATGGCACAATCCCATGACAAGACTTGGGGAAACAGGTATCTGGCAGACGTTTATTCCCGGCATAAAGGACGGGGCGGTGTACAAGTATTTTATTACACCTGAGGTGGGTGAAGGCTTTTATAAGAGCGACCCGTATGCAGTTTTTGCACAGATGAGACCCGATAATGCATCCGTTACATACGATATGGACGGCTACAAATGGAAAGACGGGGCATATATGGAAAAAAGAGGCAAGGAAGCTGCTTACTCCAAGCCTATGAATATTTACGAATGCCATCTGGGAAGCTGGAAAATGCATTCCAACGGTAATTTCTACAGTTACCGTGAAATGGCGGATGAGCTTGTGCCTTATCTTAAGGATATGGGTTATACTCATCTTGAAATTATGCCCATTATGGAATACCCCTTCGACGGAAGCTGGGGTTACCAGGTAACAGGGTACTTTGCGGCAACAAGCCGTTACGGTACGCCGCACGATTTAATGTATTTTATTGATACGTGCCATAAGGCGGGCATTAAAGTGATTATGGACTGGGTTCCCGCGCACTTCCCCAGGGACGCTTTCGGTCTGGCTAAATTTGACGGTACGCCCACATTTGAATATGCAGACACAAGAGTCGGCGAGCATAAGGAATGGGGCACACTTGTTTTTGACTACTCAAAGACAGAGGTTGTATCCTTCCTTATTTCATCCGCTATGTTCTGGGCAGAAATGTACCACATTGACGGCTTAAGAGTTGATGCGGTTTCGAGTATGCTTTATCTTGACTACGCAAGAGAAGAGTTTATAAGAAACAAGAACGGCGGTAACGAAAACTTAGAAGCTATTGAGTTTTTAAGAAGGCTTAACGAGGCAATGTTCAAAGAGTTCCCCAACTTTTTGATGATTGCCGAGGAATCTACTGCATGGCCTTTGGTTACAAAGCCGAGGGATGTAGGCGGTTTAGGCTTTAACTACAAGTGGAATATGGGCTGGATGAACGATAATCTCCGCTATATGTCCATGGACCCTTATTTCAGAAGCGGTAATCACTCACTTCTGACATTCTCTATGATGTATGCCTTTTCTGAAAATTATATTCTGCCTCTTTCTCATGATGAGGTTGTTCACGGAAAGGCTTCGCTTGTCGGAAAAATGAGTGCACTTTATGACGGAAAGTTTGACTCCTTCAGAGCATTCTTAGGTTATTATATGGCACATCCCGGCAAAAAGCTCATGTTCATGGGCGGTGAAATTGCTCAGTTTTTGGAATGGAGATTTTACGAAGGTCTGGAATGGCATCTTTTAGAGGATTACCACCATGCAAGATTCCACGAATATGTGAAACATCTTAACCATTTCTACAAGGACAACAAGCCTTTCTGGGAAATCGAAGACAGCTGGGACGGCTTTGAATGGATTAATGCAAATGATAATGAAAAGAGCATTGTATCCTTTATAAGAAAGGGCAGAAAGAAGGGCGACGAGGTTATTGTTGTAAGTAACTTCACCCCTGTTGAATATAAGGAATATTCAATCGGCGTTTCACGTGCGGGGGAATATGAAGAGGTATTCAGCTCAAATAAAGACGTTTACGGCGGAACAGGCTCAGGTAACAGTGAGAGTGTGAAGGCGAAAAAATATAAATATGACTGTGACGGCAGACCTTATACGCTTACAATCTGTGTGCCGCCAATGACAACGATGTATTTTAAACGTAAACCCGCAAAAAGAAACACCACTAAGAAGTAAAATATAGGAGGAAGAAACATGAAAGCAACAAAATGTGTAGCTATGATTCTTGCCGGCGGTCAGGGTAGCAGACTTGGTATTTTAACAAGCAAGGTTGCAAAGCCTGCGGTAACCTTCGGCGGTAAGTACAGAATTATTGACTTTGCGCTCAGTAACTGTGTTCATTCGGGTATAAGCACTATAGGTGTGCTTACTCAGTATAAGCCTTTGGAGCTGAACACATATATCGGTAACGGCAGTACATGGGACTTAGACCGTAATGACGGCGGTGTGTTTGTATTGCCTCCCTACCAGAAGGAAGAAACAGGTGAATGGTACAAGGGTACTGCAAACGCTATTTATCAGAATATTGAATTCGTTGACCAGTATAACCCCGAGCATGTTGTAATTCTTTCCGGTGACCATATTTATAAGATGGATTATAACAAGATGATGAAGTATCACGAAGAGCATAATGCTGCGGCTACAATTGCGGTTATCCCTGTTCCGTGGGAAGAAGCAAGCAGATTTGGTATTATGGAAACAGACGGTGAGGGTACAATAGTTAACTTCGCAGAAAAGCCGAAGGAGCCCAAGAGTAATCTCGCTTCTATGGGTGTTTATGTATTCAAGTGGTCTGCTCTTAAGGAATATCTTATCCGTGACGAGGCTACAGAAGGCAGTGAAAATGACTTCGGTAAGAATATTATCCCTGCAATGCTTAATGACGGACAGAAGCTCACAGCTTACGGCTTTGAAGGCTACTGGAAGGATGTAGGTACTGTTCAGTCCCTTTGGGAAGCTAACATGGACCTTTTATCCGACCCGCCCGTTCTTGATATGTACGACGCTGACTGGAGAATTTTCTCCCGTAATCCTGTTAAGCCTCCTCATTATGTGGCTGACGGTGCAAGTGTTTCCAACAGCTGTATCACAGAAGGCTGTAACATTTACGGTGATGTAAAGAACTGTATCCTTTCTGAGGGTGTTACGGTAGGTAAGGGAAGCGTTGTTGAAGATTCCATTTTGTTCCCCGGTGTTACAATCGGTGACAATGTTGTTGTAAAGAAGGCTATTATCGGCTCTGATACAGCATTGGGCAACGGCGTTGTTGTTGGTGACAAGAGCGTGGATTCCTCTGAATACGAGAGTAAGTACTGCTCTGCAGACATTACTCTTATCGGTGGAAATATCTCTATTGCCGAAAATACAAAGCTCGGCGTAAACGCAATGGTTACCAAGTCCATTGAAGCATAAGAAAGGGGGAAATTACAATGACAGACGCAATGGGTATTATTTTAACAAGAAATCAGGATGCCAATATGAACGAGCTTACTCAGGTTCGTGACATATCTGCGCTTCCTTTTGCAGGCAGATACCGTCTGATTGACTTTGTTCTTTCCAACATGGTAAATTCCGGTATCATAAATGTAGGTATTGCTACACACGTTAACTATTCTTCTCTTATGGACCATGTAGGCAGCGGTAAGCCATGGGATCTGAACCGTAAGAATTACGGACTTTTCATGCTTCCTCCTCAGGTAAGAGGCGCTTCGTTGGGGGCTGCAGGTGACGTTGACCTTTTGCACAACGTTCTCACATACCTTCACAGAAGTAAGCAGAAGTATGTTGTACTCACAGGCGCAAATGTTGTATGCAATATGAGCTACAACGAAATTATAAAGTATCACGAGGAAAAGGGCGCTGATATCACAGTTGTTTATAACGAAGCAGCGCTTGACGACCCTCAGCTTAAGAAGTGCACTACTTATGATGTGAACAATGCAGGTAAGGTTGTTGAAATCCATCACAATCTTTCTGAGCCCGTAAGTAAGAATGCGGGAATGGATATATATATTATTGAAAGAACTAAGCTTCAGGCTCTTATTGAAGATGCTTATGCTAAGGGCAGCCATTCCTTCATCAACGACATCTTAAGAACAAGCATGGATAACCTCAGTATTTATGCTTATAAGTATGACGGCTTCGTGGGAAGAATCGACAGCGTTGTTTCTTATTATGAAAACAACATGAAGATGCTTTGTCCTGAAGTAAGAGAAGAGCTCTTCGCAGGAGAGAATCCTGTTTATACAAAGGTTAAGGACCAGGTTCCCACAAAGTATCTTGAGGGTGCAAATGTGAAGAACTCCCTTATTGCTGACGGATGTATCATCGACGGCAGCGTTGAAAACAGTATTATCTTCCGCGGTGTTCATATTGCAAAGGGTGCTCATGTCAAGAATTGTATCGTAATGCAGAACAGCGTTATTTCCGAAAGATGCGACCTTGAAAGCGTTGTTATCGATAAGGAATGTACTTTAAGAATGGGCAAGAGACTTGTAGGTCAGCCTACTTATCCCTTCATTCTGCCCAAGAGAACACTGGTGTAAAATAAAAAAACGAATTTCAAGGCATTTTCTGTCGGTGCAAATTTGCATTGACAGAAAATGCCTTTCGGGGTATTATATGAATGCGGAATGCAGAACGCAGAATGCAGAATTAAGGTAAGAATTTTGCAGAGCAAAATTCGATTTGATTAGCTGTTGCAATTACAAGTGAAGTTGCTGGGAGCGCCAACACGGGACACTCCCTACCCACAGCCAACCCACATTTTCGGCTTTTTACAAGCTGAAGTGAAAATGAATGAATGGGAGTGTCGCTGTTCCTTAAAAAATGTTGCAGTTACCTAATCAAAGTAAACTGATATAATTCACAATTATCAGAAAGGAATTAAACATATGAAGGTTTTATTTGTTACAAGCGAATGCTCTCCTTTTGTAAAGACAGGCGGTCTTGGTGACGTTGCAGGCTCTCTTCCTCAGGAATTGATTGCTCAGGACGTTGAAACAAGAGTAATTCTGCCCAAATACAGTGCTATTGCTGAAAAATATACTTCCCAGATGCGCTATATTGACCATATTTACATCAAGATGGGCTGGAGAAGTCAGTATTGTGGCGTATTTGAATTACAAATGAATAATGTTACTTATTATTTTGTGGATAATGAGTATTATTTCGGCGCAAACTATATCTACGGTGATATAGCAACAGACATTGAAAGATTTGCATTTTTTGACAAGGCTGTGCTGGCACTTTTACAGGTTGTTGATTTCTGGCCTGATGTTATCCACGCAAATGACTGGCAGACAGGCATGGTGCCCGTACTTTTACGTGCTCACTATGCATTTGACTCCCGTTATTCCCGTATTAAGACTATGTTCACTATCCATAATCTTAAGTTCCAGGGTATTTACGACAAAAAGGTTATTGCAGATGTGTGCGAGCTTGAGGATTATTACTTTACAGCAGACAAGCTTGAATTCTATAAGGATGCAAGCTTCATGAAGGGTGCGCTCACTTATTCTGACTATATTACAACTGTTTCGCCCAGTTATGCTGAAGAAATCAAGACAGAATTCTATGGCGAAAAGCTTGATGGTCTTCTCCGTGCAAGAAGCAATAATCTTAAGGGTATTGTAAACGGTCTTGACTATGAAGGCTATAATCCCAGAACAGATGAAATGATTTTCGAAAAGTATTCTGCAAGAGACTTTATCAGTAAGAAAAAGGCAAATAAGGTTGCTCTTCAGAAAGAGTTGGGTCTTATTGAAGACGATGAAAAGTTTATCATCGGTCTTGTAACACGTCTTACAGGACAGAAGGGTATGGACCTTCTTAACTGTATCATGGATGATTTGTGCTTTGACCAGAATATTCAGGTTGTAGTGCTGGGTACAGGTGATAAGGAGTTTGAAGATTCTCTTAGGTACTTCGACTGGAAATATCACGGAAGAGTGTCTGCTCAGATCAGATTTGACAACACTCTTGCGCACAAGATTTATGCGGCAAGTGATGCTATACTGATGCCTTCGCTCTTTGAGCCCTGCGGACTTAACCAGCTTATCGCTATGCGCTACGGTGCGGTGCCGATTGTAAGAGAAACAGGCGGTCTCGGCGATACAGTCCAGGCTTATAACGAGTTTGAAAATACAGGCACAGGCTTCAGCTTCAAGAACTATAATGCCCATGAAATGCTGGGTATTATCCGTTATGCACATGATATTTATTATAACCGAAGAAAAGAATGGAACGGCATATGCAGAAGAGCTATGGGCGCAGACTTCTCTTGGCAAAATAGTGCAAAAGAATATATCGAGCTGTACAATAATTTAGTATAAAAGTATGATTGACTTATTGCGGGAAATAGTGTAAAATATCATAGTATTTACCAGGATACAGAGTGTTCGACCACCGGGGATAATCCGATGGTCGAATGTTTGTAATAATTAAGTTGAGTACGAGGTACTCTTAAAAGGGGTTTTAGAAATGAGTAAGAAAGAACTTACTGCAGCGCAGGCAGCTCTTAAAGAGGAAATTTTAATGAAGCTCAGCCGTAATTTCGGCAGAACACTTGAAGATGCTACACCTGCACACATCTATAAGGCTACAGCACTTACAGTGCGCGACAGAATTGTAACAAAGTGGACAGAATACAGAAGAGAACAGAGAAAGCTTCAGAATAAGGAGATTTTCTATCTTTCTTTTGAATTCCTGATGGGTCGTGCTTTCGGCAACAACCTTCTCAACACAGGTCTTACTGCAGATTATGAAGCAGTGCTTGAGGATATGGGTTGCTCTCTGGCAGAGGTTGCTTCTCAGGAAAGAGATGCAGGCTTGGGTAACGGCGGTCTTGGTCGTCTTGCTGCCTGCTTTATTGACTCTCTCACAACACTTAACCTTCCTGCATTCGGTTGCTCCATCCGTTATGAATACGGTCTTTTCAAGCAGAGAATCGTTGACGGTGAACAGGTTGAAATGTATGATGACTGGCTTGTTGACGGTGACATGTGGGAAATTGCCCGTCCCGAAGAACAGCAGACTGTTAAATTTGGCGGTCAGGTAAATATGGTTACAGGCGATGACGGCAGAATGTATCCCGAATATGTGGGTGCTACTGAGGTTATCGGTATTCCTTATGATATGCCTATTTCCGGTTTTGATGCAAAATTGGTTAACACACTCCGTCTCTGGTCTGCAAAGGCTAAGAGCGATATTCAGGCTGAATTTGACACATTCTCTTCCGGCTACCATGTAAAGGCTGTTGAAGAAAAGGCTATGGCAGAGGCTATCAGCAAGGTTTTATATCCTGAAGATAATAATGAACAGGGTAAGGAATTAAGACTTCGTCAGCAGTATTTCTTTGTATCCTGTACTCTTCAGTGGATTCTCTCCAGATTTAAGCGTCACCATGGCAGAGACCTTAGTAAGTTAGCTGATTTTGTTGCAGTTCACATCAACGATACACATCCTGCTATTGCTATCCCCGAGCTTATGAGACTTCTCATGGACCAGGAAGGCATGAGTTGGGATCAGGCTTGGGAAATCTGTACAAAGGTATTTGCTTATACTAACCATACAGTACTTTCCGAAGCATTGGAAAAGTGGCCCATGGAGCTTATCCGGAGATTGCTTCCCAGAATCTGGATGATTTTGGAAGAAATCAACAGAAGATTACAGGAAAAGCTTATTGTAAAGTACGGCTACGACTGGGGCAAGATTAACTATATGGCAGTTATCGCTCACGGCTATGTTTCTATGGCAAACCTTTGTCTTTGCTGCTGTCATAAGGTTAACGGCGTAAGTGAATTGCATACAGAAATCTTAAAGAAGGATATCTTTAACGATTACTACAGGCTTGAACCTGAAAAGTTCACAGCTATCACAAACGGTATCACATACCGCAGATGGCTCCGCCTTGCCAACCCTCAGTTAAGTGAGCTTATTACAAAGACAATCGGCGAGGGATGGGAAAAGGATCCTGTGCTTTTGGAAAAATTGGTTCCCTATGCAGAGGATGAAGCCTTCCAGAAAAAGTTTATGGCTGTAAAGCTTGAAAAGAAGAAGGAATTGGCGGCATATATCAAGCAGCACAACGGTATTGATGTTGACCCCAACTCTATCTTTGATGTTCATGTTAAGAGACTTCACGAATACAAGAGACAGCTTCTTAACATTCTCCATGTAATTTATCTCTATGACCAGCTTAAGAAGAACCCCGATATGGATATTGTTCCTCACACATTCATTTTCGGCGCTAAGGCTGCAAGAGCTTATACAAGAGCAAAATTAATTATCAAGCTTATCAATGATGTTGCCGCAGTTGTTAATAACGACCCCGACATTAAGGGCAAGATCAAGGTTGTATTCGTAGAAAACTACGGTGTAACTCTTGCTCAGATGATTATCCCCGCGGCTGAAATCAGTGAACAGATTTCTACAGCCGGTCTTGAGGCTTCCGGTACAGGTAACATGAAGTTCATGGCTAACGGTGCTTTGACAGTTGGTACAATGGACGGTGCAAACGTTGAAATGAGCCAGTGCGTTGGTACTGAAAACATGTTCATCTTTGGTATGACAAGTGATGAGGTTGAAAAGGCTAAGAGATTTGAAACAGCTTCCAGCCAGGAAATTTATGCTACAAATCCCAGAATCAGAAGAGTATTGGATCTTCTTATCAACGGCACTTTCAACAGCGAAAACTACTTCTATGATATTTATCAGTCTCTGGTATTCGGTGACAAGCACGTAACTGACAAGTATATGGTTATCCGTGACTTTGAAAGCTATGTTGAAGCTCAGAAGAGAATTGACAAAGAGTACCGTGATCAGAAGACATGGACAAAGAAGGCTATTTTGAATGTTGCTAAGAGCGGATTCTTCTCCTCTGACAGAACTATCGAAGAATACAACGATAAGATCTGGCACCTTACAAAGTACGAAGGTAACAACGAAAAAAAGGCAGAGGTTAAAGCTCCTGCAAAGAAGACAACTGCAAAGAAGACTTCTAAATAAGATTTAAATTTTAAAAAGCACTTATTCATAAGAATAAGTGCTTTTTTCTTGGGTATAATAAAAACAGAAAGGAGAATGTACATGGATACAATTGCATTGATATTAGTCATAGTAGGAGCTTTAAACTGGGGTTCAATAGGACTTTTCGGTTTAGACCTTGTGGGAGTTCTTTTTGGCGGTCAGGGTGCACTCTTCAGCCGTATCATTTTTACGGTGGTAGGTCTGGCAGGGCTGTGGGCGATTACCCTGCTCTTTAAGGACAGAACGGACACAAGACAGGTTAGTATGCATAAGTGATTTGTAACAATTAGCAATAAGTAATTAGCAATAAGAAATTAAGGAGAAATTGCCACCTCTTCGGGCGGCAATTTTTCAATTTACTTTTTAAGAGATATGTGGTATAATCATAACATTAAATTGTTGTTGGAGGATAAAAATATGGATGCTATTACAAAGGCTTTATGTCTGGAATTTAATATAAAGGAGGAGCATGGTGAAAACGTTGTGAAGCTCCTCGATGAAGGCAACACAATACCCTTTATTGCCCGTTACCGTAAGGAATTGACGGGGGCAATGGATGACCAGCTTCTTCGTAAATTTGCCGACAAATTAGAAGCACTTCGTGCTTTGGAAGAGAGAAAGGCTGATGTTATCCGCCTTATTGACGAGCAAGGTAAATTGACGGATGAAATCAAGGCTCAGGTTGAAAATGCAAAGACAATAACCGAGGTTGACGATATTTACCGTCCCTTCCGTCCAAAGAGAAGAACAAGAGCTACTATTGCCAAGGAAAAAGGGCTGGAGCCTCTTGCAGATGCAATTTTTTTGCAGCTTAATACCTTTGACCCTTACAAGGAAGCGGAAAAATACATAGATTCTGAAAAGGGTGTTGAAACAATTGACGATGCCATAAGCGGCGCAATGGATATTATTGCTGAAATTGTTTCCGACGATGCAGAAAGCCGTAAGGCAGTAAGGGCAAAAACATATGTGACCGCTCTTATTACAAGCACAAACAAGGAAGAAAATGCGGTTTATGAGATGTATTACGAATTTGCCGAAAAGGTTAACAAGGTGGCAAATCACCGTATTCTTGCCCTTGACCGCGGCGAAAAAGAGGGTGTGCTGACAGTTAAGATTGAAGCTGACGAAGAAGTGATGCACGAACTGCTCTTCGAAAGATTTGTTAACTCAAACGGCGGAGACTCTGCAAATATCGTAAAAGAGGCTATAAAGGACAGCTATAAGAGGCTTATTGCACCCAGTATTGATACAGAAATAAGAAATCTTCTGACAGAGAGAGCTCAGGAAGCGGCGATTGACCTTTTCAGCGTTAATCTTAAAAACCTTTTAATGACACCTCCCGTTAAGGGCAGAGTTGTATTGGGTGTTGACCCCGGCTACAGGACAGGCTGTAAGTTGGCAGTTGTTGATTCCACAGGTAAGGTTTTAGAGACAGGCGTGGGATATTTTACTCTTCCGCATCATGATAAGGACAAAGCAAAATTACAGATAACAAATATGATTAAAAAACACAAGGTTGACCTTGTGTCTATCGGTAACGGCACCGCAACAGGTGAAAGCGAAGAGTTTGTAAGTGAGGTTATCGGCACATTAGGCGGTGAGGTTAAGTATATGGTGGTGTCTGAGGCAGGTGCTTCGGTTTACAGCGCATCAAAGCTGGCGGCTGAGGAATTTCCCGAGTTTGACGTTGCACTTCGTAGTGCGGTATCTATTGCAAGAAGATTGCAGGACCCCCTGGCAGAGCTTGTAAAAATTGACCCAAAGAGTATCGGCGTGGGACAGTATCAGCACGACTGCAACCAGAAGAGGCTTGCAGGAGCCTTGGACGGCGTTGTTGAGGATTGTGTAAACCGTGTTGGTGTTGACCTTAATACTGCATCGCCTTCGCTTCTGGAGCATATATCAGGTGTTAACGGGACAATTGCGAAAAATATTGTAAAATACCGCGAGGAAAACGGCGCATTTAAAAAGAGAAGAGAGCTTTTAAAGGTTAGTAAACTGGGCGAAAAGACATTTTTGCAGTGCGCAGGCTTTATGCGCATTTCTGACGGTGACGAAATTTTTGACAACACAAGCGTGCACCCCGAGAGCTATGATGCGGCACGTGATATGCTTGCTCTTTGCGGATTTACAAAGGATGACGTAAAGACGGGCAAGCTTGACTCCTTCAGGGAAAAGCTCAGTAAGTGCGATTTGAAGGGAATACTTGAAAAGTACAATATCGGTATGGTAACAGTTAACGATATTGCAGATACACTTTTAAAGCCGGGCAGAGACGTGCGAGATGAATTGCCCAAGCCTCTTTTAAGGACGGGCGCAATTTCAATTGAAAGCCTTAAGGAGGGCATGGTGATTGAAGGCACGGTGAGAAATGTTATCGACTTTGGCGCCTTTGTTGATATCGGTGTGCATCAGGACGGCTTGGTGCATATTTCAAAGATTTGCGACAGGTTTATAAAGCATCCCACAGAGGTTTTGAGCGTGGGAGATATTGTAAAGGTTAAGGTTATTGCCGTAGATGTGGAGAAGAAGAGGATTTCATTAAGCATGAGAGACGCTTAAACAATAATTTGCAAAGCAAATTATTGTTTAATGAAATGCCTGCGGCATGAAATACAAGCTTCGCTTGCATGAAATAATTGTTTCACAATCATGAAATGCACCTGTAGGTGCATTATTGTAGAAACTCCTGCCCAAAGGGCGGAGTTTCATCCTTAATGTGCCTTTTGGGCACATTTCATGAAGCCAGAGGCTTCATTTCATAGCGTAGCTATTTCATGTGCGTAGCACATTTCATTGCAACAATTTAGATGCAAAAAGACCAACGAGTTCCGTTGGTCTTTTTGTATCTAAATTATTGTTTGATATAGTCAACTGCGCCAAGTGCGGCAATTGCGCCGTCAGAGACGGCTGTTGCAACCTGACGGATGCGCTTGCTTCTACAGTCGCCTGCAACGAAAATGCCCTCTGCATTGGTTGTGCAGCTTTCATCTGAATCGGCATAGCCGTAGGAATTGACGTTTATAAGGCTGTTAAAGGGCTCTAACTGAGGTATAAGACCGATTGCGGTAAACATACCGTCAAGGGCTATATCCTGATGCGCTTCCCCTGTGCGGATTGTAATGCCCGTAAGGAAATCGGTGCCGTGAAGGGCAGTAACCACGCTGTCTGTTAGGGGGATGAGGTTGTCAATTGCTTTGATATTTTCAATCAGCCTTTCTTCGCCTGTGAAATAGGGGAGGTTCTGGATAAGGTAAACCCTTTCACAGCTTTCGGACAACAATATAGCTTCCTGCAGGGCGGAATTTCCTCCGCCGATAACTGCAACGGTTTTATCCTTATAAAATGCGCCGTCGCATACTGCGCAGAAGGAAATGCCGTTGCCGATAAAGTCTTCCTCTTTGTCTAAGCCTAAAAGGCGGTGACGTGTGCCTGCGGCGATAATAACGGCTTTTGCATAATAATCGCCATCGTCTGTTATAACCTTTTTTACCTTGCCGTCTTCAATGCCAAGCGCCTCTAAGCATTCGATATCTGCGCCTAATTCAATTGCCTGCTCCATAAGCTTATCTGCAAATTCGTTGCCTGATACCGAGATGAAGCCGGGAATATTTTCGACCTTGGGAGAGGACGTAATCTGACCGCCGAAGGTGCCTTTTTCCATAACGAGAACCCGTTTATTGGCACGGAGAGCATAGACGGCGGCGGTGAGCCCCGCGGGGCCGCCGCCAATGATGATTATATCGTATATGTTCATAAATTTGTCCTTTCTGAATGTAAAGAATGGGGAACCGCCGCCACCTCGTCCACCGCTGTCGCGGTCCCCCTTCCCCTCAAGTAAATGATGATTAAATAAGGTTTTGTTAAAGAACAATCCTCCCGTCAGCCTTAGGCTGACACCCTCCTTTACACAAGGAGGGCTTATTTACGGATTTTTACAAGGCTCCCTTGTGTAAAGGGAGCTGTCACGCAGTGACTGAGGGATTGTGAAATTTGAATTAATCATCATTTACTCAAGGGGAAGGCATATGCGGGCAGTCCCTCTTTGGCAAATGAATAATGAAACCGCTATGCTGATGAATATTGAATAGTGAAAAATTAATGAAGAAAATCGCCATAAGCGATTTTCAACCGGAATTATTCATCAGTCATTATTCATTATTAATTCAATATGCACCCACAAAGGGGTGCACATTGTTGTTACGCCTTCAAGAACTTTTTGATATCGGATACGCCTGCAAGCTTCTCTGTTTTACCGTCCTTAACAACCACCAAGGTAGGTGCCTGTTTAATTTCAAGCTCTGTTGCAAGGTCCTTGTTTTCGTCAGCAAGAAGCTTTGTGTAAAGGATGCCTGCCTTATCAAGGAGTGCGCAAGCCATCTTACAGTTGGGACAGGTTGCAGTTGTGAAAACGTAGTAGCCGTCTGCCATGTCAACTGTTGCACAAGCGGCACAGCTTTCTTCCTGAACTGCTGTTGGCTTTGCCTTTAACTGACTTGATGCGATATCGTAAACCTTTCTTTCCTTATATTCCTGTGTTTTACCGTCGTTCCAGTTCTGTACGGGACGGTAGTAACCTGTGATACGGCTGTAAACCTCGGTTACATTGCCGCAGTGAGGACAGGTAAACTGTTCGCCTGCAAGATAGCCATGGTCCTTACAGATGGAATAGGTGGGTGAAAGAGTATAGTAGGGAAGACGATAGTTTTCAGCAATCTTTTTAACAAGTGTTGCCGCAGCCTTCCAGCCCTCGAGCTTTTCGCCCAAAAATGCGTGGAATACTGTACCTGATGTGTAAAGTGTCTGCAATTCGTCCTGTACGTCAAGTGCAGTGAAGATATCTTCTGTATAGCCAACGGGAAGGTGAGAGGAGTTTGTATAGTAGGGTGTGTCGCCCTCGCCTCTGCCTGCTGTGATAATATCGGGATAATGCTTTAAGTCGTGCTTTGCAAGACGGAAAGCCGTAGATTCTGCGGGAGTTGCTTCTAAGTTGTACAAATCGCCGTATTCAACCTGATAGTCGGAAAGACGCTCACGCATGTGGTTTAATACATCCTTTGCAAACTGCTGTGTCTTTTCGTTTGTTAAATCGGCACGGAGCCATTTTGCGTTAAGACCTGCTTCATTCATACCTACTAAACCGATTGTGGAGAAGTGGTTGTTGAAGGTGCCTAAGTAACGCTTTGTATAGGGGTAGAGACCCGAATCAAGAAGCTTGCTGATAACTGTTCTCTTAACCTTAAGAGAGCGTGCGGCAACATCCATCATGTGGTCTAACCTGTCGTAAAAATCCTTCTCGTCCTTGGCAAGGTATGCAATACGGGGGATGTTGATTGTTACAACGCCTACACTACCTGTAGATTCGCCGCTGCCAAAGTAACCGCCTGACTTCTTTCTTAATTCACGAAGGTCAAGACGCAAGCGGCAACACATGCTTCGTACATCGCTGGGCTCCATATCGGAGTTGATGTAGTTGGAGAAGTAGGGTGTGCCGTACTTACTTGTCATTTCAAATAAAAGACGGTTGTTTTCTGTATCGGACCAGTCAAAGTCCTTTGTAATGGAATATGTAGGGATGGGATACTGGAAGCCTCTGCCGTTGGCGTCACCGTCAATCATAATTTCGATAAAGGCTTTGTTTACCATATCCATTTCCTTCTGGCAATCCTTATACTTGAAATTAGCTTCCTTGCCGCCGATGATACAGTTCAATTCTGCAAGGTCATTGGGCACAACCCAGTCGAGAGTAATGTTTGTGAAGGGTGACTGTGTACCCCAGCGGGAAGGTGTATTAACGCCGTAAACAAAGGATTCGATACATTTTTTAACTTGTTCATAGGTAAGGTTGTCCACCTTAACAAAGGGGGCAAGGTATGTATCAAAGGAGGAAAATGCCTGTGCGCCTGCCCATTCATTCTGCATGATGCCTAAAAAGTTAACCATCTGGTTGCAAAGCGTGGAAAGGTGGCTTGCGGGTGCAGATGTAATCTTGCCCGATACACCGCCCAGGCCTTCCTGAATAAGCTGTTTTAAGGACCAGCCTGCACAGTAGCCTGTCAGCATGGACAAATCATGAATATGAATATCAGCATTGCGGTGGGCATTGCTGATTTCGTCATCATAAATTTCACTGAGCCAGTAGTTGGCAGAAATTGCACCGGAGTTTGAAAGGATAAGACCGCCGACAGAATATGTAACGGTTGAATTTTCCTTAACACGCCAGTCATTAATCTGAAGATAGTTGTCAACGATTGCCTTATAGTCAACCATTGTAGCATTGAGGTTACGGATTTTTTCTCTCTGTCTGCGGTAGATGATATATGCCTTCGCGACGTCGTCGTAATCAGCCTTGATTAAAACGGATTCAACGCTGTCCTGAATGTCTTCAACGCCGATGTTGCCGTCCTTGATTTTAGGTTCGAACTCAGCTGTAACCTTTAATGCCAAAAAGTCAATAATGTCAGGGTTGTACTGACGGTTACAGGCATCGAAAGCCTGTGTAATAGCCTGTGAGATTTTGGAAAGGTCGAAGGAGACCATTTTCCCGTCTCTTTTTAATACGTTATACATTTTTCATTCTCCCTTTTATTTGTGAAATCGATATTATTATATCGCGTATTTTGTAGAAAGTCAACACGTAAAACACAATATATTGATGTTTTTAGCGAAATTTGGCGGCAGGCACAAAATATTGTGCTTTACAGACCATTTTTTCAAGGGTAGGGTTGTCTACACTATGCATACCTTCCTTTAAAATGTCTCCGGAATCCGTAAAATTCTGTAAAAAGTATTTTTGTGCGCCCTTTATACGATTGGCAATAAAGGCTATATCTTCTGTTGTGTGAAGCTCTTTGGTGACGGTTGTGCGGAATTCGTAAGGAACATTGGAGTAAAGGAGAAGGTCGATGCTTTTTTCAATATCTGAAATATTTACATTTTCGCAGCCTGAGGTTTCGGGGTATTTTGAAAAGGTGTTTTTAATATCCATTGCCACATAGTCAAGAAGGTTTTCGTCCATAAGCTCTTTTAACCTTTCCGGGAAGGCACCGTTTGTATCAAGCTTTACCTTATAGCCTATGGCTCTGACCTTTCTTATAAAGTCGGGAAGGGAGGGGTGTATAAGAGGCTCACCGCCTGTTATGCATACCCCGTCAAGTATACCCTTACGCTTTTTGAGAAAGTCAAATATTTCATCCTCCGTATATTCGGGCAGATTGTCTGATTTTACAAGGGCTGCATTATGACAAAAAGGACAGGCGAAATTACACCCTTTTGTGAAAAGGATGCAGGAAACCGTACCGGGAAAATCTAAAAGAGTTAATTTTTGCAAGCCACCGAAAACCATAGCTATACCTCCAAAAAATAAAACCGTCTGTATTTATTATAAATAAAAAGGCCTGCCTAAGCAAGCCTTTTGGTGTGTTAAAATATTTTTCTTCTTTCGCCTTTTTGCGATACGGGCGAATTTAACATTCGTTTATACTTCGGGTTCGAATTCTTTTCTGATTGCAAGAAGCTTTTCTTCAACCTCGGAGGCATCCTTTGCTACTATAGAATAGTAGAACTTGCACTTGGGCTCTGTGCCTGAGGGACGGATTGCAATCCATGTGCCGTCTTCTAAGATATACTTCAGCACGTTGGACTTGGGGAAGCCCTTAACAATCATTTCTGCTGTTGTGAAGTCCTGTATTTCCTTAACACTGATGCCGCAAACCTCGCTCTTGGGGTTGCTTCTGAGCTCTGCTAAGATGTTTTTAATTCTCAATGCGCCGTCTTCACCGGGGATCGTAAGGCTTGTGAGAGAATCCTTGTAATAACCGAATTCAGCATAGATATCGTTAAGCACATCGTAGAGTGTTTTGCCCTGTGCTTTATAGAAGGCTGCCGCTTCGCAAAGCATGAGAGAGGACTGAACTGCATCCTTATCACGAACGAAGGGAGCAATGAGGTAGCCATAGCTTTCTTCATAGCCGAAGAGGAATATCTTGCCGTCGGAGTGCTTGTGGTTATGAATCTTATCGCCGATGAACTTGAAGCCTGTAAGTGTTTTTTCAACGCCTACGCCATATTTTTCGGCAACACGGTCGCCAAGGTCGCTTGTTACAACTGTGTTGAAGATAAGACCGTTTTCGGGAAGTGTGCCCTGTTCTTTTTTCTGGCTTAAGATGTACTGAAGAAGAACAGCACCGCCCTGGTTACCTGTCATAAGCTTATATTCACCCTCGTGAAGAACTGCAACACCCAAGCGGTCACAGTCAGGGTCAGTAAGAATAACGATATCAGCATTATTTTCAACTGCCTTCTTCAAAGGAAGCTCATAAGCAAGGGGAGATTCGGGGTTGGGGCTCTTTGTGTTTGAAAATTCAGTATCAGGCTCACACTGCTCATATACGGGGATAACATTGTAGCCAAGGTCGGCAAGGACCTTTCTTACGGGAACGTTACCTGTACCGTGCTGAGGAGAATAAACAATCTTCAAGTCACTCTTGTCAAGGTCGGGATTAACCTGAATTTCCTTAACGGCCTTATAGTAAGCTTCGTCAACCTCCTTGCCGATAACCTGGATTAAAGCACCTGCTTCTTCCAGACTAAGGCAGGGAACGGATAATTCGTCTTCAATTCTGTTTACACAGATTGTAACCTTATCGGAGTATTCGGGTGTAAGCTGACAACCGTGGGAGTCATAAATCTTATAACCGTTATACTCGGGAGGGTTATGGCTTGCTGTGATAACAACACCTGCAAAGCAGTCAAGATGACGGACAGCAAAGCTTAATTCGGGAGTAGGACGAAGAGATTCAAAGAGATAGCTCTTGATACCGTTTGCCGCAAATACACCTGCTGTAGCCAACGCAAATTCATAGCTCATGCGACGGTTGTCGTATGCAATAACAACACCGCGGCGAACAGCACGGAATTCATGGTCCATAAGATACTCAGCATAGCCCTGTGTTGCTTTTCTTACTGTATATATATTAATTCTGTTTGTACCTGCACCGATGATGCCGCGAAGGCCTGCAGTGCCGAATTCCATATCTTTATAAAAGGCATCGTGGATTTCTTCTTCACTCATAGAAAGAAGCTCTTTTCGTGTTGCCTCGTCGATTTTTTCTGAATTTAACCATCTCTCGTAATTTTTGTTCATACCGGACATCTCCATAATAATAGTCTTGTTGATAAAGGTCGGATTTTGTCAGCAACCTTTGGTACAGTATTATATAATAATTAAATAAAAAAATCAAGGGTTTTGGAATAATATAGTATATATTTTTGGCAGAAACAGATGTTGTTATACGGAAAACAGGTAAAAAATCAAATTTGAGAGGGCGCAGAAGGCAAACCCGAACAAAAGAGGCAGGATAAATGAGACTACTGTCCATTTTATGCTGCCCGTTTCGCTTTTTATGCTTAAAAGTGCTGTAGAGCAGGGCCAGTGCATAAGGGTGAAGATAATGAAGGAAAGGGCGGTGGAGACCTGCCAGTTATTTGAATATAAAATGGAAGAAAGAGCAGAGTAGGACGAAAAATCCACCATGGCACCTGATTGGGTGTAAAGCATGAGGATTAGTGGAAAAACGGTTTCATTTGCGGGGAAGGAAAGGATAAATGACAGTAAAATTATGCCGTCGAGCCCCATGAATGCACCGAGGGGATTGAGAAGCGAGGATACGGGCAGAAGAAGGTTAAAGTGATTTAAGATATAGATTACAGCACCCGTGGGGGCAGATATAAGTATTGCCCTGAAAAGAATCTGAGGTGTATGCTCGGTAAGGGATGAGAGGATGGTTCTGAAGAAACGGGGTTTTCTGTAAGACGGTAATTCAAGGATAAAGGGCGAGGGTTTGCCTTTTAGGACTGTATGGGATAAAAGAAATGAGGAAAGAAAAGTTGTAAGAAAAGAAAAAATCAGGACCCCGACCATGACAAGCGATGCAAAAAGAGGCTTATCGGGTGCTAAAAACACCGAGATGCAAGCAATTATTGCGCCGAAGCGGCCATTACATGGGGTGAAGGAATTGGTCAGGATTGAAATGAGCCTTTCGCGCTCCGAGGGGATAATAACACTGTTGGTGACACCAACGCAGTTGCATCCTAAACCCATACAGACGGTGAGCGCCTGTTTGCCGCAGCCGCCACATTTCTTGAAGGTGCCGTCTGCATTAAAGGCGATACGGGGCAGAATACCCGAGTCCTCTAAAAGAGCAAAGAGGGGGAAGAAGATTGCCATGGGGGGAAGCATTACTGCAACTACTGTGGAGGTTGTGGAATAGCCCCCTTTTATCAGCACATCCGATATGAAGGGCGAAATTTTAAGAAGTGTGAAAAGATGTGTGAGCAGTTTGTCGCCCTTGAAAAATAGTGCGGACAAAGCTTCCGAGGGGTAGTTTGACAGAACTATTGTGATATAGAGGACGAGTGCTAAAAGAAGGAGCATGGCAGGGATGCCGAAAAAAGGGGAAGAGAAGATTTTGTCAAGGGGACTTATGCCCTTTTTTGCCGAATAGGTTGTGACAACCTTTTCGATTTTGCCTGAAAGGAGCGCCACGTGCTGAGACATCCGGGATTTAAGGGGCAGATACGACATGGACGAGAAAATATGAAGGATTGTTTCCTTTCTGTCGTAGGAAAAGTCTGAAAGAGCATTTTCAATATCGGGAGGGTAGAGAGGCGTGAAAACATCGGAGGAGAAATTGCCGTCTGTTATATTGTCAACTGTACTCATAAGAGGCACAAGGCAATCTTTTGTATGGGCACTGCCGCAGATAACAGGGATATTTAATATGAAGCGAAGGGCATCGGAGTTTATTTTTATGCCTTGCTTTTCCGCTTCATCGCACATGTTCAAAAAAAGGATACATTTGGGTGTAAGCTCGCATATACGCAAGGTGAGAGAAATAGATTTTGTAAGATTTGTGCTGTCGGCAACTATAACCACGCAGTCGTAATTACCTTCCATTATTGAATCGAAGGCTGATTTTTCCTCCGCATCGGGATTTGTCAGGGAGGAAATCCCCGGAAGGTCCATGAAAATGTATTTTTTACTGTTATGTACTCCGTATCCTTCCGATACGGAGACAGTCTTTCCGCTCCAGTTTCCTGTATGGACCTTTTTGCCTGTAAGAAGATTGAAAAGTGTGCTTTTTCCCACGTTGGGGGCTCCTGCAAGAATGATTTTTCCCGAAATGGGCGTTGTATGCATTAAGACACCTCGCTAAATTCTGACTTCTATACAATCGGCATCCTCGTTACGTAAGGCTACAAGGGAATTGCCGATAAGGTATGCTTTCATTGTGCCCGAAAGACTTTTAAAAAGACATTTTATGGGAGAGGCGGGCGACATTCCCATGTCTGTAAGACGTAAAAATAATGCGTTTGGAGTACAGAGAGGGGAAACTGTTGCCTTTTCACCCACGTTGAGATGCGACAGCTTCATGGATTCTCCACCTCATGATATTTATATGCGATAACAGAAAAAATGTGAGAATACATAAATTTAGGTTTTCAACTCCCCACACCTTATGGGTATAATAGATATATAAAACAATGAGAGGAGTTTTGCAATGAAGGCTATTACAGAGAAAATCGTAAAAAGTTTTGAATTATATCTGCATGAAGAAGAGAGAAGCGACAACACCATAGCAAAATATATGCGCGATATTCGCTATTTCCGTGTATGGCTCGGAGGCAGAGAGGTGGATAAATCCGTAGTGCTTGAATATAAAAAGGAGCTTTGTGAAAGGTATGCGCCTGTGAGCGTAAATTCAATTTTATCATCACTGAATGCCTTGTTTATGTATATGAATTGGTATGATTTGAAGGTCAAGACCTTAAAAATACAACGCAGAATTTTTGCCGATAAAGAAAAAGAGCTGACAAAAGCCGAATATGAAAGGCTATTGTCAGCAGCTAAAAATAAAAAGAATGAGAGGCTTTATTACCTGATGCAGACTATCGGCAGTACGGGATTGAGAATTTCCGAATTGAAATATGTAACCGTTGATGCCGTTGATGCAGGGCAAGCTACAATAAACTGCAAGGGAAAAATACGACAGGTGTTTTTGCCAAGGCAGCTTTGCAAAATGCTGAAGGTATATATAAATAAGCAAAATATAATAAGCGGACCGGTGTTTGTAACCAAAAACGGAAAGCCTCTTGACCGCAGCACAGTTTGGAAAATGCTCAAAGACTTATGCGAAAGTGCCTGCGTTGCAAGAAGTAAGGTCTTTCCTCATAACTTTCGTCATCTTTTTGCTAAAACCTTTTATTCCATGCAAAAGGATATTGTTCGTTTGGCGGATATCCTGGGACATTCGAGCATTGAAACTACCCGTATTTATACAATGGAAACAGGCGAAGTGCATATAATGCAAATTCAAAAGCTGGGTTTATTGCGGTGTTGAAAACAAAAAAACCACATAATCTGTATTATGTGGTACATTGAGACAACGAGTGCCTCAATGGATATAATAATACCATTTACATACAAATTTGTCAATCACTTTTTCAGAAAAAAGTCTGTAAAAATGCATGCGTTACTATTTATCCCATGCAAACATCAAGCACAGGGGTCTTTTTTGCATGCAAAAAAGTTGTGCTTGTCCGATTTTGGCATATTAAATTCAAATTTTCCCAATTTTAAGCCACATAATACAGATTATGTGGCATTTAAAAGTGTCAATTTCCTCCAATGAAATTGAACCGTTGTTTGGGGGGCAGGCTTTGGTCTGTTCCTCCGGGCGGCGGGTTACGGAGGTTTTTATATATTGGTATTTGCGTTGTTTGCATTTGGAAGAAGGGAGATATTTCCGTGAAATGGCTGTTTTTGTTAATCGGTTTGGTCGTGGGCGGTTTTTTCGGGTTTTTGCTCTTCTTTTTAAACTATTACTATAAAACCGAAAGGCATAAAACAGATAACGAATAAATACAAGTTTAATCGGGAGAATTGAATGCATCAGACTCGGAAAATAATCCGGTTGTATTCACTTCTCTCGTTTGTGCATTTTATGCGAAAATAGTGGATAGTGGTTAGTGGTTAAAATGCACTTTGTGGCTTGATTTTGCCCAATGGGGACAGTCTCGTTGAGCTTTAATGCAGACCCAATGGCAAAAGGGATATCCCTTTTATGTTGTAGTAACACTACAACATAAACCCTTATAGTAAATAGTGGTTGGCGGCGAGTGGCGAGAAGTGCCGTGGTTGCAAGAGAGGGGAACAATCCCTCCGTCAGCAGAGCTGACACCTCCCTTTACACAAGGGAGGCATGTAATTTGTTAAAATACACTGTGTGTGTTTTAAATATAATTTTAATTAGAGAAAACATTTCTCAATAACCTTTGAGGTCGACAAAGGGAGAGATGATGTTTTCTCACTGCTTAAGAGTGCGGAGGCACTCAAAATAAAATTAGGAGGAAATTTAAAATGAAAGGAAAAAGAATTTTAGCTATTGTCATTAGTTTGGCAATGGTTCTTTCTGTTGTGCCAAGCTTTAGCTTGACGGCAAGTGCGGCCGGCACAACAGGCGTTATCGATGCTCTTGGCGGTGAAGTTTTGTGGGCTTGTCCTGACGGAAGCTTCAACGACACAGCTATCGGTACAGCTTTCTCCGGATGGAGTTCATCTATTACGTCCGGTTACGTAAATGTTAAGACATATTCCGGTGTTGGTAACGTTATTCAGTACTATGTAAACGGTACTGCAAACGTAACAACAATCACATCTCCCGGTTACGGTGACGGTACAGAAGAAAAGCTCATCATCGAATGGAAGATGAAGAGACAGAAACCTAACGACTTGTATTTCGACTTCTCTTTCACAGATAAGAGCGGTACAGAAATTGCTTTCTTAAAGCTTGACAAGAACTATACATCTGTTTCCGGTGAATACTACATGGGTTACCCCGCTGATGCTACAGACTGTGCTATCGTTGCAACAAACAACGGCGACGGCACACATAATGTTGAATACTATGTAGCAGGTAGCGTAGTTTCCACAGTTACTAACAAGTCCGGCACAGTTAACGGCTTTGGCGGTATCACATCTTCCAACGGTCGTTGGTCCACAGTTTGGAACCACATCGGTTTCGGTGACCTTACAATTGGTGCTGTATATCCTGCTTCTGCTACTCAGGTAGAAGTTTCTGTAGGATATACTGCTGATGGTCAGGTTGTTAAGACAATTAACGGCAGATATGATACAACAAATCAGTCCGGTCTTGCTCTTGATGCATTTACATATGCACCTAATGGTGGTAACTATATTTATACAGCTGAATCTACAACAATGGCTGAAAGCGGTACAATCGCTATGACAAGACAGGAAAACTGGGCAGGTAAGGCAATCGGTGAACAGGTTACTTCAGGCGGTATTAAGTACCAGATTGCAAGCGGCAACCTTATTCCTAATGGTAACTTTGCTCAGGGTACAACAGGTTGGTATGCAGGTAATGGTGCAGTAGCAACATTCTTTACATCCAACGGTGACGGTACAATGACCACAACAAGTGGCGGTGGTGCCGGTGCTACCGCAGGTGCTCTTTACCGTGCTTGGAAGGTTGAACCCGGTAAAACTTATGCTTATACATACTATTCTTCCGGTGGCGGTAGTTACCATATTACATCCTTAAAGGATAGCGTTGGTGCAACAGCAGCTGATGGTACAAAACTTATCCAGGGTACAGCAGGTAGCGATAACCTTGTGGTTTTCACACCCGCTGAAGGTCAGAACTACATTCAGATTAGCTGTCGTTGGCTTGGTACAAGCGATACATTCGGTAACTTCGGCTTGTACGAATTGGAAGAGGTTATTGAAACAACTGCTGACACAGTTAAGGCAGGTATGGATGCTATCAGCCTTCCCCTGGCTACAAAGACATCTATTGAATTGCCTGAAACAAGTGCTGACCCCTACGGTTATGAAAGCACAATTACATGGACATCTTCTCATCCTGAAGTAATGTCCGCTACAGGTGCGGTAACAGCTCCTTCTGATATTACAGTTGTTACAATGACACCTTCTACAACATATAACGGCAGTACAGTTGAAGGTAAGGCACATACAATTTATGTATTCCCCTCGTCTGTTGCAGGTACAGAATATAATTCAGGTGCAGGTTACTACGATATCGGCACAACAAACCTCATCAGCTTACAGGGCACAAATGCAAGCTTTGAAGGCGACGGTGCTATCGACCTTACAGGATGGTATGCTCATACAGGACAGCAGACAAATGCAGCTATTCTTCCTGCAGATGCGGCAACAAGCGTAGTTCCCGATGGTAATTGGGCATTTGCTTCCAAATGGAGCGACGGCATTACAGGTACAAACTATTGTACAATTGATACAATGTGGGAAGTAGAAGCGGGTACATATTACCTTTCCTTCTACTCCAAGGAACGTATTGCTGCTATCAACGGTCAGGTATATGTTTACTTCTCCGAAGATAATGCGCATCATACAAGCGTTAGCTCTATCACAGGCGAAGCTTGGGTAGAAAAGGTTAACCCCACAACGGATTGGGTTAAGTATGAATTTATTATCGAAGCACCCACAGCAGGTTACATCGGTATCACAGGTTTCAACCTTTCCGATGGCGCTAACGAATCTCAGGGT
>JAFYPR010000122.1 GCA_017547445.1 Clostridia bacterium
ACAGTCATCACCCATGTTACCGAATGCCATGGACTGTACGTTTACAGCGGTACCCCAGCTGTACGGGATATCGTTGTCACGACGGTATACGTTTGCACGCGGGTTGTCCCAGGAACGGAATACAGCCTTAACTGCGCCCATGAGCTGTTCAATGGGGTCAGAGGGGAAATCTGTACCGATCTTGGACTTATATTCAGCCTTGAACTGACCAGCGAGTTCCTTTAAATCTTCTGCTGTAAGCTCGATATCGCTTGTTACACCCTTAGCTTCCTTCATTTCGTCGATAAGCTCTTCAAAATACTTCTTACCAACTTCCATAACTACGTCAGAATACATCTGGATGAATCTTCTGTAGCAGTCCCAAGCCCATCTGGGGTTACCGGACTTAACAGAAATTGCTTCAACAACTTCTTCGTTAAGACCAAGGTTGAGGATTGTATCCATCATACCGGGCATGGATGCACGGGCACCGGAACGAACGGAAACGAGAAGGGGATTTTCCTTATCACCAAACTTCTTACCTGCGATTTCTTCAAGCTTCTTGATATTTTCAAGAATTTCAGCCTGAATTTCGTCACTGATCTTTCTGCCGTCATCATAGTACTTTGTACAAGCTTCAGTAGAAACTGTGAAGCCCTGAGGAACAGGAAGACCCATTTTTGTCATTTCTGCAAGGTTAGCACCCTTACCACCGAGAGTATTTCTCATGGATGCGTCGCCTTCGCTAAATAAATAAACATACTTAGCCATTGGAATTACCTCCTAAATATAATAATAAAATTATTTGCGTATTCCTATGCGGATATATTATACACTAAATAAGCATACATTTCAAATACTTTTTAAAAAAAATATGAAAATTTTTCAATATTTTTATAAAATTAACGAAAAGCAACCCCAAAGGTTGCTTTTCTTCCGCAATTACTCATTACTAACTGCTAATTTCTAATTAAATTTGTCTTTCTATGCTCTCCGCAAGCTCACCCACAGTCTCTGCATCATCGTCAATTTCAACTTCAACACCACCGAGAGCTTCTTCAAGAGCCATAACAATATCAAGCAAATCAATATAGTCAATACCTAAATCCTCCAGGGTTGTGTCGGGAGTTATTTCAGACTCGTCAACACTAATATTTTCCGCAATTATTGAAACCAATGTTTCAAATACCATATACAAACGACCTCCAAATTGTTGTTATGTCAGTAATAATTGTATATGCATTATGTACTGCTGTCAATACTTTTTGATAAAGAATGTTCCGAGAATGTTATTTTCGCTTCCCAAAGCCTGAATTCTTATGTCATATTTATTGTCTTTAAGTATAAATGCACTCTTTTTTGTTACCTCTGTTTTTACGAGCACATCATCCTCATAATAGCTTATAAGCTTCATCCTTCCACCCTTTACCCAAAGCGCATCATCAATAAGCTCAATTTCAGCTCTTTTCGGCACATAAATAAGGTTAACCTCTCCTACGTTTGTGTAACCGCCGTTAGGAGTCTCGTATTTCACATAACGATAGCTTACATATTCATCAAGCTCTACGGATGCATATTCGCCACGCTGGAAATCTTCCTCGGTAAACTGATGAATAACGGTGTATTCTCCGTCCTTTTCGTTACTTCCCGACAATACCGCTTCCCAACCGCGGTATTCAAAGCCGGGTCGGGAGTTTATCGTTACCTTGTTAAAGGGCAGGTGATCTTCACCCAAATCAATTGCAGTATAGCCTGTTCTGTCGTCATTTCTGCCTGCATGGAAGAAAGTTTCCTTGTCGCCGTCCCACGCTTTGTCAAATGTTACGTTTTTATCGCCGTCCCAAGGCTCTGTGCCAAAGGGTGTGCCTGTAAGCTCAATCTCGGAAGCTTGATATTCAATTTCAACTGCAGTTTGGGGCTCTGCTAATTCAAAATAGAACAGCTGATTAGGCGTTGCATAATAGCCTCCGTAAACGCCAACCTGTGCGCCATTATGGGTTGCATGGTTGTAAACGTCTATGCTGTCCCCTGTAGCACTGTTTATAATTCTAAATAAGCCCTTATCTTTTTCAAGTATCCAGTATGCCTTTTCATCAAGCACGCTTGTTGTAAGGAAGTTTTCTGTAGAAAGGTACTTTCCTGTTTTTTCGTTACGGAAAGCATAAAGCTCCAGCGGTTCTTCGCCTGAACGCATTATTGTTTGCTTCTCAATAGTCCATATCTGCGAAGGAGTATTGTCCCTGTTTGCGATTACAACGTCACTTCCACTAACCTTCAGTGCTCTTTCGCTGCCGGAGCCGATAATACGAACCTTACTTCCATTGCCTACAACCGTTGCGTTACAGCTATCCTTCAAGCCTTCATGTTCCGCCTCAACAGTCAGTATTCCTTCTTCTTCACACTTTTGTGTCTTAACCTCAACAACCTCGCCCTTTTCATTTTTTACTTCAAATTCCAATACATCGCCGACAAATGCAGTCTTTGTATTATTCTTCTCTGTAATACGAATGCTCTTATTGCCCACATTGCCGTTTACAACAACAGTCACAACGCTGTATGCAGGCACTTCAATACCTTTTGCAGTTTCCTTAACTGCTGCAAGCTCAAAATCACGTGTTTTTGTTGTTTCATAGGTCTGTACGCTTTCAATCTGCATGCCGAGGTTTTCAAGGTTAAAGTCATATACCTTTTTTGCGCTGTCCGTATTTGTAATTACAAATACAACCTTGCCCTCTTCCTCGTTAATTGCAGAAACAATATTTGAGTAATCAGTCTTAACAAGTGTATCGCCGGGGCGGATAAACTTTGTAAACTGCATGTATGCATAATACTTCTTTGTTTTATGTATTTCGCTTGTTTCTTTATCGATAGACATAATGTTCCAGTAACCGGAATCCTTATGTTCACCGTCATAACTCATAGCTGTCGCCTGCCACATTACCCATGCATTAGGCTCAAGTCCACGGATATCCTCACTAATTTTGTTTGCAAACCAAAGTGCGGGACCCATACTGCCGCTTGCTTCGCCACCAACGGAGCCGTCACCGTCAACCTCTGTCATATAGAGGGGCTTGCCCGCTTCCAGCACTGCATTTCTTGTGTAATTATAGTCACCCACGCTGTAGGAATGTGTGTTAACCTGACTAAGGGCATTTATAGCTTCTTTTGTGTAAACATTTTTAATGTTTTCGCCTGTTCTCCACACATTTGTTTCGTCAGCCGCCGCTACTCCCACATCTGTAAGA
The DNA here is from genome assembly GCA_017547445.1 of Clostridia bacterium. Taxonomy (GTDB): domain Bacteria; phylum Bacillota; class Clostridia; order UMGS1883; family UMGS1883; genus RGIG1927. The sequence continues at coordinate 3,225 of JAFYPR010000122.1, forward strand.
TTTCGTTTATCAAGCGCTTCTCTCACAAGAAGAATTAATTTTGAATGGTCCTCAACGTCAAAGTGACAACCCTCCTGCCAGCCTTCATAACCCCAGTAATTAGTATCAGACTCGTTAAAAGGCTCAAGCGTATCAAATTTAACACCATATTCATTTTGTATACGCATTACCGCTTCTGCCAGAAATTCTGCAAAATCGTCAAACTTATCATCGGGAAGGTTGTTTTCACCTGAATTATGATTACCCGAAGAGCATCCGCTCTCTGTCATAAAGTACGGAGGAGAGTTTGAAAACGCCTCTAAAATATCCGCACCGTACTTAACGCACGCCTGTAATGCCTTTATCTGACCTAAGTCCTTTTCTAAATTCCAGTTGCCGTCCTTGTCAAGTACACCGGGCATATCTCTTCCGTCAAATTCTCTTTGATGATGATGCTCAGGGTCGTCACCGCCGCCTATGTTGTAGCGTGCAATATTTAATCCCAAACCCTCTTCTTCGTCATAAAGAGCCTTTGCAACACTGTCTAACTGCTCTTCGGTTAAGTTTTCACCCAAATGATGACCCCACCAGCAGATAGATGTACCCCAACCGTCAAAAGTGCCAAAGGGGCTTTTGTTCGAAAGGTCGAGTGTTACATTGTAAACCTTTTCACTTGCTGATGCTGATACGCTTATGCTTGACAAAAGCATCACCATGCAAAGCAAAACTGATAAAACTTTTTTCATAATCTTCCCTCCAAGGTTTTATATGCTTGATTTTATCATATGTAATAAGATTTTTCAACATTTATTGTAGACAAGCCGCCTCTTTTATGGTAATATATGCTTATATTATTATGTAAAAAAGGACTGATAACATGAAAAACATAGAAAAAACATATGAACCCGGTAATGTTGAAAGTCGCCTTTACAAAAAGTGGTGTGATAACGGCTATTTCCATGCTGAAGTAGACAGCAAGAAAGAGCCTTACACAATCGTTATCCCCCCTCCCAATGTAACAGGTCAGCTCCACATGGGTCATGCGCTTGATGAAACATTGCAGGATATCCTCATCCGTTTTAAGAGAATGCAGGGCTACAACGCTCTTTGGATTCCCGGCACAGACCATGCAGGTATTGCAACACAGATTAAGGTTGAAGAAGCTCTCCGCAAGGAAGAGGGTCTCACACGTTATGATTTAGGACGCGAGAAGTTCTTAGAGAGAGTATGGGACTGGAAAAAGCAGTACGGTGACAGAATTATTACTCAGCTTAAGACTCTCGGTTCTTCCTGCGATTGGGACAGAGAACGCTTTACAATGGATGAAGGCTGCTCCAAGGCGGTTAGAGAAGTATTCGTAAACCTTTACGATAAGGGTCTTATCTACAGAGGCAACCGCATCATTAACTGGTGCCCCAAGTGTACAACAGCACTTTCCGATGCCGAGGTTGAATACACAGAGCAGGACGGCAATTTCTGGCATATTAAGTATCCTGTTGAGGGGATGACGGGCAGATTTATCACAATCGCCACAACAAGACCCGAAACAATGCTTGGTGATACAGCTATTGCAGTTAACCCCGAGGATGAACGTTACATGGACATCATCGGCAAAAACGTAATTATTCCCCTTGTTAACCGTGCTATCCCGATTGTAGGCGACGAACACGCAGACAAGGATTTCGGTACAGGTGCAGTTAAGATTACTCCCGCACACGACCCCAACGACTTTGAAGTAGGTCAGAGACATAACCTTCCCATCGTAAAGGTTATGAACGACGATGCCACAATCAATAAGCTCGGCGGTAAGTACGAAGGTATGGACCGCTATGAAGCAAGAAAGGCTATCGTTGCCGACCTTGAAGAGGGCGGATACCTGGTTAAGATTGAGCCTCATGCTCATAACGTTGGTTGTTGTTACCGTTGCGGTACAACTGTAGAGCCCTTAACAAGTGACCAGTGGTTTGTTAAAATGGCACCTCTTGCCGAAGAAGCAATCAGAGTTGTTAAGGAAGGCGAAGTTAAGTTCGTTCCCGACAGATTTTCTAAGACATACCTCAACTGGATGGAAAATGTTCATGACTGGTGCATCTCCCGTCAGCTTTGGTGGGGTCACAGAATTCCTGCATTCTACTGTCAGGACTGTGGCGAAATGACAGTTTCCAAGACAGATATTACAGCATGCCCCAAGTGCGGCGGCGCAGTTAAACAGGAAAATGATGTACTTGATACATGGTTCTCCTCTGCACTCTGGCCCTTCTCTACACTGGGCTGGCCCGAAAAGACTCCCGAATTAGAATACTTCTACCCCACAGCAACACTTGTTACAGGCTATGACATCATCTTCTTCTGGGTAGCAAGAATGATTTTCTCCGGCATGGAACACATGAAGGAAATTCCCTTCAAGCACGTATTTATCCACGGTCTCGTACGTGACAGCCAGGGCAGAAAGATGAGTAAATCTTTAGGCAACGGCGTTGACCCGTTAGAGGTTATTAAAGAATACGGTGCTGATGCTCTCCGTTTCACTCTTGCTACAGGTAATGCACCCGGTAATGATATGCGTTACTACCCCGAAAGAGTTGAAGCAAGCCGTAACTTTGCAAATAAAATCTGGAATGCGGCACGCTTTGTTCTTATGAACATTGATATTGAAGAAATTACACTTCCCGAAAATCCCAAGTTGGAAGATAAGTGGATTTTATCACGTCTTAACTCTACAGTAAAGGAAGTTACAGATAACCTTGAAAAGTTTGAACTTGGCATCGCTCTCCAGAAGCTTTACGACTTCGTATGGGACGAATTCTGTGACTGGTACATTGAGCTTGTAAAGCCCCGTCTTTACGGCACAGATGCTGCAAGCCGCAAGGACGCTGAAAGAACGCTCACCTATGTTCTTTCTAACTTCTTAAAGCTCCTTCATCCCTTCATGCCCTTTGTTACAGAAGAAATTTACTGCTCACTTCCCGTAAGTGACGAAACAATCGTAACATCAAGCTGGCCCACATATGATGAAGCGCTCAACTTCCCCACAGAAGAAGCTGAAATGGGTGCAGTTTGTGAAGCTATCAAGGCAATCCGTAACCTCAGGACAAGCATGAATGTCCCCCCCTCCAGAAAGGCTGCAATGTATATCGTTACAAAGAACTCTTCTCTTTACGAAGCAGGCTCTATCTTCTTTGAAAAGCTTGCAGGCGCATCAGGTGTTACTGTAGGCGAAAGTGACTCCATCGTTCCCGAAGGCTGCGTAAATGCAGTTGCCCCCGGCGCAACAATCTTTATGCCCACAGGCGAATTGGTTGACATGGAAAAGGAAAGAGAAAGACTTACAAAGGAAAAGCAGCGCTTAGAGGGCGAAATTGCACGTGTTGAAAAAATGCTTTCCAATGAAGGCTTTGTGTCCCGTGCGCCTCAGAAGCTTATTGACGAGGAAAAGGCAAAAGGCGTTAAGTATAAGGAAATGTACGACGCAGTTATGGAATCTCTCGCAAAATTAGGATAAATTTTTAATGACACATTCTTCAATGAAGAATGTGTCATTTTTCACGTTTTGCAAAGCAAATTTTCACAAAATTAAAGGGACAGAAATCTGTCCCTTTTTGACTGTCGAAAAACCTAAAATTTCTGCACAATAGCTGAAGGTGCGGAAACAAAGAGTTTCCGTATGAAATCAGAGGGGCAATCGTATTGCTTCTCCGAAAGTGCTGATTTTAGGGCTCCCGTAGGGAGTCTTGCACGAGAAATCGGCACTTTGTTCATTAGAAATTACAGACCTCAAAGTGCTGAAGGATGTAATCCGCCTTTGAGGTCGAGT
>JAFYPR010000011.1 GCA_017547445.1 Clostridia bacterium
CGTGCAAGACTCCCTATGGGAGCCCTAAAATCGGCACTTTCGGCGGGGTGAATGCGATTAACCCCGCCTATTTTATTTGGGAAACCTTCTTTCCCAAACCCTTCGCGATTGTGCGAAAAATAGGTTTATCGACAGTCTGAACAAAAATAAGGAAGAAGCGATTGCTTCTTCCTTATTTTTGTGCGATTTATTTTTCAACCTCGCAGATTTCACATATAGCTTCCCAGGCATCATCAACACCTAAGCCTGTTTCGGCACTGAAGGGAATCATGATATCGTCATCTGTTAAGTTCAAAGTGTAATAAATTTCGTCTAAGTGGTCGTTTAACTTTGTTTTTGCGATTTTATCGCACTTGGTGACAAAAATTAAGAGGTAACCGTGTCTTTCTCTTATCCAGTCTGCCATCTGGGCATCTTCCTTTGTGGGTTTATGACGTGCATCCACTAAAAGAGCGGTAATCTTTAACTGTTCACGTGTGTGGAGATATGTTTCAATCATTTTACCCCATTTTGCCTTTTCTTCTTTACTTACCTGGGCATAGCCGTAACCGGGAAGGTCAACAAAGTTAATTGCGTTATCAATATTATAAAAGTTGATTGTTGCGGTTTTGCCGGGCTTTGAGCTTGTACGGGCTAAGCTCTTGCGGTTTAAAAGCTTATTGATAAAGCTTGATTTACCAACATTTGAACGGCCCGCAAATGCGATGTCGGGGAAATCTGTTTCGGGATACTGCCCGGGATTTACCGCTGAGATAGTCAGTGATGCGTTATGAATATTCATGCTGTTACTCCTTTGTGTGAACTGCCTCTTACATTTGTCTTTGGGAAAAGAGGCTCTTCTTTTTTTGTTTTTGCAGGTAAGAGCGCAGTGCCAATTACTTCGTCTGCATTTGAAACAATCTTAAATGCAATTTTTTCACGGATTTTTTCGGGGATATCCTTCAAATCCTTTTCATTATCACGGGGAATAATAATCGTATCTACCCCTGAGCGATATGCGGCAAGGACCTTTTCCTTTAATCCGCCTATGGGAAGCACTCTGCCTCTTATTGTGATTTCGCCTGTCATGGCAATGCGGGGGCGGACGGAGCGACCTGTAAGTGCGCTTACAAGAGCAGTTGCAATTGTTATACCCGCACTGGGGCCATCCTTTGGCGTTGCGCCTTCGGGAACATGGATGTGTATGTCGCAGTTTTTGTAGAAGGAGGGGTCGATTGAATATGCATCTGCCCTGGAGCGGATGTAGGAAATAGCCGCTTTTGCAGATTCCTTCATAATATCGCCGAGGCTTCCCGTCAATTCAATTTTACCTGTGCCTTCCATTATGTTTACTTCAATACTTAATGTATCGCCACCGACCTGTGTCCATGCAAGACCTGTAACAATGCCTGTTTCGCCCGAATCGGATGCTTTGTCAAAGGTGTACTTCGGTGCGCCGAGATATTTTTCCAGAACGGGCTTTGTAATAGTGACACTCTTTTTGTTGCCTTCGGAGAGATCAAGAGCACACTTTCTGCATATAGAGGCAATTGTCCTTTCCAATGTACGGACGCCTGATTCCTTTGTATAGCCGTTGATGATATCAAGAAGAATTTCATCGGTGATTTTCATCTGTGACTTTTTAAGACCGTGGAGCTTTAACTGCTTTGGTACAAGATGGTCTGCTGCAATATGGAGCTTTTCTTCGTCTGTATAACCGGGAACTTCTATTAATTCCATTCTGTCCAAAAGCGGATGGGAAACTGTTGATAAGTCGTTTGCGGTTGTTATAAACATAACACGGGAGAGGTCAACGGGGATTTCCATATAGTGGTCGGTAAAGGCGTTGTTCTGATTTGAATCTAAAACCTCTAAAAGAGCGGATGCAGGGTCACCCTTATAATCACGGGATAATTTGTCAATCTCGTCAAGAAGGATTACGGGGTTTGAGGACTTTGCTTTTATAAGTGCATTTATAAGTCTGCCGGGAAGTGCGCCAACGTAAGTTCTTCTGTGACCCATAATTTCGGCCTCGTCACGGACACCGCCTAAAGAAAATCGGGTATAATTCCTGCCCATAGCTTCGGCAAGGGATTTTGCAATTGAGGTTTTACCCACACCGGGAGGACCGTACAGACATAAAATAGCAGGAGCTTTGCCACCCGTAAGATTATGTACTGCAAGATGCTCAATAATCCTGTCCTTAACATCTCTCATGCCGTAATGGTCACGTTCTATAATTTCTTTTGATTTGGAAATATCAGATATTTCTTCTGTTGTCCTGTTCCAGGGAAGATCAAAGATAGTATCAAGATAACCTCTTGAAATTGCACTTTCGGGAGACTGGGGGCTGAGACGGGAATACCTGTCAAGCTCCTTCTTTATTCTGTCCTTTACGTATTCGGGGCAGTCAAGGGTGGTAAGCTTTTTTTCAAATTCCTCAACATCCTTTAAGTTGCCGTCCTTTTCGCCCAATTCAATTGCGATTGCCTTTGCTTCTTCACGAAGGAAATATTCACGGTTATTTTCGTCCATCTGTTCTTTTACACGAGCCATAAGGTCCGATTCAACCTGTAATACCTTTACCTCACGGATTAAATAGTCAATCAAAAGAAGAAGACGGTTTTTAACATTCTTTGTTTCAAGAATTTTCTGCTTATCCTCGATTTCAGCAAGGAAGTTTTCTGCGATAGAGTCTGCAAGCGTCGAAGGGCTTTCCTCGTTGATACCCGAAATAAGTGTATCGGGGGAGGTTTTTGTATTTGCACGGAAATAAAGGTCAATAAGCGAATGAATCTGACGGGAAATTGCGCTGTATTCTTCGCTTCCAAGAGTTTTGAAGCTTGAATTCTGTTCTGTAATTTCAGCCTTTATATATTCACCTGTTGTATCGCAGGAGGTAAAGCTTGCGCGGCATACACCTTCAGCCAATACACGGATGCCTTCGCCCGGAAGACGGATAAACTGCTTTATTTTAACTACCGTGCCTGTTTTGAATACATCATTTGCCGTAGGGTCTTCAATGCTGATATCCTTTTGAGTGGAAAGAAAGACAAGACCGTCACCTTGGGAGGCAACCTCCAGCGCACGGATAGACTTCTTTCTTATAACGTCAAAATGAAATACCATATGAGGAAAAACCACAAGCCCACGAAGGGCAATGGCGGGTATAGTTTTAGTTTTTATTTTAGACATAACAGTTCACACCTTAAAAATATAAATTATCCTATGAGATTATACTATAACATAAGAAAAAATGCAATACACATATTCTTCTTGGCTTTGAATAAAAAAGAATTTCTGAGATGAAAATATAGAGGAGGTGTTTTTCGATATGAAAATATTAATTTATGCGGTATGCTTAGTGCTTGTGGGTGTATTTTCCTTTGCGGCGGGTGAGAATGCAAACCGTGCGGAGGAAGAAATTGTAAATGAGAGGATAAGCATTGAGGCTACATTGCCAAGTCCGATTATACCCAAGGTCGAAGAAAGCTTTCCCGATGTGGTGGAAAAGGTTTTGCCGTCTGTAGTGGGCATTGAAGCGGTGAGAAGAGGAAGTGAGAATACAGTAAGCTTAGGAAGCGGTGTTATTGTATCGGATATGGGTTTTGTGATTACAAACCACCATGTTGTAGGAGATAAGCCCTACAAGATTGATGTGACTCTTTATGACGGAACAATAAAGGATGGCGAGCTTTGCTGGAGTGACAGAAGTCTTGATGTTGCTGTGGTGAAATTTGAAGGAGAAGTGCCTGCAGTTGCCAGAATGGGCGAGTATGAAAGTATAAGAGTGGGCGAGGATGTATTTGCCATAGGAAACCCGTTAAGTCTGCAGTTTGAAAGAAGTGTTACAAAGGGGATTGTAAGCGCTAAGAACAGAACAATAAGTATAGATGATGATAAGGGAAAATTATACATGGAGGACCTGATACAGACGGATGCTTCCATTAACCCGGGAAACTCGGGAGGACCGCTTATGAATAATTTTGGGGAAGTTATAGGTATTAACACGGTAAGGGTTACGTCTGCAGAGGGAATGGGGTTTGCGGTGCCTGTAAACATTTGCGAAAATGTAATTTCAGCATTGGAAGAGGATGGAAAATTCGAAACACCATATCTCGGTCTTTATGCATATACTGCTCAGACGGCAAAATATTTAAGAGGTGAAAGACCGCCGTCTGACGGGTTATATGTGATAAGCCTTGATGTAAAAGGACCTGCATACGAAGGCGGTATACGATACGGAGATATAATAACCGGGATTAACGGTGTAAAAGTTAAAAGTATGCTTGAATTAAGGCGTGAACTTTTTAAATATAACAGAGGAGACGAGATTGCTCTGAGTGTTGTGACACGAAAGGATGAAAAGGAAATAACGGTTACTGTAGATAAGCTGGATAACATATATTCAGGAGCAAATCAATAATTTGAAATTTAGATAATATTTAGTTGAAAAGTGAACTGAAATATGATATGATATTTCAGTCAAGGAGTGTCTTGTCTTATTTGCATGGAAAGGAGCGGTATTATGAAAAACTTTATACTTGCATCGGCATCGCCCCGCAGACAGGAAATATTGAGAGAAGCGGGTGTGAAACATACTGTGATACCCTCCGACGCAGATGAAAATATATCGCAGCTTCTTCCGCCTGAAAAATATGTAATGGAGCTTGCTCTTTTAAAGGGTGCGGCGGTAGCAAAGGGTGCAAAGAAGGAGGACATTGTAATTTCTGCGGATACGGTTGTTGTGTCCGATGGTGAAATTATGGGAAAGCCTGAGGATTTTGATGATGCAAAAGCTATGCTGATGAAGCTTTCGGGCAAATGGCACAGCGTTCTGACAGGTTTTTGTGTTATATCGGGTGCCGACGGCTCTGCGAGCGTAAGATACGAAGAAACGAAGGTCAAATTTCGTGATTTTTCCGAGAAGGAGGCCCTTCGTTACATAAGAAGCGGTGAGAGCATGGATAAGGCAGGCGGTTACGGAATACAGGGTAAGGGAAGGCTTTTGGTCGAAAAAATAGACGGTGACTATTTTAATGTTGTGGGACTTCCTATATGTGCTTTGTCAAAGATGCTGAAGGAAGATTTCGGAATTGATATACTGTAATTAAGGATTGATATACATGAGAGGAATTTGCGTTGATCTGGGCACCGGAAATACAAGCGTGTCCCTCGGGTCGGGCGGAAAGGCTTTTTGTGAGCCAAGCGTTGTAACGGTTGATATTGAAGATAATATAATAATTGATGCAGGTAGCATATCAAAAGAGGCAATCGGTAAAACTCCTGAGAACCTTCTGGCAATAAAGCCCCTGTCAGGTGGTGTAATTGCTGACTATTCAGCCGCTGAAGGTATGGTTAAGATGCTTGTTAAGAAGGCATACGGTAAAACCGTTTTTACAGGGGTAAATGCATTGGTAACTGTTCCGTCAGGTGCAACACAGATGGAAAAACGTGCCGCGGCGGAAACTGTAAAGAATCTGGGTGTTTCCTCTGTATATACCATTGAAGGCAGTATGGCGGCGGCTCTTGGTGCCGGGGTAAATGTGCTGACACCTACGGGAAGTATGGTTGTGGATTTAGGCGCAGGAACTGCGGATTCGGGCGTTATTGCATTGGGCACTATAGCTGCGGGCAACTGTATCAAGGATGCAGGCGACAGCATGGATGGTGCTATTGCAGCTTATGTAAAGCGTAAGTATAATCTTATGATAGGCGAAAATACTGCTGAGAGAATAAAAATGGAGCTTGGCTGTGCAATAGCGAAGGAAAAAAATGAACTGAAAAAATATAAGGGCAGAGATATCTCTACGGGGTTACCCAGGGAGATTGCCATATACAGTGAAGAAATACGCCTTATTATGGCGGATATCATAAAAAAGATTATTGATTCGGTGGTTATAACACTTGAAAAGACCCCCTCTGAGCTTTTAAGCGACGTTATGGAGTCGGGTATTATACTTACGGGCGGATTGGCTAATATTTACGGAATAGCTGAGCTTTTCACAAAAAAGACAGGCTTTAAGACTACTGTTGCAGAAAATCCCGAAGGATGTACACTTCGTGGGGCAGAAAAGGTATTTGCGGATAAAAAGCTCAGAAAATTACTTAAAAACAACTGATTGACAGGTCGTCGGACAGTGCAAGGGATGTGAACACAGATGCGGAAGTTTTCGAAAAATTTTTATATAAGACTGGCGGTTATAAGCGCACTTGTTTTAATCGTTATGGCTGTATCGACCCTTTCTGACGGCAGGGCAGATATTGTAACAAATGTAGCCAATATGGTAATTCAGCCTGCCACAAAGGGGGTTTCCTTTGTGTATGACAAGCTGTCGGGTGTTGTGGATTCTTTTGTAAGAGCAGGCAGTTATGCGGAAGAAAACGAGCTTTTAAAGGCACGTATAGCTATACTTGAAAACGATTATTCGGACATTGAAGCATATAAGGCAGAAAATGAAAGACTTCTTTCTTTGCTGAACATGAAATCGTCCATGCCCCAGCTTAATCTCCAGGGTGCGTCGGTTATCTCTATAGAAGCGGATAACTGGTACAATGTTATTACCATTGACAAGGGCTCGGGAATGGGCGTTAAGGTAAATGATGTTGTATTGACTGCCCAGGGACTTGTGGGTACTGTATATGAGGTTGGTACTACATGGGCGAAGGTGAGAGAAATTGTTGATATGTCATCGTCTATCAGTGTTGTATGCGGAAGAACAGGGGACCGAGGCGTGCTTGAAGGGGACTTCCGTCTTGCTCAGAGAGGCAGATGCAAGCTTAATTATCTGCCGAAAAACTCAAAGGTTGTTATCGGTGACAGAATTGAAATTTCCGATACGGGAAGTATTTATCCCCAAGGCGTTTATGTAGGCAAAATTGTTGAAATTTATGACGATGATGACGGACTTACACTTACTGCTATAGTTGAAAGTGAAGTCAACTTCAACTCATTAAGTGAGGTTTTGGTGGGAAGCTGATTATAAGGAGGTGACGAAATGAGCATGAAATTCAAATCTGTACTGATACTTGCGGTTATAGCTTTTCAGCTGACAGTATTGCCTCATTTTGCACCTTTCGGGGTCGTCCCGAACTACACCTTGATTTTCGTGATTGCCGTCTGTCTTATTTCTGACGGGGTGGAGAGCGTGATTTTTTCGGGCGTAACAGGACTTCTGATGGATTTATTTACAGGGGCAAGGATTGGTCTTAATATTCTGCTTTATATGTATATTTCCATTGCACTTATAATGGTTATTGATGCAGTATACAATAAGAGATTAAGAGTTGTAATTCCCATGTGCTTTGTATCGTCGTTTATATATGAGCTGTTTTTCGGTGTGCTGAGCACACTTTTACGCGGTGCAACTTTTTATGCTGAAGCTGTATGGAAGGTTGTGCTTCCTGTTGCACTGATCAATACGGTTATTTTTATTCCCGTATACATTATACTTTCAAGGCTTCGCTTTGAGAAAAGGAAAAGGGGGATAAAATATGAACGTCAGATATAGGGTTATATATGTTATCCTTGCTGTAATAATTGTTGCCTTTTCCGTAAGGCTTATATCCCTGCAGCTTATCTCAGGGCAGTCTTACCGTGAGCAGAGCCAGCAGAGAACAATGAAAACAAAGGTTAAGGAAGCTCCGAGAGGAGATATAATTGACCGATACGGACGTGTTATGGTTACAAACAAAATGTCGAATTCCGTGGTAATAAAGAAAGTAAGCGGACAGACGGATGAAGTGCTTAATGAGCTGATAAAGAATTTGTATATATTATCCGAAAACTCTTCCCAGTATGTTTCCACAACATTTCCCATTGTATATGAAAACGGAACGGTGAAGTTTTTCTTTGAAGAAAATGAGGCTGAGCCGAAAAAGAGGGAATATGCATGGAAAAGAAAATACGGCATTGAACCTGATGCCAGTGCAAATGAAGCTTTGCAGTTTTTTTCTGAGAAATACTCGGTAAGTGAGCCTAATATGGGATACCGCCTTAAAATTACGGCTACCCGATATGAAATGACACTGAGAGATTTCTCATATACCACGGATTTTACATTTGCAAGTAATGTTCCTATGGATATGATTACTGTTATAAAGGAACAGCAGACTGCTTTTACGGGCGCTGATATAAAAACCAGCGCCACAAGAGATTATAAATATCCTTCCATTGCAACGCATCTTCTCGGAAGAGTGGGTAAGATAAGCGCAGAGGAGCTTGAGGCTATGCGCGATGACGGGTATAACATAAACTCACTCATTGGTAAACAGGGTATTGAAAAATATGCAGAGAGCTACTTAAGAGGTACTGACGGTTTGGTGGGTGTTGAACAGACAAAGGGCGGTAAGAATATTTCCGAGGAAATTATCAAGGAAGCAAGAGCGGGAAATAATGTTACCTTAACCATTGACCTTGACCTACAACAGGCGGCTCAAGAGGCTCTTTACGATACTATCGTGGATATAAGATCAAAGGCAAAGGATGCGGCAAGCGGGCGCTATGCTGATTCCGGTGCTGTTGTTGCCGTTGATGTAAATACAGGTGAAATTCTTGCAATGGCATCTTATCCTACCTATGATACGGCAAATTTCAATCAGAACTATTCCGAGCTGCTCAATAATAATGCAAAGCCTCTTATTAACCGTGCTATTGCAGGCGAATATTCGCCCGGTTCTACCTTTAAGATGCTTATTGCGGCTGCCGCACTTGAAGAGGGGGTTATTACACCCGGAGAGATTATTACAGATAAGGGCATTTACACTTATTACAAGGATTATCAGCCACGTTGCTGGTCCTACCGTCAGCACGGAACAGTGCACGGTGCTATAAATGTTACGGGCGCACTGCGTGATTCCTGTAACTACTTCTTCTATGATGTGGGCAGAAGGCTCGGTATTGAAAAAATTGATGAATATGCTCAAAAATACGGCTTCGGTCAGATTACGGGAGTTGAAATACCGTCTGAAGAACACAGAGGCGTTGTTGCTTCACCTGAAAGCAGAAAGGAAAATAACGGTATATGGTACCCCGGTGATACACTGCAGGCATCTATCGGGCAGTCCGATACACTTGTTACTCCCATACAGCTTGCAAGCTATGTTTCGACTATTGCAAACGGGGGCACACGTTATCAGCTTCATCTCATAAAGAGTATTGAGGATGATGCCGGCAAGGTGCTTGAAGAAACAAAGAGCGAGGTTTTAAGCCGTGTTAAGCTGACAGATGAATCCTATGCGGCAATAACAAGGGGTATGCGCCTTGTGGTAACGGAGGGTACAGGTGAAAATGCATTTAAAAACTGTCCCGTGCCTGTTGCGGCAAAATCGGGTTCTGCCCAGATGGGACGCTACACAAACGGTATATACGTTGCATATGCGCCTTACGACAATCCCCAGATTGCCGTTGCGGTAGTTATGGAAAAATCGGGTGGCGGCAGTGATGCGGCACCCGTTGCAAGAAGGGTTATTGAGAAATATTTTGCAGGTGAGGTTGAAAATGACAGCTTTACCGCAAGAAATGTATTGATTGGTTAAGAGGTAAAAATGAAGATTTCTGTTAAACTGGAAAAAGATACTTTAATATTGAAAATGGATGAGGAGAAAAGCTTTTCTGAGCAGAGGGACGAGGTTGAAAATTATCTGCTCGGTATGAAGAGCTTCCTCAGTAAAGGCGATGTAAGATTTGCATACGACGGAGCGGAGCTTTCCTTTGAAGAAGAAGTTGAGCTTTGCCATATTGCAGATAGTGCATTTGACCGTGAGGTTGATTTTATGCACAAAAAAATGCCTCCTCATGAAATGGTAAGGCATATGAATGCAAACGGTGAAAAGCTTGTTAAAAAGGTAATCGGCACCGTTAAATCCGGTGAGGTTATTGAATCCTCAGGTGACATTCTTGTTTTTGGGGATGTTAATCCGACGGCACAGCTTAATGCCCAGGGCGATATATATGTGATAGGCACACTCCGTGGTGTTGCTCATGCAGGGTGTATGGGCAGGGAAAGTGCAGTTGTGTATGCTATGCATATGAACCCTGTTATGATTAAAATTGCAGATAAGATTGGTTTTAATCCGTCCACAAGTGAGGAAAATCGTAACGGACTTGCATGTATTGAAGACGGGGAGATAAAAATTAAGCTGATTTAAGAAAGGTTATGTGAAATATATGGGTGAAGCGATAGTTGTTACAAGCGGTAAAGGCGGTGCGGGAAAGACTACACTGTCTGCAAACCTTGGTGCGGCACTGGCATTGGAAGGACATAAGGTTCTTTTGGTTGATACAGATATCGGGTTGAGAAATCTTGATGTTCTTTTAGGCTTTGAAGATAAAATAGTTTATGACCTTGTTGATATATGCACAGGTAACTGTGATGCAAAAAAGGCAACGATTAAAGATAAACGGTTTGAAAACCTGTATTTCGTACCTGCATCCCAGGCAAAGGAAAAGGATGCTATAACCCCGTTGCAGATGAGGAATTTTATCTCCGAGGTTAAAGAAGAGTACGACTACATAATAATTGACTGTCCCGCAGGACTTGAGCAGGGCTTTGAAAATGCGGTAGCACTTTGTGACAGGGCAATTGTTGTCGCAATGCCTGAAATGACATCCGTAAGAGATGCTGACAGGATAATAGGATTGATTGAACAGAGAGGCATTGAAAAAACGGAACTTGTTATAAACAGAATGAGAAAGAGTCTTGCTGACAAGGGTGTTATGCTTCCGGTTGAAGAAATCCTCGAAATCTTAGCTGTTAATCTTATAGGTGTTGTACCTGAGGACGAAAGGATTATTGCCGCCGCAAACTGCGGTACACCTTGTGTACTTGACGAAAAATCAATGGCGGGCAAGGCATATAAAAATATTGCAAAGAGAGTAAAAGGTGAAGAAGTGAGTCTTCTTGACATTTCAGATAAACGCAATGTATTTGTACGTATTATAGAGGCTATCAAGAATTAAAGAAAAGGGGAGATTATGATGCATATCGCATTAATTGCACACGACAAGAAAAAAGAACTTATGGTACAGTTCTGTATGGCGTATAAAAGTATTTTTGCAAAACATAAGCTTTGTGCAACAAGAACTACAGGCAGTATGATTACAGAAGCTACAGGCTTACAGGTTGAAAAGCTTCTTGCTGGTCATCAGGGCGGTGTTCAGCAGATTGCCGCACGTATCGCATTTAACGAAATTGACCTTGTGCTTTGCTTCCGTGACCCTGTTTCTGCACGCAGATATGAGCCCGATTTAAGTAACCTTATGTCCCTTTGTGACGTACATTCCGTGCCCATTGCAACAAACTCGGCAACTGCTGAAGTGCTTATGCAGGGACTGGAGAGAGGTGACCTTGATTGGAGAAATATCTTAAACCCCAAGAACAGACTGCAATAAGCCTGTTTGATAAAGAGCGTGAATTGCACGAAGAGTCTTTGATTGCAAGAGTGTGGCTTATATCAGACTTGCAGCAGTCTATACCGGAAAAGGCGAAACGCAGTTTATATACGGCACTTGAAGATTTTTATGAAATGAAGCTTAAGTGTGACAGGATATGGTACATGGGTGACAGTATTGAAGGCAGTGATATGAAGCATCTTGAAGAAATGACTGCAATGCAACAGGATGCCTTTGAAAAGCTTGGTATACCCCTTTGCTACGTTATGGGTAACCATGATATGGATATAATGCACAAGGGGAAGGCGCCTGTGTTTTACAACATGGTAAAGGCACATAAGGATTGGAAATGCATTGATAAATGCGATGATTTCTATTTTGAAGATACTATAGGCAGTTTCAATGTTGTGTTTTTATCAGACCACTATGCAAAGGATTTATCATGGTGGGCATGTCATGGAAGAGTATACGGTGATGAGTCGGGATATCCCCATAGTGAAAAAGATTTAAAGGCGTTGAGCGAAAGGATTAAGAATTCGGGAAAGAAGACATTGACGGTTTCCCATTATTCCTACCCCGGCGGAAACAGAGCCAGCAATTTTTTGGGTATGATGATGCCTTTGCCCGAGAATGTTTTTATGCATATTTACGGACATTCTCATATAGGTGATTTTACATGGGCAGGCAAAGATGTGATGCGTAAAATCAGCTGGGTAAATGATTGTGATATTCCTCAGGTGGATATTGCATCGTTAGAGAAGGACAGGGGAAATGCCATAAGAAGTGCTTTTCTGGAAATTTATCCCGAAGCGGTTAAGATATCTTTCCGTGACCATGACAGAAAAATGTGGACGGAAAGTTTTACAAAAGCAATTTTTAACAGTTGAAATATATTGTTTATACTGTTATAATGCAAGGTATGGCACTATTTTTGCCACAGGTTAGAAGGTGAAGGTATGAAAAAGGTATACGTTTCAATTATAGGAGAAAGCCTTGTAGACGGTGACGGCGATAAGACGGAAATGGTCACAGAGGGTGAGTATACCATGCGCGGAGGAAAGTATCTTCTGCGTTATAATGAGCATTTATCGGATATGGATGACGGTTGTACTACTGTTATCAGATTTGATGAAAACTCGGTTGTGATGAGTCGCAGCGGCAACATAAACACACAGATGATTTTTGAAACGGGGAAAAGGCATGTAAGCCACTATGAGACGCCTCTTGGCAGTTTTACAATAGGTATCAGTACGGATGTACTAAAAAAGAACATCGGTGAAAACGGTGGGGACGTGGAAATAAAATACATTCTTGATATAAATAATTCCGCACAGGTGGAGAATTATCTGCACCTTAACATTCGCGGTTGATGAAAGGAACTGACATAAAATGTACACATTACAGAAGAAAAAAGCTGAAATTTATTCGGTTGTAGAAAATGCGATAAAAAATGCCTTTGCTGACTGCGAAGTGCCTGCCTTTGCCGTTGAAGAGCCACGCGATAAAGCTCATGGTGATTTTGCGGTAAATGCGGCTATGCTTCTCGCAAAGGCACTTAAGAAAAATCCCCGTGAAATTGCAGGTGCAATTATCGAAAATATTGATAATTCCCATCTTAATGCATGTAAGATTGAGCCTGCAGGTCCCGGATTTATCAACTTCACTCTTGATAAGGCATATATAAAGGAAGTCCTTACAGAAATTGAAGAAAAGGGAAATAATTACGGTGATGTCAATGTGGGCGAAGGCAAGAAAGTTATGATTGAATTTGTCAGCGCAAACCCCACAGGTCCTATGCATATGGGTAATGCCCGTGGCGGTGCATTGGGCGATACATTGGCAAATGTGCTTAAGAAAGCTAACTGGGATGTAACAAGAGAATTCTACATCAACGATGCAGGTGCACAGATTGAAAAGTTTGGTAACAGCTTAGAGGGAAGATATATTCAGATTTTAAAGGGTGAGGATGCAATTGAATTTTCTCCCGACTGGTATCAGGGCGATGACATACGTGTTCATGCACAGAATTATATAGATATACACGGTGATTCTCTTCTTGAGCTTGAAAGCGATGAAAGACGCAGAAGGCTTATTGAATATGCGCTTGAGCTTAATCTTGATTATCTTAAAGAAACCTTATCTCGTTACAGAATAGAATATGATGTCTGGTTCCGTGAGAGCGTTCTTCACGAAACAAATCAGGTTATGGAAACAGTTAAAAAGCTTCTTGAAAGCGGTAAGGCTTATGAACAGGATGGTGCTGTGTGGCTCAGAAGCACAGACTTCGGCAGCGAAAAGGATGATGTTCTTGTTCGTCAGAATGGTATTCCCACATATTTTGCCGCAGACATCGCTTATCATAAGAATAAAATTGAAGAAAGAGGCTTTGATCTTTGCATAAATATCTGGGGTGCAGACCATCATGGTCATATTGCACGAATGAAGGGTGCTCTTGAGGCGGTAGGTCTTGATTCTGACAAGCTTATGGTTTTAACAATTCAGCTTGTGAGATTGATGAGTGAGGGACAGCCTGTCAGAATGAGCAAGAGAACAGGTAAGATGATTACGCTCTCTGACCTTATTGATGAAATCGGCATTGACCCCGCAAGATTTTTCTTCAACACAAGAGCGGCAGGAAGTCATATGGACTTTGATCTGGATCTTGCCGTTAAGCAGAGTAACGAAAACCCTGTGTTCTATGTTCAGTATGCTCATGCTCGTATATGTTCAATTATCCGTCTTCTTGCCGATGAAGGATGCAAGGTGCCTTCTGTGAAGGATATTGACCTTAGCATGCTTAATAAGGATGAGGAAGTTGAGCTTATGCGTCAGTTGGCACTTTTGCCGGAAGAAATCAAAAATGCGGCAGAAACTTTTGAACCCAGCCACCTTACGAGATACCTTATGGATCTGGCAGCTTGCTTCCATTCCTTCTATTCTGCGTGCAGAGTTAAGGATGATGATGTTAAGGTACGAGAAGCAAGACTTAAGCTCTGTGATTCTACAAGAGCTGTTATTAAGATTGTGCTTGATATCCTTGGTGTATCGGCTCCTGAACAAATGTAAAAAAGGATTGATTTGATGAAAAAGAAAAATATAAAGGCTATACTTGGTCTTGTTCTGGCAATTGTTCTGACAGCATCATGCTTTACTGCCATTTATGCCGAAGAGGTTGTTGTGCCCTCTGCATATGAGGCGGCAGTTATGAAGAACAGCATTGCAAATCTTTGTATGAGTATTGCCGATAACTATTATTACGGTGTAACGGATGAGGATTTGCTTTATCGTGCCCTTTGCAGTGCCATTGATAACGGCAAGTTTGACTTTGATAAGGCTGTTGAAAAGATGGTAGGACTTTTGAAGGACGGCTACAGTGAATTTTATACATCTGAGCGATTTGAAAGCTTCTTTACTGATATTGTAGGTGAATTTTACGGTATAGGTGTACAGATTATGCTTTCGGGCGACCATGTGGTTGTTGCAAGCGTTTTTCCTGATTCACCTGCCGAAAAAGCGGGCATACTGCCTTATGACACCATTGTTTCCATTGACGGAACGGATATCTCCGGCTTCAGCGTTCAGGATGTTGCAACCCTTATTAAGCGCGAAAAGGGCAAAAGGGTCCAGGTTGGTATTATCCGTGACGGTAAGGGCATGATAATTGACTGCTTCTGTGATGAAGTAAGCCAGAATCCCATTTCATACGGAATAATGGAGGACGGTAAAATAGGATATATTTATATATCTACATTCTCTCTGACTCTTGATGAATTTATAACTCCCGTACTGGAGGAATTCAAGGAAAAAGGGATTAAAGATATTATCCTTGATATAAGAAATAACGGCGGCGGCGAATTGAATGCGGCGATGGATTTAGCTAAGCATTTTGTGCCTGAGGGAACAATTGCAAAGCTTAAATACAAAGATCCTGCAAAAAACGAGGACGTTGTTATAACTAACGGAATGAAGGAATCGCCTTACAATATGGTGCTTCTTGTAAATGGTAACAGTGCATCTGCGTCTGAGCTTTTCTCAGGTGCGGTAAAGGACAGAAAGGCAGGTACAATAATCGGTACCACAACCTACGGTAAGGGAAGCATGCAGTCTGTATTCAGGCTTATGACAGGCTGCGGAATTAAGTATACAATTGCTGAATTCCATTCTCCAAATGATACAAGAATTCATACTGTAGGCGTTACACCCGATTTTGTTGTGGAAAACACCGTTCATCATGTTACTGAGGAAGACTTTGAACCGATGGTGTTCAATAATACTGCAACAGATGAAAAGCTTAATATGGCAGTTGAACAGAGGCTTGAAGCCCTTGGTTGCTTCCATGAAGAGCCTGATAATGTCTTTGACGATAAGACAACCGATGCAATAAGACAGTTCCAGATGCTCAAAAATCTTGAAATATCCGGAGAATTGGATATGTATACACTTGTTGCATTGAATGATATTATTTACGAATACGAGTACTCAGATGACGACCAGTTAGAAGCGGCAAAGAAATATCTTCTTACAGGCAGTATAAATTAATAGCAAAATGCTGTTGCGATTGCAACAGCATTTTGTTTTTCAAAAAATTTACTTGAATTTTAAAAGCCATAATGCAAATAGTAATATTGTATTGGGGGCAAGGAAATGTACGAAAGCTTCTTGAAATGGAAGGGTAAAAAAATTTACGGTAAGGACACGAATAAGTACTATGGAAGGCTTTCGGATATACTCGTCAATAAAGATACAAGTATGATAATAGGTATCATTTCAAAAAACGATTCGCTTATATACAAGCATCGGCTGTTTTTAATTAAGGATGTCATAAAATGGGACGAGGTATGTATATATGTGAAGGGTTACGGCGAGAAGTTCGTCAAAGTAGTACCTTTATTTGAGAATTTCAAAAGCTGTGAAAATGATATATATGGAAAGAGCGCTGTATATTCTGACGGCACAAGAGCAGGTCGGGTGAGGAATATCGGTTTTAACTTTGAGGCGGGAGAATTGGCTGCCTTTGAGGTTGGCTCTTCATTAGTTCAGGATCTTTTGTCGGGACGGTTGATATGCCCGGCCCAAAATACTGTTAATTATCTGCAGGATTGCATTGTTCTTGAAAAAGCAGATAAATTTTAAGAGGTGTTGATATGATTTTATCAAAGGGTTTTGTAACAGGCCTTCTGACGGGTGCTGTTGCAGGCGGAATTATGGGTATGTGCATTGACCCTTTGAAGGATAAGGATTCCCGGAGATTAAGAAAAAGTGCGGGGAAAATTATCCATTCCATGGAAAACATGGCAGAAAATATGCACTCTTAAGGGGCAAATGCCCCTTTTTACATAGGAGAGTGAAAAAATGCGCGACAAAATGCTGTTTATATCATCTTTAATATTTGCATTTTTATATTTGTTATTTATTGCGGCGGTATTTTCGCCTTTAAGAGAAGTGTGTGCGCCATTTATTACGGCGCTTATTTTAGTATATCTGTTTTTGCCGTTGGTTAAGCTTTTGGAAAAACTGGGTATAAAGAGCATTATAGCTACAGCTATTGTATACGTCATTATGGTTAGCACAGGTGTTTTTGTCCTTTTGTATGCCGTGCCTAAAATATATTCTGCAGTACTTGAAATAGGAGATGTTCTGAAAAGCTATGAGCTTTTTTCGGTGGAAAGAGTTCTTAACGGAGGATTTTTACAGAAGGGAATAGGCGGAGTATACACAACGGTGATTTCTGCAACGAAGGGGGCTTTCAATGTCTTTGTGGGGTTTGTGGCGGCATTTTATATCCTTTCGGACATTAAATCTGTAAAAAAGGCTCTGGCTGAATTCGTGCCTGTCAGGCTTATCCCGTCCTTCAGGGTGCTGATTGATGATGTAAAGCTTTGTCTTGACTCGTTTTTCAAGGGACAAGTGTTGATTGCATCAATACTTTTTGTAATTGATGCGGTATTTTTATATGTGATGAAAATACCCTACGCCATTGGTTTGGCATTTATTGCGGCAATTCTTGATATAATACCCTATGCAGGGGCATTTATTGCCATGGGGATAATTATACTTGTTACCCTTATAAGTGCGCCGGGGAAGATTATTGTTATTATTGCAGGACTTCTTATTATACAGCAGATTGAAAATCATATTATAACCCCGAAAATCTCTTCAAGCACTCTTTCATTGCATCCTGCAGTTACGGTGCTTGCCCTTTATGTGGGGGCATACGGAGGCTTCTGGGGGATTTTGCTTGCCGTACCGCTTGCCTGTATATTCAAAAAAATTTTTTTCAGGTTTATTCAGTCAATAATATGATAAAAAGTTCTTGATTAGTTTCCCGTTTGGGTGTATAATATATGAAATTATGTCATATTATGCGCGGAAGGGGATGAAAAAGTGAGATACACTTACAAAACAAAGGGCACATGCGCATCGCAGATTTCTTTTGATATTGAAGGCGATAAGATTACAAACGTAAGCTTTCTGGGCGGATGTAACGGCAATCTTAAGGCGATATCAAGAGTTGTTGACGGAATGACAGTTGGTGAAATTGAAGAATATTTTTCAAATCTTACCTGCGGGTATAAGGACACAAGCTGTTCTGACCAGCTTGCAAAGGCGGTAAGATGTGCATATAACGAGCTGAACGCTTGACAATTTATGCCGTAAATATGTATAATGGTTAAGATTATAAAGGAGTGAATTAATCGTGGAAAAACTTGGATTAAACGAAATCAGAGAGAGATACCTCAGCTTTTTTGAATCTAAGGGTCATCTCAGACTGCCGTCGTTCCCTCTTGTACCTCAGAACGATGACAGCTTATTACTTATAAATGCAGGTATGGCTCCCTTGAAGCCTTACTTTGTCGGAAAGGAAATTCCCCCGAGAAATCGTGTTACAACCTGTCAGAAGTGTATCCGTACACCCGACATTGAGAGAGTTGGTAAGACTGCAAGACATGGTACATTCTTTGAAATGCTCGGCAACTTCTCTTTTGGCGACTACTTTAAGCATGAGGCAACAGCCTGGGCATGGGAATTTATCACAGAGGATTTAAAGCTTCCCAAGGACAAGCTCTGGGTAACTGTTTACGAGGATGACGATGAAGCTATTGATATCTGGGTAAACGAAGTTGGTGTTGAAAGAGAACGCATCAAGAGAATGGGTAAGGAAGACAACTTCTGGGAAATCGGTACAGGTCCCTGCGGTCCCTGTAGTGAAATCTACTTTGACCGTGGCGAAAAGGCAGGCTGCGGCAGACCTGATTGTGCTGTAGGCTGTGACTGTGACAGATTTGTTGAATTCTGGAACCTTGTATTTACACAGTTTGATAAGGACGAGGACGGTAACTACAATCGTCTGGCAAAGCCCAACATTGATACAGGTATGGGTCTTGAGAGAATTGCCGCAATCATGCAGGGCGTGCAGAACCTTTTTGAGGTTGATACTGTAAGAAATATTATGCTTGAAATCAGCAAGCTTGCAGGCGTTAACTATGGCGAAAACGAAAAGAGTGACGTTTCTTTACGTGTTATCACTGACCATATCAGAAGTACAACATTCCTCGTTTGCGATGGCGTTGGTCCATCAAACGAAGGTAGAGGCTACGTGCTTCGCCGTCTTTTGAGACGTGCTGCAAGACATGGCAGGCTCCTTGGTATAAAGGGTAACTTCCTTTACAATATCGCAGATACTGTTATTAACGAATCAAAGGATGCTTATCCTCAGCTTGAAGCAAAGAGAGACTATATCAAGAAGGTTATTCAGATTGAAGAAGCGAGATTTTCCGAAACTATCGACTCGGGTCTTTCAATCCTTGAAGAATATATTGCAGCCCTTGAAGAAAAGGGCGAAAAGCTTCTTGCAGGCAGCGATGCATTCCGTTTGTATGATACATACGGGTTCCCCATTGATCTCACGGCAGAAATCCTTACGGAAAAGGGTCTTGATGTTGACATGGATGCATTTGCAGCATGTATGAACGAACAGAAGAACCGTTCCCGTGAAAACAGAAACGTGGGCGAAGAGGCTGCATGGAGCGAAGACGTTTATATGCAGATTGGCAAGGAAGTATCCAGTGAATTTGTGGGATATGAAAACGAAAGTGCAGAGGGTAAGGTTATTGCAATCGTTAAGGATAATGCCATTGCCCAAAGTCTTGCAGACGGAGAGAATGGTGTTGTAATCTTAGATAAGACAGCAATCTACGGCGAAAGTGGCGGTCAGAAGGGTGATACAGGCTTTATTACAGCTGACGGTGTAAAATTGGTTGTAAATGATGCAAAGAAGCTTGGCGACGGTAAAATCCTTCACTTTGTATATGTTGAAGAAGGCAGTATTAACGTAGGTGATACTGTTACAAGCACATATGACAAGGAAAGAAGAATGAATACTGCAAGAAACCATTCTGCTACACACCTTCTCCAGAAGGCATTGCAGGAGGTTGTTGGAAGTCATATTGAACAGGCGGGCAGCTTTGTTGACGATAAGAGACTTCGTTTTGACTTTACTCATTTTGAAGCTATCAGTTCTGAAGACCTTAAGAAGGTTGAAGCAAAGGTGAATGAAGCAATTATGGCTTCATACGACATTGACGTTAAGGTTATGCCCATAGATGAAGCTAAGAAGATGGGTGCTATGGCTCTCTTTGGCGAAAAGTACGGTGAAACAGTACGTGTTGTAAACATGGGCGGTTACTCTATTGAATTCTGTGGCGGTACTCACCTTAAGAATACTGCACAGGCAGGTCTTTTCAAGCTTCTTAGCGAAGGCGGCGTTGCTGCAGGCGTAAGAAGAATTGAAGCTACAACAGGCAGAGGTGTACTTGAATACATTGCGGAAAAGGATGCAATTATTGCAGAAACTGCAGAAGTGCTCAAGACAAATCCTGCTGAAATTGTAAACAAGGCTGAAAGCATAACAGGCGAATTGAAGGCTATCCAGAAGAGCCTTGAGGAAGTTAAGGCGAAGATGGCATCGGCGGCTGCAAATGACCTTCTTACTTCCATCAAGCACGTAGGTGAGGTTGATGTGCTTACCGCTCAGCTTTCGGGTGTAAGTGCTGATGAGCTTAAGATGCTTACAGACAAGATGAAGGAAAAGTGTGAGTGCGGTGTTGCTGTGCTTGCTTCTGTAGATGCAGATAAGATTACTTTTGTTGCGGCAGCTACAAAGAAGGCGGTTTCAATGGGCGTTCACGCAGGTAATATTATTAAGGAAATCACAAAGGTTACTGACGGTCGAGGTGGCGGTAAGCCCGACATGGCACAGGGTGGCGGTAAGCTTGTTAATAAGGTTGACGACGCTCTTGCAATGGTTGACGATTTAGTAATTGCACAGTGTGGAGGTAACAAGTAATGGATTGCCTTTTCTGTAAAATTATTGCGGGCGAAATTCCTTCCTCTAAGGTGTATGAGGACGAGTATGTTTATGCTTTTAATGACATTTCTCCCGAGGCACCCGTTCACGTTCTGATTGTTCCTAAGGCACATATTGCTTCTGCAAATGATTTGACAGATGAAAATGCAGAGGTTGTTTCCGGAATTTTTCTTGCGGCAAAAAAGATTGCCGAGGAAAAGAATATCGCAGAAGGCGGATACAGAATCGTTAACAACTGCGGTGATGATGGCGGTCAGACAGTTAAGCATCTGCACTTCCACCTCTTAGGTGGTCGCTCTCTTAATTGGCCTCCCGGTTGATTTAAAAAAAGTTTCAATTTATTGCAAATTTACTCTTGACATATTGACATGTTGAAAGTATAATTTATTTGTCACTATATGCGGTTCTAACTCGTTCATACGGTAGAGTCGTGAGGGGAGGTACGAGAATGTCTGAAATAAGAGTTAAGGATAATGAATCTTTAGATAGCGCTCTTAGGAGATTTAAGCGCTCCTGTGCGAAAGCCGGTGTTTTGTCCGAGGTTAGAAAGAGAGAACACTATGAAAAGCCCAGCGTAAAGCGCAAGAAGAAGTCCGAAGCAGCAAGAAAAAGAAAGTTTAAGTAATTAGATTTATTTTCCCTGCAAATGACGAGCCATATTCCGAAAGGGATATGGCTCAATTTATTGTATAGGATTAGTCATTATGTGTGATTTTAAAATAAGAACAATGAAAATGTCGGAATTTAATACTGTTGCAAGGCTTATTTATGACAGTGTGCACACCCTTTGTGTAAATGAGTATACCCCCGAACAGCTTGATGCATGGGTGCCGAAGGATTTGTATATGCCTTCCTTCCGCCGTTCGCTCTTTCGCACTTACGCCATTGTGGCGGTGGAGGGGAAAGAGATTATCGGCTTTATGTCAACTGAAAGAGACGGTTATGTAAACAGGCTTTATACCCATCCTTCCCGGGTAAACAAGGGGGTTGCTACCGCTCTTCTGGAAAATACGGAAAGCTGGGCAAAAGCGCATGGCGTGAGAAGTCTTGTGCTTGAATCAAGCAAGAGTGCTGAGGGTTTTTACCGTAAAAACGGGTTCGAGAAAATCGGGGAAATACGCAGTCTTAAAAACGATATTGAGTTTATCAGTGCAAAAATGAAAAAGGAGCTGAGAAATTGTGGTTAAGCTGGGAAATGATTGGGATAATATTATTGGAGAGGAATTTGAAAAGGAATATTATCTTAAACTGAGAGCTTTTTTGAAAGGTGAATATGCAAACTATACTGTTTATCCCGATATGTATGAGCTGTTTTCGGCACTGAAGGTAACAGGGTACGCTGACACCAAGGTTGTAATATTAGGTCAGGACCCTTATCATGAACCCAATCAGGCGCATGGTATGTGCTTTTCCGTAAAGCCGGGAGTACAGACGCCTCCGTCGCTTTTGAATATGTATAAGGAAATCCGCGACGAATTTGGGTTTGAAATTCCCAATAACGGATATCTTATGCCCTGGGCAGAACAGGGTGTGCTTCTTTTAAATGCGGTTTTAACTGTAAGAGAGGGGCAGGCGGGAAGCCATGCAAACAAGGGATGGGAAATCTTTACCGACAGTGTCATAAAGGCACTTAATAAAAGGGAAGACCCTGTGGTATTTTTGCTTTGGGGTAATTATGCAAGAAAAAAATCAGAATTCATTGATAAAAGCCGTCATTTTGTCCTTGAGGCGGCACATCCGAGTCCTCTTTCGGCTTCACGTGGCTTTATGGGGTGCGGGCATTTCAAAATGGCGAATGAAATTCTTGTAAAACTTGTAAAAACTCCTATTGACTGGAGAATACAAAATATATAAATTTCCAAATACTACTTGATTTATTTGGACAAGTTGTGATAAAATACCTGTATGAATTCTTGAAAGGAGAAGAGACTATGAATTATTCACATGAAGTTGAGAATATGTGTGTGGTTAACAAGGGCGTAGGCCACGGTCCCGCACCTATTCCTCAGGAAGGCAAATGGACAGAGTCCAAGCAGATTACAGATATCTACGGTCTTACACACGGTGTGGGCTGGTGTGCTCCCCAGCAGGGTGCATGTAAGCTTACTCTTAATGTTAAGGGCGGTATCATCGAGGAGGCCCTCGTTGAAACACTCGGTTGTTCCGGTATGACTCACTCTGCAGCTATGGCAGCAGAAGTTCTTCCCGGCAAGACAATCCTTGAAGCTCTTAACACAGACCTTGTTTGCGATGCTATCAACACAGCAATGCGCGAACTTTTCCTCCAGATTGTTTACGGCAGAACTCAGACAGCTTTCTCCGAAGATGGTCTTCCCATCGGTGCAGGTCTTGAAGACCTCGGTAAGGGTCTCAGAAGCCAGGTTGGTACACTTTACTCCACAAAGGCTAAGGGCCCCAGATACCTTGAACTCGCTGAAGGTTATATCACAAGAATCGGTCTTGACGAAGAAGGTCTTACTTGTGGTTATGAATTCGTTCACCTTGGAAAGATGATGGAAAATATCCGTAAGGGTATGGATGCTAACGAAGCTCTCGCAAAGGCTAAGGGTAGCTACGGCAGATTCGATGAAGCTGCTAAGTACATCGATCCCCGTGTAGAATAAGAAAGGAGGAAATTAAAATGGCATTATTTGAAAGTTATGAAAGAAGAATAAATCAGATTATTCCCGTTCTTGAAAAGTACGGTATTTCCTCCCTTGAGGAAGCAGAACAGATTTGTAAGGACAAGGGTATCGACGTATACAACCTTGTTAAGGGCATTCAGCCTATCTGTTTTGAAAACACATGCTGGGCATATATTACAGGTACAGCTATCGCAATCAAGAAGGGTTGCACAAAGGCGGCTGACGCAGCAGAAGCTATCGGTGAAGGTCTTCAGTCCTTCTGTATCCCCGGCAGCGTTGCTGACGACAGAAAAGTAGGTATCGGTCACGGTAATTTGGCTGCAATGCTTCTTCGCGAAGAAACAAAGTGCTTTGCATTCCTTGCAGGTCACGAATCCTTCGCAGCAGCTGAAGGCGCTATCGGTATTGCTAAGAGTGCTAATAAGGTACGTCAGCAGCCTCTCCAGGTTATCCTTAACGGTCTTGGTAAGGATGCTGCTCAGATTATCTCCAGAATCAACGGTTTCACATATGTTGAAACAAAGTTTGATTATATGACAGGTAAGGTTAACGTAGTATTTGAAAAGGCTTATTCCACAGGCGAAAAGAGCAAGGTTCGTTGCTACGGTGCTGATGACGTTCGTGAAGGCGTTGCTATCATGCATCTTGAAGATGTAGACGTTTCCATCACAGGTAACTCTACTAACCCCACACGTTTCCAGCATCCTGTTGCAGGCACATATAAGAAGGAATGTATCGAAAAGGGTAAGAAGTACTTCTCCGTTGCTTCCGGTGGCGGTACAGGTCGTACACTTCACCCCGATAACATGGCTGCAGGTCCCGCTTCCTACGGTATGACAGATACAATGGGCAGAATGCACTCTGACGCTCAGTTTGCAGGTTCTTCCTCTGTACCCGCTCACGTAGAAATGATGGGCTTGATGGGCGCAGGTAACAACCCCATGGTTGGTATGACTGTTGCATGTGCAGTTGCAGTTGAAGAAGCAAGCAAGTAATTTAATACACAAAAAGAGGACGGGAAACTGTCCTCTTTTTGTGTGTAAAATGTCACAAAACTACAATATATTGAGCTTTTTCATTGACAACGATAGGCTAAAGTGGTAAAATAAATACAAGTATGGGTTAGTGTGCCCTTTTTCAGAATTTTCTCGGAGTGAAGGGGGAACAGATATGACTATTGTAGTAACAGGCGGTGCCGGGTTTATAGGTTCAAATTTCATATTCTACATCATGAAAAAATATCCTGATTACAGGGTTGTTTGCCTTGATAAACTCACATATGCAGGCAATATTTCAACACTTAAGCCTGTGGAGGACAAGCCGAATTTCACCTTTGTAAAGATGGATATCTGTGACAGAGGAGCAGTATATAAGCTGTTTGAAGAAGAGAAGCCCGATGTGGTTATTAACTTTGCGGCAGAAAGTCATGTTGACCGTTCAATCGAAAATCCTGAAATTTTTCTGGCAACAAATATTAAAGGGACATTAGTTCTGATGGACGCATGTCTTGAATACGGCGTTAAAAGGTTTCATCAGGTATCTACCGATGAGGTTTACGGTGACCTTCCTTTGGATCATCCCGAGCTTTTATTTACTGAAGATATGCCGCTTAAACCATCTTCGCCTTATTCGTCAAGTAAAGCGGGTGCTGATTTACTGGCTCTGGCGTATTACAGGACATATAATCTGCCTGTGACGATTTCGCGGTGCTCAAATAATTACGGACCGTATCATTTTCCCGAGAAGCTTATACCGCTTGCAATTATGAATGCGACAGGCGGGAAGAATATCCCTGTTTACGGTGAGGGTAAAAATGTTCGTGACTGGTTGTATGTGGAGGACCATTGTAAGGCTCTTGATCTTGTAATCCATAAAGGCAGACTTGGTGAGGTTTATAATATAGGCGGCCGCAGCGAAAAAAGCAACATTGATGTTGTTAAAACCATATGTAAATGCCTTGGTAAGGACGAAAGTCTTATTACATATGTTGCCGACAGAAAAGGGCACGATATGCGATATGGTATAGATTTTTCTAAAATTTCCCACGAGTTGGGATGGGTTCCCGAGGTTAAGTTTGATGATGGTATTAAAAAGACTGTACAGTGGTATCTGGAGAACAGAGACTGGTGGGAACAATTGTCAGTAGTTGAATAAATTAAGTTTAAATATATTTAGTACGGAGGAGATTGTCATGAAAAAATACAAAATAGCAGTTGCAGGTACAGGGTATGTAGGCTTATCCATTGCCACGCTTTTAGCACAGAATCATACTGTTACAGCGGTGGATATCATTCCCGAAAAGGTTGAGATGATTAACAATCGTAAATCGCCTATTCAGGATGATTATATCGAAAAGTACCTTGCAGAAAAGGATTTGGACCTTACTGCAACTCTTGACGCTAAGAGTGCTTACGAAAACGCAGATTTTGTTGTCATTGCGGCACCTACAAATTACGATTCAAAGAAGAATTTCTTTGATACAAGCGCAGTTGAAGCTGTTATCGGGCTTGTTATGGAGTATAATCCCGAGGCAATTATGGTTATCAAGTCCACAATTCCCGTAGGCTATACAGAATCAGTCCGTGAAAGAATGGGTTGCCGTAATATTATGTTCAGTCCTGAATTTTTAAGAGAATCAAAGGCTTTGTATGATAATCTTTATCCTTCAAGAATTATTGTTGGTACAGATATGAAGGATGAACGTCTTGTTAATGCTGCCCATGAGTTTGCCGCTCTTTTACAGGAGGGCGCAATCAAAGAAGATGTTGATACTCTCTTTATGGGCTTTACCGAAGCCGAAGCAGTTAAGCTTTTTGCCAACACATACCTTGCATTGAGAGTTTCTTACTTTAACGAGCTTGATACATATGCTGAAATGAAGGGCTTGAATACTCAACAGATTATTGACGGTGTATGTCTTGATCCGAGAATTGGCTCACATTATAATAACCCTTCCTTTGGTTACGGCGGTTACTGTCTGCCTAAGGATACAAAGCAGCTTCTTGCAAATTATCAGGATGTGCCTCAGAACATGATGAGCGCAATTGTTGAAAGTAACAGAACAAGAAAAGACTTTATTGCTGACCGCATTCTTGAAATGGCGGGTGCATACGGCGCAAATGATTCCTGGGACAAAGATAAGGAAAAGGAAGTTACAATCGGCGTTTACCGTCTTACTATGAAGTCCAATTCCGATAACTTCCGTCAGAGCAGTATTCAGGGTGTTATGAAGAGAGTAAAGGCAAAGGGTGCCAATATTGTGATTTATGAGCCCACATTAGAGGACGGAAGCACATTCTTCGGAAGCAGGGTTGTAAACGACCTTGAAGAATTTAAGAAAATCAGCGGTGCGATTATCGCAAACAGATATGACTCTATCCTTGACGATGTGGCGGATAAGGTTTATACAAGAGACGTATTCAGAAGAGACTGATCGTTTGGTGGTAAAGATATGAAAATCCTGCTCGTTAACAAGTTTCATAATATACACGGCGGCTCGGAAACCTATTATTTTTCTCTTGGAGAAATGCTTGGTAAGGCAGGATGCGATGTTATCTACTTTTCCATGAAGGATGAGGAAAACGAGCCTTGCGCTACGGAAGAATATTTCGTTGAAAACGTGGATTTCAATGCCAGAATGAGCGTTGGAAAGACTTTGAAAACTGCTATTAAGCTTCTGTATTCCTTTGAAGCGAAAGAAAAGTTTGAAAAGCTTATAAGGGATGAAAGACCTGATATAATTCATCTTAATCTCTTTCAAAGTCAGCTGACGGGCTCTGTTGTAGATGCGGCGAAGAAATATAATATTCCCATTGTGCACACGGCACATGACCTTAAGAGCATTTGTCCTAACTATAAGATGCTTAACAATGGAAAAATTTGTGAAAGGTGCATCAGAGGGAATTATACAAACTGCTTTAAGTCAGGTTGCATGAAAAATTCGAAGAGAAAGAGCCTTCTTGCAACACTGGAGGCTTATGTGTACAAGCTTATCGGTACATACAGAAAGCTTGATGTAATAATCACACCTTCGGAGTTTTACAAGAGGAAGATTCTTGATGCAAATGTGACTGACTGTGAAATTATTCACATGAAAAATTTCTTACCTTCAGGTACCGAATACAAACTGAGTAATGCGGGGGATTACCTTCTCTTTTTCGGCAGATTAAGCGAAGAGAAGGGGATTATATCCCTGCTTGAGGCTTATAAAAAAGCAGATGTTGATAAGCCTTTGTACATTGTTGGCAAAGGTCCCATGGAAGAAGAGATAAGAGAATATATTGATAAAAATACCCTTGCAGATAAGGTTTTTCTTACAGGTTTTAAAAAGAAAAATGAGCTTAAGAAAATAATAGAGGCTTCTATATGTGTATGCCTTATTAGTGAGTGGTATGAAAATTGCCCTTGCTCGGTGATGGAGGCAATGGCGATGGGGAAGCCTGTTATTGCAAATGACATTGGCGGACTTTCTGAAATCGTGAAGGATGGGGAAACAGGTTTTGTTGTGCCTGCCTTTGACACAGATAAGTTAAGCTCTGCAATTGAGAGGATGTGCAATCTCACAAAAGAGGATTTGCTTGAAATGAGTAAAAATGCCCTTTTGTATGCGAAAGAGAATTTTGACGATAAGAAGTATCTTGAAAAACTGCTCGGTATATACCGCAGTTTAGTAAAATGACAGGGCAAAAGAAAGAGTGAAGATATGTTTGATTTAAGCTTTTATAAAGGCAAAAGGGTTTTTATAACGGGACATACAGGATTTAAAGGCTCATGGCTTTGCAAGATGCTCGCTAATGCCGGAGCTTTAGTGACAGGGTATTCTCTGGAGCCTCCGACTAATCCTTCGCTTTATGATATTGCCGGGGTTGAAAATGATGTGGTAAGTATTATAGGCGATATAAGAGATTATGACAAATTAAAAACAGCCTTTGATAAAGCACAGCCTGAGGTTGTATTGCACCTTGCGGCTCAGCCTATTGTGCGAGATGGCTACAAGGACCCCAAGTATACCTATGAAACAAATGTTATGGGAACTGTTAATATTTTAGAGTGTGTACGAAATTCGGATTGCGTAAAATCCTTTTTGAATGTTACCACTGATAAGGTTTATAAAAATCGGGAATGGGAGTGGGGTTATCGTGAAAACGAAGAGCTTGACGGCTTTGACCCTTATTCAAACTCCAAATCATGCTCTGAATTGGTAACACACAGCTATAAGCAGAGCTTTTTTGCAGATGGTAATGTTCCCATTTCCACTGCAAGAGCAGGCAATGTAATCGGCGGCGGTGATTTTGCAAACGACAGAATAATCCCGGACTGTGTACGTGCAGCAATGATGAAAGAAAATATAATTGTGCGTAACCCTCATTCCACAAGACCCTTTCAGCACGTTTTAGAGCCGCTTTATGCTTATCTTATGATTGTGGCAAAGCAGTATGAAGATGCGGGCCTTGCAGGATATTACAATGTGGGACCTGATGATGCGGATTGCTTAAGAACAGGTGCTTTGGTCGACTTGTTTGCGAATGAGTGGGGAGAAGGACTCAAGTGGATTAATAAATCTGACGGCGGACCTCATGAAGCAAGCTTTTTGAAGCTTGACTGCTCAAAATTGAAAAAGACCTTTGACTGGAAGCCTAAGTGGAATATTGAAAAAGCCATAGAAAAGACTGTTGAATGGTCAAAATGCTATATATCAGGCGGAGATATCCGTGAATGCATGGATAGGCAAATTGAGGAGTTTTTAGGAGAATAATATGGAAAACCGAAAAAATGAACAGGAAGCCAGAGAGCAAATCAAGGCTTTGGTTAAAGAATACTACCATGATTTTAAAGAAAAGAAAGAGCCTTTTTGTGAAGGTGACAGAATAAGCTATGCATCACGTGTGTTTGATGAAAAGGAAATGTGCGCATTGACGGATGCTATGCTCGATTTTTGGCTGACAACAGGTCGCTTTGCAGATGAGTTTGAAAAGGAATTTGCAAAATGGATAGGTGTTAAATATGCACATCTCGTAAACTCAGGCTCAAGTGCAAACCTTATTGCTTTTATGGTGCTCACATCACCTGAATTAGGCGAGAGACAAGTTAAGAGAGGCGATGAGGTTATAACCGTTGCCTGTGGTTTTCCCACTACTGTTACACCCGTGTTGCAGTATGGTGCTGTGCCTGTTTTTGTGGATGTGACAATTCCCCAGTACAATATTGATGTGACAAAGCTTGAAGAGGCTTTAAGCGATAAGACTAAGGCTGTTATGATTGCCCATACCTTGGGTAACCCATTTAACTTAAAGGCAGTAAAGGAATTCTGCGATAAGCATAATTTATGGCTTGTTGAAGACAATTGTGATGCATTGGGCAGTGAATATACAATTGACTCTGTAACTAAGTTTACAGGTACGTGGGGCGATATCGGTACAAGCAGTTTTTATCCGCCTCATCATATGACAATGGGCGAAGGCGGTTGCGTATATACAAATAATCCGCTTTTGCACAGACTTATTTTATCCTTCCGTGATTGGGGCAGAGACTGTATTTGTCCTTCAGGACAGGACAACTTCTGTAATCACCGTTTTGACGGTCAGTACGGTCTGTTGCCTTTAGGTTATGACCATAAGTATGTTTATAGCCATTTCGGATATAACCTTAAGGTTACCGATATGCAGGCGGCAATAGGCTGTGAGCAGTTAAAGAAATTCCCTTCTTTTATTGAAAGGAGAAAGCATAATTGGTTAAGGCTGAGAAAAGCACTTGAGTGTGTAGAGGATAAATTAATTCTCCCTGCTCCTTGTGCAAACAGTGACCCTTCCTGGTTTGGCTTTCTTATCACAGCGAAAGAAGGCAGTAACCTCAAGAGAAACGACATAACAAGATATATTGAAGAACACAATATACAGACAAGACTTTTGTTCTCGGGTAATCTTATAAAGCACCCATGCTTTGACAGTATAAGAGGAACGGATGCTTACAGAGTATCGGGAGACTTGACTGTAACCGATTATATCATGAACAATACCTTCTGGGTTGGTGTATACCCCGGAATGACAGACGAAATGATTGATTATATGGCAAAGGTTATAATTGAAGCAGTAAGATAACTGAGGAGATTTTGAATGAAGATACGTTTGGCGGACTATGTTGCAGACTTTCTTGCATCCTGTGGCGTGAGTGACGTTTTCAGTGTTGTGGGAGGCGGTGCAATGCATCTTAACGATGCATTCGGTCACCATGAAAAGTTACATGTAACATACAATCATCACGAGCAGGCATGTGCAATAGCTGCAGAAGCCTATGCAAGAATTGACAATAAAATAGCCGCTGTATGCGTAACAACAGGACCCGGAGGCACAAATGCACTGACAGGTGTGCTTGGAGGGTGGCTTGATTCAATCCCCATGTTTATAATAAGCGGACAGGTGAGATATGATACAACTGCACGTTATGCAATGCAGTTTACGGACGGATTGCCACTTCGTGCGGTGGGGGATCAGGAGTATGATATTGTAAAATCAGCTGAGCATATGACAAAGTATGCGGTAATGCTTGAAAATCCTCTTGACATCCGCTATTGTCTGGAAAAAGCATGGCATCTGGCAACAAGC
Source organism: Clostridia bacterium (assembly GCA_017547445.1). Lineage (GTDB taxonomy): Bacteria > Bacillota > Clostridia > UMGS1883 > UMGS1883 > RGIG1927. The sequence continues at coordinate 30,985 of JAFYPR010000011.1, forward strand.
GGGAGATGCGGCCCTGTGTGGGTTGATATTCCTGTAAATTTCCAAGGTATGTTTATTGAAACTGATGATTTGAAGGGTTATGACTGTACAGAAGATGATAAGCTGTTGCCCGAAGAGGTTTCGGATGATGTTATAGATGATGTGATAGAAGAGATTAAAAAGGCAAAGCGTCCTGTTTTGCACGCAGGCTACGGTATCAGATTGTCAGGAGGCTATGAAGCTTTCAGAAGAGTTATCAAAAAGCTGAATATCCCCGTTGTAACCTATTGGAATGCAGTTGACCTCATTGAAGATGATAATCCTTTATATACGGGCAGAGCAGGGAATATGGGCGACAGAGCAGGTAACTGGGCAATACAGAATGCAGATTTGATTGTTGCCATAGGTACACGTATTTCTATCAGACAGGTAGGCTATAACTGGAAAACATGGGCAAGATGTGCCCGTGTTGTCATGGTTGATATAGACCGTGCTGAAATGAAGAAGCATACAATCCATGTAGATATGCCCATCTGGGCAGATGCAAAGGGTTTTCTTGAAAAATTAGATGAAAGGCTCACCTTGCCATTAGATGAAAAGAGTGAATGGCTTACAAAGTGTGAGGGTTGGAAGAAAAATTATCCTGTTGTGACAAAGAAACAGGAGGAGTATAATGATGATGGCGTAAATGTTTATGCATTTATGAAATACATGAGCTCAAGCTTACCCGAAGGAAGTCTTACGGCTGTTTCCAACGGAGCCTGCTGTGTTGTGGGAAATCAGGCTTTTGTTATAAAAAATGGCTCAAGAATGACAAACAACAGTGCTGTTGCGAGCATGGGATACGGACTTCCCGCATCAATCGGCACATGTATAGCTTCGGGCAGACGTGATACAGTTTGTCTTGAGGGCGATGGCAGTATAATGATGAATTTGCAGGAATTGATGACTGTTATTACAAATAAACTGCCCATTAAAATTTTTCTCATAAACAACGAGGGATATCATTCTATAAGGCTTACACAGAATAATTTGTTTAAGGAAAAATCAAAGATTGGTATCGGTCCCGAGTCGGGAGATTTATCCTTCCCTGAATTTAAAAAGATTGCTGACGCCTTTGGCTACAGATATTACAGGGCGACAACCAACGAAGAAATGCGATGTGTTGTTGATGAGGTGCTTACTCTTGAAGGTGCCGTATTCTGTGAAATTTTTACTGATACAGAGCAGGTCTGGGAGCCTAAGAGCAGTACAAAAAGACTTGAGGACGGAACATTGGTAAGTCCGCCATTAGAGGATTTGGCTCCGTTTTTACCAAGAGAAGAACTGAAAGATATAATGTGTATTCCCTTACTGGAGGAATAATATGATAAAAAGAGCTGTGATTTCAGGTGCAACAGGCGCTATCGGCACCGCACTTATAGAAGAACTTACAGATAAAGGATTGGAAGTACTTGTCCTTTTGAGAGAAGGCTCAGAGAGGAATGACAATGTTCCCTCTTCAAGCCTTGTAACAAAAAAGTATTGTGATTTGAAGGATTTTGAATCCATGCAGAACGATATGGGCAAGGAATATGATGTGTTTTATCATTTTGCATGGATGGGTACAACGGGCGAAGCTCGAAATGATATGTACCTGCAGAACATGAATGTTAAGTATGCTCTTGATGCAGTTAGTCTTGCCAAAAGATTAGGTTGCAAAACCTTTATAGGCGCAGGCAGTCAGGCTGAGTATGGCAGATGTGAGGGCGTATTGACACCGGGAACTTTGCCAAATCCCGAAACAGGCTACGGCATGGCAAAGCTTTGTGCAGGCTTTATGACAAGAAAGCTTGCCGGAGATTTGGGTGTGAAGCACATATGGGTAAGGGTTTTAAGTGTTTACGGAAAAAATGATACACCAAAAAGTATGGTTATGAGTACCGTAAACAAGCTTAAAAATAATATTGTACCAGAATTTACAAAAGGTGAGCAGATGTGGGATTATCTCAATTCTTCTGATGCGGCAAGGGCGTTTTATCTTTTAGGAGAAAAGGGAATTGACGGAAAAACCTATATTTTAGGCTCGGGCTGTGCAAAGCCTTTGAAAGAATATATTGAAATCATAAAAAATGTTGTTAAACCCAATTGTGAGATAAAGCTTGGTGCACTGCCTTATGCTGATAAGCAGATAATGCACCTTCAGGCAGATATAAGTGAATTGAAGAAGGATACGGGCTTTGAACCAAAGGTTAGTTTTGAAGACGGAATAAAGAGTTTATTGTAAAGTGGTGATTGTATGAAAATCGCAATGCTTGGACACAAGACAATACCCTCAAGAAAAGGGGGCGTTGAAATCGTTGTAGGTGAAATTGCAAGCCGTATGGCAGAAAAGGGGCATAGTGTTGTATGCTATAACCGAAACGAAAAGGATGAGGTTAAATTAAAGGAATATAAGGGTGCGAAGCTCAAGTATGTTTTTACCGTTCATATGCGTGGAGCGGCGGCAATGAGTTCATCGTTTTTTGCAGCATTAAGAGCGGCATTCGGCAGATACGATATTGTGCATTTTCATGCAGAGGGGCCTTCTGCAATGTGTTTTTTGCCCAAGCTTTTCGGAAAAAGGATTATTGTGACCGTACATGGTCTTGACTGGCAGAGGGATAAATGGGGCGGTTTTGCAACAAAATACTTGCTTTTGGGCGAAAAAATGGCTGTCAGGTTTGCTGATGAGATAATTGTTTTATCTGAAAACTTAAAGAAATATTTTAAAGATACATATAATCGGAAAACAGTGCTTATCCCCAACGGCATTGAAAAGCCTGAGATTATTCCTGCAGATTTGATAACAGAGAAGTGGGGACTTAAAAAGGACGGATACATACTGTTTTTGGGAAGAATTGTTCCTGAAAAGGGTATTGGGTATCTGGTTGATGCCTATGAAGAAATCAGCACCGATAAAAAGCTTGTTATTGCAGGCGGTTCAAGTGATACAGACTCTTTCAGAAAAGAGCTTATGGACAGATGCAAAGATAATAAAAACATTATTTTTACCGATTTTGTTCAGGGAAGAGAGCTTGAAGAGTTATTCAGTAATGCTTATATTTATGTTCTGCCGTCTGATTTGGAGGGCATGCCCATAAGCTTGCTTGAGGCAATGAGCTACTCTAATTGTTGTGTTACATCTGATATTCCCGAGTGCACGGAGGCTGTGGGTGATATGGCAATAAGCTTTAGAAAGAGCGATATCCGTGATTTGGCAGAAAAGCTTCAGATGCTTTGTCAAAATGAAAATATTGTTTTTAAATATAAAAATTCCGCATCGGAGTATATTTGCGGAAAATATAATTGGGACAATATTGTTGATGAAACTTTAAAAATTTACGGAGGAAATTGAAATGAGCAAGCAGATTATTGATTTGAAGGGAAAGACTGTTTTGGTAACAGGTGCGGCGGGCTTTATCGGTGCAAACCTGGTAAAGAGGCTGTATAATGACATTGAGAATGTTAAGGTAATAGGTATTGACAATGTGAATGACTATTACGATATTCGTCTTAAGGATTACAGACTTAAAGAGCTTGGTGAATACGAATCCTTTGAATTTATCAAGGGAAGCATTGCAGACAAGGCGATAATAACTGAGGTTTTTGAAAAGTATAAGCCTTCTGTTGTTGTTAATCTTGCAGCTCAGGCGGGTGTAAGATATTCAATTACAAACCCTGATGTGTATATTGAAGCTAACCTTATCGGTTTTTATAATATTTTGGAGGCATGCCGTCATTACGGAGTAGAGCATCTGGTTTACGCATCTTCCTCCAGTGTTTACGGCTCAAACAAGAAGGTGCCTTATTCTACTGAGGACAAGGTTGATAACCCCGTATCCTTATATGCGGCTACGAAAAAGTCAAATGAATTGATGGCACATGCATATTCAAAGCTTTACAACATTCCTTCGACGGGTCTTCGTTTCTTTACTGTTTACGGACCTGCGGGAAGACCCGATATGGCATACTTTGGCTTTACAAATAAGCTTGTAAAGGGTGAAAAAATTCAGATTTTCAACTACGGTAACTGCAAGAGAGACTTTACATATGTTGACGATATCGTTGAAGGTGTAATCCGTGTTATGCAGGGTGCACCCGAGAAGGAGACGGGCGAGGACGGACTTCCGCTTCCTCCTTATGCAGTTTATAATATCGGTAACAATCAGCCTGAAAATCTTCTGGACTTTGTTACAATACTTCAGGAGGAGCTTGTCAGTGCAGGCGTGCTTCCTTCAGATTATGATTTTGAAGCACATAAAGAGCTTGTACCCATGCAGCCGGGTGATGTGCCGATTACATATGCTGATACAACAGCATTGGAAGAGGATTTCGGATTTAAGCCTTCCACATCTCTCAGAGAAGGCTTGAGACGCTTTGCAATCTGGTATAAGGAATTTTATTATTAATTTCGGGAGAGATAAAATTGGCAGGTAAGAAACTAAACGGCACGGTGATTGTTACATACCGATGTAATGCAAAATGCAATATGTGCAAAAGGTATCAGTCGCCTTCATTGCCTGAGGATGAAATTACAATTGAAGCGATAAAAAAGCTGCCTGAGATGTATTTTACAAACATAACAGGCGGTGAACCCTTTATCCGTGAGGATATTAAGGATATTGTGTGCGAATTATACAAGAAAAGCGACCGTATTGTAATCTCTACCAACGGTTTCTTTACCGAAAAGATAATTGATTTGTGCAAGGAGTTTCCAAAGGTCGGGATAAGAATTTCCATTGAAGGGTTAGAGGAAACAAACAACTCTATACGTGGCTTGGAGGATGGCTTTAACAAAGGCTACAGCACTTTAATAAAGCTTAAGGAAATGGGATTAAAGGATATCGGCTTCGGTATGACGGTGCAGGATTGTAATGCCTGTGATTTAGTTCCGCTTTATGATATATCTGATGATTTGGATATGGAATTTGCAACGGCAGCAGTTCACAACAGCTTTTACTTTGTGGAGACGGGAAATATAATACACGAGAGAGAAAAGGTTGCTCTTGCTTTTGAAGAGCTTATAAACAAGCTTTTAAGGTCAAATTCACCTAAAAAGTGGATGAGAGCATATTTTAACCACGGATTAATCAATTATGTTTATTCACAGAAGAGACTCCTTCCTTGCGATATGAGCTTTGACACATTTTTTGTTGACCCCTACGGTGATGTGGTGCCCTGTAACGGTACACGGGAAAAAGAGGTTATGGGGAACCTTAATAAGCAGAGCTGGGACGAAATATGGAACGGTGAAAAAGCTGAAGCGGTGCGTAAAAAGGTGCGATGCTGCAGTCGTAATTGCTGGATGATAGGCTCGGTTTCGCCTGCTATGCATAAGTATATTTGGGTGCCCGGAATGTGGGTAATGTGGCATAAGCTTAAATCTCTTTTTGCAAAAAAGCCATATTCCATGTATGAGAACAAAATTGTGCGAGAATATCGTGACGGCAAAGTAACAAAAGAAGAGCTTGACAGATGTTCAACTTGTGAGGTGTTAAAATGAATATAGATTTTTACATAAGCAGTTTATCAGGTGGCGGTGCTGAAAATGTGCTTACAACTTTGGCAAAACAGCTTAAAAACAGCGGACACAGGATAAGCATTACATCTTTGGAGAAGAGACCTCAGTTTTATAATGTTGACGAGGGTATAGAGCTTATAAAATATGACAATAAGCATAAAGGAAAGATAAAAGAGATAATTGCCGATTTTAAAGCTATAAGAACACAGCTTAAGAAAAGAGGCGAGACTGATATTTGCGTTTCTTTCTTGTCAAGATGCAATATTCAGGTTTTACTTTGTTCTCTTTTCTTAAAGAAAAAGGTTGTTGTATGTGACAGAAATAATCCTTTGATGGAGCATTCGAAGCTGGTTTTCTGGCTCAGTAATCAGATTTACCGTTTAGCATCGGCTGTTTTTGTACAGACAGAGCAGATAAAGAGCTTTTATCCGAAATATCTGCAGAAAAAGATGTATGTTATTGAAAATACACTTGATACAGAAAAGCTTGACGGACAATGCGAGGGAGAAATTGAACAGGAAAATACAATTATAAGCATAGGAAGGCTTGAACCGCAGAAGGATTTTAAAACATTGATTTCAGCCTTTGAAAAAATTGCAGAAAAGTACCCTGACTGGAAGGTTAAGATTTTCGGCAAGGGTGATATGAAGGATGAATTACAGGAATTTATTGATAATAAAGGATTAGGTGAAAGAGTTCTTTTATGCGGAAGAACAGAAACGCCCTTTAAGGAACTAAAAAAATCGAAAATTTTCGTTTTATCATCCCATTATGAAGGCTTTCCCAATGTTTTATGCGAGGGTATGTATGCGGGAATAGGCTGCATATCATCCGATTGCGTAAGCGGACCGAGTGAATTGATAAATGACGGTGAAAACGGTTTTTTATTCCCCGTTGGTGACGAAAAAGCTCTTGCCGGAAAGCTTGATTTATTGCTTTCTTCGGAAGAAATTTGTTCAATTATTGGAGAAAGAGCAAAGGAAACTGTTAAAAGGCTTGAATTGCCTGTGATTTGCGAAAAATGGTATAATTGTTTAAGGGGTGTGACAAATGAAACATAAAAAGCTTGTCGAACTATATGCACTTTTAATGAGTAGAAGCAATCCCAGAAAAAGGGCAGAAATTTACCGCAAAATGAATGTGTTTCATTCTATGGGTGAGCATTGTTTATTTCAACCTGTAAGCTTACCAAGTGAACCCGAGCTCGTTTCGATAGGTAATAATGTCAATATTGCAAAGGGCGTAGCCTTTGTGACACATGATGTTATTCATTCAATTTGGCATTATCAGAAGAGTGAAGATTACCCCTTTACAAAAAACAGATATTATATGGGTAAAATTGTTGTCGGTAACAACGTAATGATAGGTCAGAATGCAATTGTTATGTATAATGTAAATATCGGTAACAACGTAATCGTAGCGGCGGGTAGCGTGGTAACAAAGGATATTCCCGATGATGCAATTGTTGGCGGTAACCCTGCAAAAATAATTGGCTCAGCAAAGGATCTGGCAAATAGAAGAGCCGAATACACAGGCAATATGCCTGACAATCATGCAACCGAAAAAGAAATTGAAAAATATTTTTGGGGTGATTAAGTTGAAGAGAATTGTTATTTTGGGTTACGGACTTTCCGGCGGCGGTGCTGAGAGAGTTTCTGCAATTGTTGCCAATTACTTTGCCGACAAAGGATATAAGGTGCTTTTTGTAGCAGCTTATTCTAAAGAAAGAGAGTACGAGCTTAATAAAGATATTTAGTATGTCGCAATAGAAACATCTTCAACAGTAGGTTATTTAAAGCTGATTGAAAGAAGCTTTAAAATTACAAGTGTTGTAAAAAAATTTAAAGCTGATATTGTATATTCGTTTATCTATTCTGAGCTTATACCCTTATCTTTGAGCAAAATTCCTGTAATTCCCTCCCTTAGGATTGACCCTAAA
>JAFYPR010000012.1 GCA_017547445.1 Clostridia bacterium
AGTAAAAAGAATTGACAAGGAAAGAGCAAGCTATTATAACTTTTACTCAACAAAGCGCTGGGGCGTAGCTGACAGCTATGATATATGCTTGGATTCAAGTAAGTTCGGCATTGAAGGATGCGCAAAGATTATTGAAGGCTTAATAAAGTAAAAAACTACGGCGGTGCTTATGCATCGCCGTAGTTCATTTCATAGGACAAAAGTGTGTCTTTTTCGTAATTGAGGGTTAAGTAAAAGAAGGGGTCGCCCCTGCGGAGGGCATCAAGGAAGATTTTGTCGCCTTCCCAGAGGGTAAGGTTATACAAATCGTCAATATCAATCCATTCCAAGGTGCCTTCGTCACATTCCTTGATTTTGCCGGAAAATTCGGTTGCGGTGAAAAGGTGCATATCCTCGTCATAATAACAGGAGTTTTTAAAATGGATAATACCGCGGTAGGTGGGGTTGTGTAAGGTTAAGCCTGTTTCCTCATATGCTTCACGGAGGACGCATGAAAGAGGGGTTTCGCCTTCTTCAAATTTACCGCCGATGCCTATCCATTTATCCTTATTCATATCGTTTTCTTTTTTGGTGCGGTGGAGCATAAGATATTTATGGTCTTTTTCAATATAGCAGAGGGTGGTTTTTATCATAGAGTCACGTCCTTTTGTGCTTTGATTGGGTAATCGCAACAGTTTTTTAATGTACGGGACACACCCATTCATTCATTTTCACTTTTGTCTGTGGAAATGCGAGGTTGTGGGTTGGCTTTGGGTAGGGAATGTCCCGGTTGTGGACTTTAGTTTACATCGCATAATTATTATAACATTCTTGTCAAGTAGGTGTTGACAGGAAAAGGTTAGTATGCTAAAATTAGTATACTAACCTTTTAAGGAGGTGCATTATGAGAGAGGTTGAAAAGCTTGTAAGAGAGGTTAACAGGCTTCATTTTACTATGTTTCATCAGGCTCTGTCACAGTATGGATTAGGTAAAGGACAACCGCCTATTTTAAAGTATCTGTCCCTCAATGACGGGTGCAAGCAGACAGAAATTGCAAAGCGGGAGCATCTTACGGCGGCAACTGTTACGGTTATGCTTCAGACCATGGAGAAAAACGGATTGGTTGAAAGAAAGAATGATGACAATGACCTTCGCATAATGAGGGTGTACATTACACCAAAGGGACTTGAAGTGCAGAAAAAGTGCGACGAGGCAATTGAGGAAATGGAAAAGAAAATTTATGAAGACTTCACAAGTGATGAAATAGAGGTTTTCAGAAAATTGCTGACAAAAAAACGTGACAGATTAAAGAAACTTTTAGGAGTGGAGGAGAAGTAATGAAAAGATATTTTAAATATCTTAAAGGGGCATGGGTATGGGTAATACTTGCTCCCGTTTTAATGATACTTGAGGTTTTCTGTGACCTTCGACAGCCTGATATCATGAGCGATATTGTGGATGTTGGTATCCGCGGGGGAGCAGGGTATATGTACATACTCGAAAAGGGTATTGAAATGATGGCGGTTGCCATAGTGGGCATGATAGGCGGTGTAGGCTGCGGTTATTTTGCAACAAAGGCGAGCCAGTATTTCGGCTATAAGCTCCGTGATGACATATATAAGAAAATTCAGGAGTTTTCCTTTGCAAATATTGATAAATTTTCAACGGCAAGTCTTGTTACAAGAACGACAAATGACGTTGTAATGCTTCAGAATATTGTAGGTATGGCACTTCGTATGATGGTGCGCTCACCTATGCTTTTTGTGGGCGGTATTATTTATGCAGTAAGGCTTCAGCCCCGGCTGGCAGTTATTTTCCTTATTGCAATACCTTTAATCGTTACAATTATTGCATTCAATATCAAAAAGACCTTCCCCCTTTTCAAGGTTGTACAAAGCAAGCTTGATAAGGTGAATGCAGTTATTCAGGAAAATCTTACGGGTATAAGAGTTGTTAAAGCGTACAACCGCGCAGACCACGAGGTGGAAAGATTCGGCGGTGCAAATGACGAATATGTTGATATTTCCATCCGTGCACACAAGCTTATGGCACTCATGATGCCCGGTGTAACTATCGTTATGAATCTTTCCGTTGTGGCAATTATGTGGTTTGGCGCACGTCTGGTAGGCAATGGCGATATGCTTGTTGGTGACGTTTCTGCCTTTATTATGTATGCAACAAGAATTTTAGCATCTATTATGATGATGAGCATGATGTTTATGTCAATCTCCCGTGCATCGGCTTCCGCTGCAAGAATCAGCGAGGTGTTGGATGAAGAGGTTGACATTGTAAACGGCAAAGCACCCCGTACAGAAATGGTAAAGGAAGGCAGTGTTGAGTTTAAGAATGTTTCCTTCCGTTACAAGGGTGCAGGCGGTGAGGATGTGTTAAAGAACATTTCCTTTAGTGTTAACCCCGGTGAGACATTGGCAATCTTAGGCTCTACAGGCTCGGGTAAATCGACACTTGTTAACCTTATACCCCGTCTTTATGATGTAACGTCAGGTCAGGTAATAGTTGACGGCACAGATGTAAGAAATTATGATATTGAAACCTTGCGTGAGGGCATTGGTATGGTATTGCAGAATGTAATCCTCTTTACAGGTACTATTGCAGAAAACCTCCGTTGGGGTAAGGACGATGCCACAGAGGAAGAGATAAAAGAAGCGGCAGAAAGAGCACAGGCGGCAGAATTCATTTCTAAAAATCCTGACGGCTACGATGCAGTGCTGGGTCAGAGAGGTGTTAACTTCTCAGGCGGTCAGAAGCAGAGGCTCTCCATTGCCCGTGCGTTAATCAAAAAGCCGAAAATCCTTATTTTTGACGACTCCACAAGTGCTGTTGACACGGCAACAGAGGGCAAAATAAGAAAGACCCTCCGCGAAGAAATGGGAGATAGCACCCTTATCCTTATTGCACAGAGAATATCTGCAGTAAGAGATGCAGATAAGATAATTGTTATGGAAAACGGACAGATTGCCGGCATGGGCACACATGATGAGCTTATGGAAAGCAATAAGGTTTATCAGGAAATTTATTATTCACAGATGGAAAGAGGTGAGGAAGAATGAGAGCAGAACCTCGCGGACCTATGGGCAGACCCGGAGGCGGACCGCCCGGAAGAGGCCCCGGAGGACCGGGTATGAGACCTACGGAAAAGGCTAAAAATGCAAAGGGCACACTGCTGAGAGTTATTGGTTATCTTGGCAGCTTTAAAGCTGCAATTATTGCGGTGCTGGCTCTTGTTGTGTTTCAGACCGTTTCCTCCCTTGTGGGAACATATCTGCAGAAGCCTGTCATAAACGCAATTGCAGCGCCTGTTATTGATTTTGATTTTATCTTAAGAAATCTTTTGCTTCTTGTTGGCTTGTATGTTGTAAGTGCGGTTGCACAGGGTGTACAGAGCATACTTCTGGCAGTTATCAGCCAGAAGAGTGTACAGAAAATACGTATTGAGCTTTTCAGCAAGATGGAGAAGCTTTCTATTTCGTACTTTGACAAAAGAACTCACGGCGAACTGATGAGCCGTATGACAAACGACGTGGATACCTTAAGCCAGACCCTGTCAACGTCTGTGGCACAGATTGTATCGGGTGTTATAATGCTTCTTGGTACCTTCTGTATGATGGTTTATATAAGCATTCCCTTAACAGTTGTAACCCTTATACTTGTGCCCCTTATGCTTTTTATAACAAAGAAGATTGCAAAGTATACATCACGTTTTTATAAGGGTCAGCAGGCGGCACTGGGTATGCTGAACGGACATATTGAAGAGACAGTTTCAGGGCAGTATGCGGTAAAGGTTTTCTGCCGTGAGGATAAGATTTGCGAAGAGTTTGAAGAGAAAAACCGCGAATATTATGAAAATGCAGTTAAGGCGCAGGTAATTTCGGGCTCGGTAGGACCTATTATGAACATGTTCTCCAATCTTAACTATGCAGTTACTGCTTTTGTGGGAGGACTTTTAGCCGTTGTTACAATATTTGGCTTTGAGCCTCTGGAAATTGGCGATATTATCGTATTCTTATCATGTTCAAGCCAGTTCTCACGTCCCATAAACGAAATAGCAAACCTTTTTGCAACAATTCAGTCTGCCCTGGCAGGTGCTGAAAGAGTATTTGAGGTTATGGATGAGCCTAATGAATATATTGGCGAAGAAAACCATATTGAGCTTGGTCATGTTGAGGGCCATGTTGAGGTGAAAAATGTTGACTTCGGCTATGACGAAAAGAGGCTTATTCTTAAGGATGTGTCAATTGAAGCAAAGCCCGGTCAGACAATAGCATTTGTAGGACCTACAGGTGCGGGTAAGACCACAATTGTTAACCTTTTAACTCGTTTTTATGATGTAAATAAGGGCGAAATTTTAATTGACGGCACAAACATTCAAGATGTTAAAAAGGATTCTGTAAGAGCAAAAATTGCAATAGTTCTGCAGGATACACATATGTTCTCCGTTTCTGTAAGGGAGAATATCCGTTATGGTAACCTTAGTGCAACTGACGAAGAGGTTATGTATGCGGCAGATTTAGCAAACTGTCACGAATTTATCGAGAGATTGCCCGAAGGCTATGATACGGTGCTTACTGATGATGCATCAAATGTATCTGTAGGTCAGAGACAGCTTCTCAGTATTGCTCGTGCCATGATTGCAGACCCTGAAATCTTAATTCTGGACGAAGCCACCTCTTCTGTTGACACCCGTACCGAGATTAAGATACAGGAAGCTATGAAAAATCTTATGTACGGAAGAACCTGCTTTGTTATTGCACACCGATTATCCACAATTAAAAATGCGGATAAGATTGTTGTTATAAATGACGGCTGTGTTCAGGAAATGGGTACACATGAAGAGCTGCTGGCATTAAACGGAATGTATGCAGGACTGTATAACGGACAGTTTAGTGAGTAATTAGGAATTAGAAATTAGGAATTAATGTGAAAGCTGCCCGGGATTTTCCCGGGCAGCTTTTTATGCAACAAAATCAAATATAG
>JAFYPR010000013.1 GCA_017547445.1 Clostridia bacterium
ACCGACTGAGCTACAGAGGCAAAAATGGCGACCCGGAAGGGGCTCGAACCCTCGACCTCCAGCGTGACAGGCTGGCGCTCTAACCAACTGAGCTACCGGGCCAAAATTGGTGGGAGTTAGAGGACTCGAACCTCTGACCCTCTGCTTGTAAGGCAGATGCTCTCCCAGCTGAGCTAAACTCCCATAAACCATTCTGGCTTTATTGTCTCTCAACAACAATAGTTATTATAACAGTGACTTTCCGATTTGTCAACAACTTTTTTTAATTTTTTTGAAAAAAGTTTTACCTCGGGACAAACCCCTTAAATATGGGATTTGTCCCAATATAGTTTTATTTTGTTGCTATTTTTTCAAACTCTTCAAGCTCTTCTTTTGTAAAAAGATGCTTTTTATCACAGAACTGACAGCAAACCTCTGCCTTTCCGTCCTCCTCAATAATTTTGCGGATTTCTTCCTTACCTATACTTATTATTGCCCTTGCCATTCTGTCCTTTGAGCAGTCGCAGTGATATTCAGGCTCCATGGGGTCAAAATATTCAATTTCATACCCCTTTAAAAGCATCGAAACAATATCCTCGGGGGTTTTACCCTCTTCAATAAGCTTTGTAACCTCTCCGACTTCGCCTATTGCCTTTTCAACACGGTCAATATCCTCATCCATAGCACCGGGCAGTACCTGAAGGATAAAACCTCCTGCACTCTTAACAGTCAGATCCTTATCTACAATAACTCCCAGAGCCACAGCTGAAGGAAGCTGTTCACTCTTTGCATAATAATATGTCAGATCCTCTGCAATTTCTCCCGTCACCAGCTCAACCTGACCGACATAAGGCTCCTTAAGACCGAAATCTCTTATAACAGACAAATATCCCTGTTTGCCCACAGCTCCGCCAACATCAAGATGTCCGTTTTTCTTTAAGGGCAAGTCAACAAAGGGGTCTCCCGCATAACCTTTTACATTAGCCTTACTGTCGCTCACGGCAATAACTCTTCCGATAGGACCATTGCCTTTAAACTGCAATGTAAGGGTATCATCTTCCCCCTTTAATGTGCTTCCTATCATAGCCGCCGCAGTAAGCGCACGACCTACCGCCGCACAGGCAGTAGGCGAAAAGTCATGTAATTTTCTTGCATTTTCACAAATATCGGTAGTAACAGCCGCAATCACTCTTATGCTTCCGCAGCTTGTTATGGCATTTACAATATAGTCTTTCATCAGTCAATCTCCGTTCCTATCATCTGTACCAAAAACTTAATCTCATTCTCTACATCATCCATGTGCACCGTTTCCTGAGGCGAATGGATATATCTGCAGGGGATAGAGGTTGTAGCAGAAGGCACGCCCCGTCCCGTAAGCATAATAGCACCTGTATCAGTACCGCCGAAGGTGGCAGCTTCCAGCTGATAAGGGATACCACATTCATTTGCACACTTAAGCATAAAATCACGTGCCTTAGGACTTATAATGTAGGAAGCATCACGAAGCTTTATGGAAGGGCCTTTGCCAAGAGTAAGGTCAACAATATTGCTTTCGGGCGTATCACCAACCAGCGACACATCCACTGCGATAGCCATATCAGGCTCAACAACCTGTGCAGCCACACGGGCACCTCTCAGCCCCAATTCCTCCTGAGTTGTAAACACGGCGTAAAAATCATTGGGGCAATCCTCAACTCTTTTTACAGCCTCTAAAAGTGTGTAGCAGGCAACACGGTCATCCATTGTCTTTCCCGAAACCTTTTTGCCCATAACCATAAATTCGCCTTTAAAAGCTGCCATATCGCCAATCTTAAGCTTTTCTGCCGCTTCTGAGTAGCTTTCGGCTCCTATATCAACATACATCTTGTCTAAATTCCAGTCACGCATAGCTGTCTTTCCTTCACCGGAAATAACGCCCTCTACGCCATTTTCAAATCTGACGGCACGATGGATACAGTTATAAGGATAAACCCCTCCCACAGGCGCAAAGCGCACAAATCCGTTTTTGTCAATATGTGTTACCATAATGCCGATTTCGTCCATATGAGCTGCCATCATAAGCTTTTTGCCGTTACCCTTTTTATGGCAGATAAGGTTACCCATGTTATCAACCTTTATTTCGTCAACATATGCCTCAATTTCTTTTCTTATAACTTCACGAACTCCGTCTTCTCTGCCCGAGGGACCAAATGCCTCAGTAATCTTCTTTAAAAGTTCCATAATTAATCTCCTTTCAGTCAATTCAATGATATTCCCTTCGGGAATGATAGGCTCAGGCATGATAAGTCGCAAGCGACATGATATGAACCTATGGTTCATTTAGGAAGAAAAATCAAAGATTTTTCGTTTTATTAATTATTAATATGATTTGCAAAGCAAATCTTCCTTAATGCACGCAGTGCATATCATGAAATTTTAAATTTCATATCATGACAACGAGTTGTCATATCATGCAAACCAAATTTGCATATCATTCCTGTTCCAATTCTCTTAAAACCGCTTTACCCAAATCTACCTGTGCCTTGAAATCATTCTTATTCATAACGCACACAGGTGAATGTATATATCTGCAAGGGGTAGAAATAACAACTGTTTTAACCCCGCATCCCGTTCTTTGTATACTTCCTGCGTCAGTACCGCCCATTGTGGTACGCTTTACCTGATAAGGAATATTATTTTCCTCAGCCACTCTTTTTGCCATTTCGAACATCTCTCTGTCACTGACTGCCGCATTGTCCATAGCAGTCAATGCACAGCCATGACCTAATCGGGTAACGGTCTTTTCCTCAGGTGTGGGGAAAATATCCGAGCATGTTGTACCCTCAAACACAATAGCTGCATCAGGCTTTACATAAGCGGCGGCAATAATGCTTCCACGGCATCCGATTTCCTCCTGAGTGGTAAAGGATGCGTACAAATCAAGGTCTGTATCTTCTTTCAGAAGCTCTAAAAGTGCGGCACATCCAACCTTGTCATCCAGGCCCTTGCACTTTAAAAGGTTGTCACCGAATTCCACGATCTCGCTTTCAAAGGTGCCGTAATCGCCAACCTTAACCTTCCTTTCAGCACTCTGCTTGTCCTTGCAGCCGATATCAATCACAATATCATTCATGTTTGCAACGGAGTCTCTTTCACCGCCGGACTGCAGATGAATTGCCTTCAAGCCTGTAACACCCGGCACTCTGTCCTTGCCGATTGTCACCTTCTTGCCTACCATAACAGTACTCATAATGCCCATAGCTTTAAACTTCACAGCACCCGAGTCAGTAATGCGCGATACAATAAATCCTACCTCATCCATATGAGCGGAAATTAAAACCTTTTTACCCTTGCCCTTTTTGTGAACAATCACATTACCCATGCTGTCCACAAAATGCTCCATATCCTTAACCTCGTTAAGGATTAATTCACGCATTTCATCCTCACAGCCTGAGGGAGAGTTTGTTTTTAACATCTCATTTAATAACATAACTGTTCACCTCCCTTGTATTTAAGTGCAGTATATGCACACAGCTTTCCTATAGCTTCAATATCACCTTCGTCAATCACTTCGTATGTTGAATGCATATAACGAAGAGGGAAAGAAAGAAGTGCAACAGGCACACCAAAGCCCGATACCTGTACCGCCCATGCATTTGTACCCGTGTTTCCGCTTTCCACATCGGTCGCAACTTCAATTTTATACTCACTTGCCGCATCAAAAATAATTTTATTCAACTTAGGATGCAAATTAGGTCCTACAGAAACTATAACACCGCTTCCCAATTCAAACCCCTCGGAAGAATTTGCACTCGTGCCAAAGCCTGCGTCAATACAGATTGCCGCATCACATTTTGCCGTTTCACAAACAACCTTTGCACCTCTCATACCCAATTCTTCCTGCACGGTTATTGCGCATATAATGTCACATTCTATCTTTAAATCCCTGACATAATCCAATGCCTTAAAAATTGCAGCTATACCTGCTCTGTCATCAAAGCACCTGCCTGCAACCTGACCTTCAAGAGCGGTAAACTGTGTATTAAAGCTTATAAGGTCACCGATTTTTACCCTCTTTGTTGTCTCTTCCCTGCAAAAACCGATATCAATGCTCATATCCTTCATTTTAACCATTTTATTGCGGTCTGTCACAAGATGCGGAGGCTTAGCACCGATAATTCCGTAAATATCTCCATTTTCAGTATGCACCGTTACTTCACTGCCGGGGAGCACCTTTTCATCAAACCCGCCTACAGGCACAAAAAGAAGACTGCCCTCATCACTGAAGCCCGAAACCATCAACCCAATCTCGTCCATATGTGCTTCAAGCATAAGTCGGGGTGCGTTTTTCTTACCGCACTTATATTCACCGATAATATTACCCATGCGGTCGCATCTTATATCCTCGCAACCGTATTCGGCAAGTAAATTCTTTATAACCTCTGTTATATTCCCTTCGCTTCCCGCAATGGAAACACTGTCCGTAAGCATCTTCAAAAGCTCTTTTGTATCCATAATTTCACCACCATAATATACTATTTTATATTATACCCCCAAAGACAGACATTTGCAACACCAAAAACCAACGCAAATGGGGACGGGTACGTTTTGCGTTGAAATCAACGCATTTTGCACCCGTCCCCATTTGCGTTGAGCAAATAGCTGTCACTCAATAAAAAAGTCTGCGTAATATACATCCTCTTCAAAATCTCCCGCCCCTTTAAGGTCCATAACCTTTTTTCCGATGCGGTAGTGCCCCTGAGGAAGCTCACCATAAAGCTTTTCCCAGTTAACCTCAAATTCCGTCCTGTCATTTTTTCTTATATTATATGCAATACTGTTCCATGAAACAGGGTATTCCGTTGGCAAATACGAAACCTTCTCCCACTCGTAATCATCATTCATTCTTTCAATCCCGTACCAACTGCCCGTCCGCAAATCCCCCTCGGCTTTTCCGCCAAACTGTTCAAAAACTATGGCAAGCCCCGTTTTTGTCACACCCTCTGCCCAAAGGCGTATTCCCCATTTCTCCTCATCCAAAACAGGGATTATGCAGCAATCAATCCAATCTGTACTCTGAGATGAAAACAGCGATTTTGACACAGAGTCAAAATCAACGGATAAATCGTTTGTAAGTACAATAAACTCACTGTCTCTTACCGCATTGGGATGTCTCCCCTTCAATCTTAAAACATATTTATATTTTCCTGAATCCTTGCTTGTGTCAATCCTTTTAAAAATTCTCCAATTTCCTTCCAGAGGTACTTCCTTTGCCATTCCTGTTGCGTTTTGGTAACCGCTTGTTTCAAAATTACTCTCACCGTCGTTTTGCGGAACATCCAATTCCACACCGATATTTTTCAAGCTTCCGTCCAATGTTCCGCAACGGGGTATAAGAGCGCTGTCTTTTCCCGTGTCATAATACAACTCCCCGTCAACCCTTATCATCTTGACACCCTGCATCGACTTTTCCCCGCCCACAATAATTGCCGTAGGTCCGTCGCTTCCGCCAATGATGCCAACACCTGCACGGTTACATCCCGTGAGCAAAACAAGGCACATACAAAAAACCAAAACCTTTTTCATGACTATTCTCCCCTTTCATTTATAATACCTTCCACGCTCCCAAAAAGTTGCAGGGGGGTGTAAAAATTTACACCCACTCAGGCTGTCGAAAAAGTCATTTTCTGCACAATAGCGAAGGGTTTGGGAAAGAAGGTTTCCCAAAATAAAATCGGAGGGGTTAATCGCATTCACCCCTCCGAAAGTGGCGATTTCAGGGTTCCCATAGGGAGTCTTGCACGAGAAATCGTCACTTTATTCCTTGTAAAATTCAGACCTCAAAGTGCCGAAGGGCGTTAGCCCGCCTTTGCTTGAGCGTGTCGATAAAGTGTTATCGACACGCTCAGGGGGTGTAAAAATTTACACCCCCTTTTCATCATTCTTCTATTCCTGCGTCTTTTTTGCTTCCAAGAACAACCGTTACATCAACATCAACGTACTTTCTGCCTTCAATCCTCTTTACGGACAACACTACGCTTTCTCCCGCTTCATAACGGGAAAGTCGGTCCTGAAGTGCCGCCATTGTAGTAACAGAAACATTGTCAATCTTTGTGATAATATCACCCTGAGCCAGATCTGATTTTTCTGCAGGCGAATCCTTTATTGCCTCCTGTACAAAAACGCCCTGAGGCATTGAGTACATCTGCGAAACCTGACTTGTCACATCTGTGCCGTAAATACCAAGATAGCCTCTCTTATCCTCGGGCACAACATCACGTGTTTTCAATGTCATCAGCTCTCCTATAAGCTCCTGTACATCTGTAATAGGTATAGCATATCCCATACCTTCAACACCCGAGGCAGCAATCTTGGCAGAGTTTATACCAATAAGCTCGCCCTTCATGTTTAAAAGTGCACCGCCCGAGTTACCTGAATTTATCGCCGCGTCTGTCTGGAGATATTTGTTTGTAATTTCTCCGCCCTTGATACCATCCATTGTAACCTCACGGTCAATAGCGCTTATAATACCGTGTGTCACGCTCTGTCCGTAACCGAGCGCATTACCGATGGCAACAACACCGCCACCAAGCTTTATCTCCTTGGAGTCACCGATAGTCGCAATCTTAATTTTGCTCTTTGTTTCACTCGATATTTCATCAAGATTTACAGCAATAACCGCAATATCCTTATCTGCGTCATACCCCTTAACCTTGGCAATATTCATATACGACTCTTCGCCATCTTTAGTCTCAGCCTCTTCATGGGAAAATACAACAGTAAGCTCCTTACTGTCCGCTACAACATGATAATTTGTAACAATCAGAAGCTCCGAATCATTCTCCCCGATTATAATACCGCTGCCCGAGGAAATGCTCTCTGTCTGATAGTTGCCGAAAAATGTCATAATCTCGCTTACTCCCTTGTTTGTAATGGATACAACACTGGGCAGACAAGCCTCTGCGATTTTTTCAATGCTTAATTCGCCCTCGGCAGTTGTCATGGCAGAGTAACTCAGCTTTATTTCATTGTTTTCACTCAGCGCATCCTGAGTTGTACCTATTTTAATATTGTCAACAAATTTATCTGTGACATTCATTGCAACGCTGAAGGCCGCCCCTGCAACACAGGCACATACAGCCACGCTTACAGCCTTTTTAAAGAATCCGTTTCTCTTTCTTTTTGGTTTTTCTTCTATTACAAAATCATTTGTAAACAAAGGCTCAGCCTTTTCGTCAGCAGCTTCTTCGGCTTGCTCTTCAATAATTTCAATTTCGTTTTCCTGAGTTTCTCCTATATATTTTCCGTTTTCATCAAACATCCAGATAACCTCCTTTTGTTAATCTCACAAACATAATATCTTATAATTGTTAACAAACTATAATCAGCTTATTTCTATTATTTAAACTTTAAAAATACTTTTCTATTACGTCACAAAGTCCGTCTTCGTCATTGCTCGGCGCAATATAATCAGCCGCTTTTTTGCATTCTTCGCACCCGTTCGCCATACATACGCCCACATGAGCATACTTTATCATACTCAAATCATTAAAGCCGTCACCGCAGGCAACGATGTTTTCCTTCTTAATCCCGAGAATTTCTCTCAATATCTCAAGACTTGCCGCCTTATCAACGCCCTTGGGCATAATCTCCACAAAGAAAGGCTCGCTTCTGTAAATGCTAAGCTCATCCTTATATATCCCGTTAAGCTCTTCACACGCCGCCTTAGCCAAAGCATCCTCCTTTGTAAGTAAACACTTATTAACAGGAAAATCCACATACTCCGTAAAGTTTTCAACACTTCTTAATCCTATGGAATTAATCCTTGCCTCCAATTCCATATACTCATCAATTCTCGTACCTGTAACAGCGTCGTTATCCTCATAGGTCATCATACCCATATCGTTTTTTACACAGTATTCAAAAATAGCAGGTATATACTTTTTATCAAGTATTTTCTGGTGCACAACCTTCTTATCGCCAAGACGGGTAATTCTTGCTCCGTTATAGCTTAAAACATATCCTTCATACTTACTAAGCTCCAATTCCTCGCATACCTTCTTTGTACCGGGGGTAGGTCTGCCCGAAGCAATCACAACAACATGACCCTTATCCAGAACTGATGTTATCGCCGCCTTTGTTTTTGGCGTAATCTCCTTTTTTGAATTGGTCAAAGTCCCGTCTATATCCAAAACAAGCATTTTTCTTTCCATAGCAAATTCCTCTTTTATATTTTAATGAAATAATTATATCACCATTTTTTAAATAATCAACACTTTAATACACTATTCACGCAAAAAGGGCATTGCGAAAGCAATGCCCTCAGACTGTCGAAAAACTTATTTTTTGCACAATAGCGAAGGGTTTGGGAAAGAAGGTTTCCCAAAATAAAATCGGAGGGGTTAATCGCATTCACCCCTCCGAAAGTGGCGATTTTAGGGCTCCCATAGGGAGTCTTGCACGAGAAATCGTCACTTTATTCCTTATA